>JAUYFW010000152.1 GCA_030690835.1 Sulfurimicrobium sp. | reverse complement strand
ACCAATAAAGAAATGCAGGATCAAGAATTTTTAGAAATGATTGTTAAAGCTTTAGTCGACAAACCGGAAGACGTAGTTGTTGAAAGGAACATCGACGAAAGAGGCGTTCTTTTAACCTTAAAGGTTAACCCAGAAGAAATGGGTAAGATTATCGGCAAGCAAGGACAGACTGCTCGTTCCCTTCGCACTTTGTTGCGCATCATTGGCAACAAAAATAATTCTTATGTAAACTTGAAAGTTTACGAACCAGAAAAAGAAGGCCACGTTGCTCGTCCTCAGGAATCTCACGATTCAGCCGATGTAGACGATCTAAAATTATAATTTTGTACATAGAAAATTTCGAAAGACCCCAAAAGCCAAAAGCCCAAGGGGTCTTTCGTTTTTTAAAAATTTGTAGTATCTTGAATTTATGAAAATAACCATTTGTAGTAGTTTAGATTTTACCAAAGAAATAGGAGAAGTTGCCGAACAGTTGAAAGCATTAGGGCACGAAGTTTTTTTACCACACACTGCTGAACAAATATTGTCTGGTGTTTTGGATTTGTCAGATATAAAAAAAGAAAAAGAATTAGGGACTGCTTCGAAAAGGTCTATAAGAAATAATGCAATTATTAACCATTATAAAAAGATAAAAAAATCTGACGCAATTTTAGCTTTAAATTATGAGAAAAAAGGTATAGAAAATTATATCGGCGGTAGTGTATTTTTGGAAATGGGTTTTGCTCATATACTTGCTAAAAAAATATTTTTTTGGCAAGATATTCCAGATATGCTTTATACTGATGAAATTAAAGCAATGAGACCCATTGTTTTAAATAGAGATTTAAACAATATAAAATAATTATGAAATTTGATATTCTGACAATTTTTCCCAATAGTCTAGATAGTTATTTTAACTCATCTATTTTAGCTCGGGCGCAGAAAAAAAAATTAATTACTATCAAAACTCACGATATTCGCAAACAATCCACTGATAAGCATCACAAGGTAGATGACACTCCTTATGGTGGTGGACCCGGTATGGTTATTCAAATTGAGCCAGTGTATAAAACTTTAAAAAAAGTCTATCCTAGAAAAAATAAATCGACCAGAGTGATATTGATGTCACCTCGAGGAAAAACTTTTGATCAAAATGAGGTCAAGCGTCTGGCCAAATATAAAAGATTGATATTGATTGCTGGCCATTACGAATCAATTGACGCTAGAATTGATAATTTTGTTGATGAAAAAATATCTTTGGGAAATTTTGTTTTGACTGGTGGGGAGCTGGCGGCCGCCTGTATAGTGGATGCGGTTTCCCGACTGGTGCCCGGTGTGGTGGGCAAAGAAGAGTCAGTCAGAGACGAGTCGTTTTCTCAGTATGATACTGTTAGTAAAGAGTTTAATGTAGAATATCCTCAGTATACTCGGCCGGAAATTTTTTACCCTAATGGCAAAAAATCTTCTGGGGGCAAGGGCTACAAAGTACCGGAAATTTTGCTTTCGGGTAATCATAATAATTTCAAGGCGTGGCGGGGCTGTCAAAGCCGGCGTAAGACTTGATCCTTCGACTTTGCTCAGG
>JAUYFW010000151.1 GCA_030690835.1 Sulfurimicrobium sp. | reverse complement strand
CGCTTCTGATTCAGGCCGCGGAGTCCAGTGGCGCTTTCGGTGCCGTGGTCACGCCGCGCAGCGGAGTGGTGGCGCAGTTGCGCCTGGAGAGCGAAATCGTGCGCCTGCAGCAGGAATTCATGGGAGCGCCGAGCCGAGTGCATTTTACCCTGCGAGTACAGTTGATCGATGTCGCGGCCCGGAAAGTGCTGGCGACACGGGAATTTGATGTGACGGAAAACGCGCCCAGCGAAGATCCGTATGGCGGCGTGCTCGCATCCAACCGTGCCGTGAGTCGGGTGCTGGACGAAGTGTCGGCATTCTGCGCCGCCCAGGCAAAAGTGCCCAGTCCGTGATCCTGGCCGGGGCGATTGCCTTTAGGGCTCGTAAATGAATAACTTGGACATACGTTGCTGTGTATTCGGGATGGATGCAAGGCGCGAGACGCGGGCAATGGTTATTCCATTGCCAAGTTTCGCAACGCCGCAGACGCCCGAATACACAGCAACCCTTCGGGCTGGTGCCGTTTTTGGGGGATGCCCGCGTTGCGAGCCGCTTGTTGTGAATGACACAACCGCACGTCTCGCGCCTTGGCCTGCGCCCAAAACGGCACCAGCGTATGTTCAAGTTATTCATTTACGAGCCCTAACAGCGTTCTTTCGGATTCCATTGCGTGCAGGCCTCTTCCCGCTTCCATCAAGACCATGACATGACTCCCGGCTCCAAGCACTGGACGTCGTCTTCTCCGTCCCCGCTGCTTGCGCCCGTGTCCGGCTATTTTCTCCCGCTCTTGTTCCACCTGCTGTTTGCCGCGCTTTCTGCCGGCACGGCCCAGGCTGCCGAGTTGCCGGTGATCGCGTCCAATGAACAGGAATTCCTGATGGCCCTGCCCATCGTCCTGACGCCCTCGCGGCTGCCCCAGCCGCTCAACGAAGCGCCGGCCGCGGTGACTGTCATCGACCGGGAGCTGATTCGGGCAACGGGTTACCGCGACATCCCGCGGCTGTTAAGACTGGTGCCGGGCATGCAGGTCGGACAGGAGCGGGGCGGCTCGCATTGGGTGACCTACCATGGCCTGGGCAATGATTTTCCATCATGGATGCAGGTGCTGGTGGATGGCCGCTCCGTCTATTCTCCCGGCAATTTCGATGGCGTGGACTGGGCCGGCCTGCCGGTCACCATCGACGAAATCGAACGCATCGAGGTGGTGCGCGGCACCGACTCTGTCGCTTACGGCTCCAATGCCTTCCTCGGCGTGATCAATATCATCACGCGCCACAGCGCTGATGCGTCTGGCGCGAAAGCATCCGTCAGCGCGGGGTCGTCCGCGATCGGGGATGTGGGGCTGGAACTGGGCGATGTTTCAGAAACGGGTAGCCTGCGTCTGAATGCAGAGTTCAAACAGGATGAGGGCTTTGCCGGACTGCATGACGGAAAACGCTTCACGCTCGCCTCACTACGTGCCGACAGGCGTATCAGTAACCATGACGAACTCATGTTCCGCTTGGCGGCCAGCAGCGGCAGCCGCGAGCTGGGCTACCCCGATTCGACCTACAATAACAACAGCGAACGCGCTTCGGACAGCCTCAACGCCACCCTGCACCTGCAGTGGCGGCACACGCCCACGCCCGGCGAGGAGTGGCTGCTGCACTACTACCGCAACCAGGACCGGGCCCGCGATGAATGGGCCGCCTCGGCGCCGGCATACGGCATCAATGCGGTGCCGCTCGACCGCAACCGCAATAGCGTGCGCGACAACCTGGAGCTGCAGCATCGCCTGTCCTTGTCCGATACGCTGCGGGTCGTATGGGGCGTGGAGGCTCGTCATGACCAAGTGGAGTCGCCTTTTCTCTACTATAGCGCTGCCAACCAGAGCTCCTATCTTGCCCGCTTGTTCGGCCAGGCGGAATGGCGCTTCAAGCCGGCGTGGAGCCTCAATGTCAGCGCCCTGGCGGAGAAGTTCGACAACGATGCGCCGCATATCTCGCCGCGCCTTTTCGCCAACTGGAAAGTCACGCCCCAGGATACGCTGCGCTTCGGCTATGCCCGCGCCTGGCGCCAGTCCACCCTGTTCGAGCGCTATGGCGATGTGCGCGCAGTTTATCAAGGAACGCTGCTGGTTCAGCCCTACCTGCCTAACCCCGATCTGCAGGCACCGCATATCGACAGCCTGGAGATAGGCTATTTGAGCCAGCTTCAGGCCTGGAATACGCGCTTTGATCTGCGCTTGTTCAACGAACGGATCGAGAATTACATCGCCCGGGTATCCCGGCCCGAATTTGCCGCCCCGTTACTATCCGCAACCCTGCCTTCCGCGCGCTATGAAAACATGACTACGCCGGTCACTCTGCGTGGGCTGGAATATCAATTCGACAGCCGGCCCCTGCCGGGCACACAGTTGCTGTTCAGCCACACCCTGATCGACCGTTCCTGCAGCAATGCCTCCGTCACCCAGATGACCGCGCCCTACAGCGCCAGTCTGAGCTGGCTGCAGGACTGGGGAAACAGGTGGTCGAGCACCCTCAGCCTGTTGCGCATGGGCCCGATGGCCGGCGGCACCGGCTTTGTACCGATGAGCCAGTACGTGTCCAGTGCCTACACCACGCTGGATGCGCGCCTTGCGCATAGCGTGAAATTCGGTGGCACGCCGTTGGAAATAGCACTGGTGGGCACCAACCTGGGGGGGCGCCATCAGGAAATCGCCGACCGGTCGGAGCAATTTCTGCATGGCACCAATCCGGTCAACCGGACCTCTTCCATGGTGTGGCTGACCCTCACCATCAATCCTAAATAGGCCCGTGTGCGGCAGGATTACCTGGTCAAAATTAAACCGGCACAAATAGGCTTGTCTGATCGCTTCTAGACCGGTGCCAACAGAATAAAAACTACGCACCCGCCGTTACAACAGCCCGCACGCTAGCCATGCCCGTTTCCGGCAATGCTTCGATGGTGCATGATTCCAGCCGTATGCCTTGATTCTTTTGCAGATTTGCCACCAGCACTGTCCAGGCGTCAAATGAAACCGTTGCCCAGGCAATATTGGCACGTCCTTCGTCGAGCAGGTTGAGCTGCAAGTTTTTGTTGTCCAAACCAGCTTCCTTAGCCGCTTGATAAATAGCGGACTTGATCGCTTCACCTCGTGGCGCGGGAGTGACGGATGCCTTGAGTTGTGCGGCCTCCTGGGCCTGGCGATGCATTTGTGCGGCATTTTCCCTGAGCTGGGGAAGGGTTGCGCGGAGCTTGTGGCGTTCCACGGTAATGGGCTGCCACAGGTAGGCGTAGCACAATGCGGCCAGCAGGCCGGCACCGCCCCATGCGATGAGTTGGCGTTCACGCGGGGCGAGTTGCCGCCACCAGGTATATGTGGTTTCTTTCATGCTTATTTGCCTATTGTTAATTCGGCTTCTTGGCCGGCAGGGCTACTGTTCCCAGGCGTGAACCTGGCTTGCGGCAAGCTGGCGCGCAGGCTTCCCACAGCGGCCGGATTGGGCAGGATGAGCCTGATTTTAAGGTTCCCCTGCTGGTATTCAAGACCGAGCAGCCGTGCTTCGGTGCCCAACTGGGGCGCAACCTGGGCCAGCAGGGGCAGGAAATCGTTCTGCTCCATCATGCCCGCGCTGTGGCGCAACTCGGCCAGGTTGCGGCTCATCTGCAGTGGCGCATCGACGATCACCTTGGCGTCGGGGAATGCCTTGCGGAAGCTTTGCTCCATGGACGTGGTCAGGCGGTGTTTTTCAAACTTGAGCATGGCCCAGTCGCCAAGCGTGAATGCCACGTGCAAACTCACTACCAAGCTTGCCAGTATGAGTGCCGGACGCAAGCGCGGCAGCCAGTCAGCGCGCGTGCTCCCGGTGGCGAATTCGCCCTGCAGCAGGTTGATGCCATGTTCTGCCGAGGCCGGCCACTGCCAATCGCCACCAGCCGTAACGGGAACACCCAGGCCGGATGACCATGCGCCCAGATCCGGCGCGCTGGCGCCATCGAGGTAGAGCTGTATCGAAGCGGGCTGGTTGTCCGCAGCTTCCTTGACGGCCAACTGGAGTGCTGCCGGGGGGAGGTCCGCATCGCCTCCGTCCAGCGGAATGCCGCTATGCGGACCTTGTCGCGCGAAACCGCCATTACCGCGCCAGATCAGGCTCCATACACCTGTTTTACACGGTGCGAGCAGCGTTTCAACTTCGGCGCGCACAGGCTTGAGACCGCAGCCGCGCAGGCTGTCCAGCACCTGGCGCAGCCATGCGCGATCCACGATGGCGAGCGGCATTTCGCCATTCTCGTGTTCCTCGCCTGCCGCGACATGCACGCTTTCCGGATCGGCCATAATGCGGTCTTCAACCGCATAGGGCAGGGCTTGCATGAATTTTTTGCGGTTCCGCGATGGCGGTTGCACGCTGCTTAACAACACCCGGCTTGCGGGAACGACAATGTGGCATTGCGCGGCTGGCGGCATGGCGTCAAGCGCGCCTTGCCCGCCGCGCATGAGCTTGCCATCCTCGCCGCGCAGCAGCCAGGCGAATAACGTTTCGCTGCCGGCCTCTTCCTGCTGGTCGGGCGGCCAGTTTTCCGGGATGTGAATTTCCAGTTGCGCCATCATTCCTCGATCTGTTTTAGCCACACAATTGTTGTTTTACCTTCCGCCAGACGCTCCAGCAGGGCTTGATAACCCGTTTGCACACGCCCTTGGCGCGCTCGCGCGGTAGCGATGAAAAAACCGCTGTTGACATTGTAATCCTCGTCGCGCAACTGGATACCCTCCGCCAAATTTTTGCGGAAATCGGCTTGGTCCTTGAAGTGGCCGTCAGTGCGCAGTTCGACCAGCTTTTTTGCCTCCGCCAGCGGCAGGCCGGCGCACAGGGCAACCAGCACTTCCGCGGGGGCGGTGTTGACATTGATCGTGGTGGCGAGGGGTAGCGCTACCACGAACGGCCTGAGTCGCTCGATCTGTTCCTGCCGGAATCCCTGTACCCGATACAGATCATCGACATCGTTCAGCGCGCGGTTGGCGGCGCGGTAAGGCGGATCGAGCGCCAGGTATTGCATGTCCTCGGCGCCGCCCGGATAGGTCACTTCGCTATCCGCATCCATCCAGTCCAGCAGCGCGTTGATCAGATTCGGGTCGATTTCGAGCGCGATCATCAGTCGGGTCAGGATCACCACGTCGCCCTGGCTGACCTTGCCGTCGCGCACCAGGTTGTTGAGGTTGAACAGCCCCTGAGCGTCGCGTATCGCCCCTGCCACCTTGCCGCCTTCCGCCGCGAGTGGCGGCAGCAGCGTGGCCCATTGCTCGCCGTTGTGGTCCACGTCGCGCTTGTCTTCTTCCAGCACTGCGCGGCCCCAGTTGATCGCCGCGCGGGCGGTCCAGCGCGCCTGGGCCTGGGCGTCGAGATTCTCTACCTGACGCAGCCACAAATAATTTTGCCACATCATGAACGAGGCCGTGGTGGCTGCCAGCGCCACGATCAACAGGGCGGTAATCACCGCCGCGCCGCGCTGTTTTCTGCGCTGTTTTCCACTCATGGCAGCGCGAAAATCCGTTGCACGGTTTCGCCCGAGCGCAGCGTGATGCTGGCCTCCAGCGCGGTTGGCAATCCCGGATTCTGGCCCGGCAGCGGCCATTGCATTTGCCAGTTGCCGCTGCGGTCGAGGTAGCGCAAGGCAAACTGTTTGACGTCATTCAGCGCCGGATTGATTTCCGGGCGGCTGCGCGGAGCTTGATCCAGCGCCGTCCAGGTCAGTAATTCCAGCGTTTCGCCATGCAGGCGATAACCAACCCGCTGCGCCGCGGACAAACTGCCGGCTTGCCCGGCGTAGCCGCTCCGCGTGAAGGCGAGTTGCGCATCGTCTTCACCGATGGCCAGCGCGTTGCCCACCAGTGTGGGGAGGGCGAGGTCAGCCGTGCCGCGCACCGGGCGGTCGAGCACTGCTTCCAGGTCATTTTCCAGGCGCGCATAGAATAGCGCCACGCTGCGCCATTTGTGGTTTTCCTGCTCGACGCGCTGGCGGGCATCGAGCATGGCGCTCAAACCCCGGTAGGCGGTTGCCGCCATGACGACGAATATCGCCAGCGCGACCAGCAGTTCGATCAGGGTGAAGCCGCCCCCATTACTTCTCATTTATTAGCACCCTGCGGTGATGCGAGATACCCTGCCAGGCGCGCCGCTTCATGATCCGGGGCGCTGGCCGGGTAGACAACGATCTCGATGCGGCGGAATCGGGTGTTCGGGGTGGCGCTGACGCGTTCTTCCCAGCGCATGGGCAGGCCGCCTTGCTGCGTGTCGCCCGATTTCGTTCCGACATCCGGCCAGTCATGGCGCGCGGTGTGTTCGGCCAGGCGGTTCTGCGCTACCCAGTTTGCCAGCAGGTGCTGTTTCAGCGTGTCGCTGTTGGAAATGGACATGCTCGAAGCGCGCGCGGCAGCGGCCAGGGCGATGGCCAGGATGGCGAGCGCCACCAGCACTTCGATCAGGGTAAAACCC
>JAUYFW010000150.1 GCA_030690835.1 Sulfurimicrobium sp. | reverse complement strand
CGGCATTTCGTGGAGCGCGCCTTCGAGGATGCCAAGGGGGCGTGTGGCATGGCGGACTATCAGGTCCGGGGCTGGCAGGCGTGGCATCACCATATGGCCTTGGTCATGGTGGCGCTGATGTTTCTGGCCAAGGAGCGCATGGCGAACCGCGATACCGCAGAACTGTTGTCCTGCAACGATCTGGTGGAAATCATGCGCCATAAACTGCCGTGCAAGATCGAGACGGATGCCGATCTCGTCGCGTCCATCGAGGATCGACATCGAAGACGACAAGTCGCCAGGGAGTTTGCTTACAGAAAACAGGCTGTTATCCTCTCAGCATCGGAGTGTGATGGAATCTGACAAAGTAGAATTAAAGAGAACGACGATGTTGAAAACGCTCTACCTGAAAAACTTTACTGTTTTTGCCGATGCCCGGCTGGAGTTTTGCTCTGGTTTGAATGTGATCGTGGGTCAGAATGGCACGGGCAAGACGCAGTTGCTCAAAGCGGCTTATCTGATGAACCGTACCTGGCCAGATTTGATGTACAAGCCTTTGGCACTCAACAAAAATCGGGCTGAGGCGTATTTTGAGAAGCGGTTGCAGGGTCTTTTTCAGCCCGTCAAGCTGGATAACCTGATTCGGCGCGGCAAGGCTGACGAAGCACAGTTGACTGCGGAGGTCGAAGCGTTCATTCCTACGTTGCGCATTACAACGGCTGCCGAAGACCAGGCAAATGCCGCGCAATTTGCCCAGTTCCCGTTTGGCTCGGTAACCGAGAGCTTGCATTGGAGCATTTCCTTGAAGCGCACGCAGGAGGTGTCGCTGCTCAACACGAACGCCGAACTGACCGCCAGCCGAATTCCCGATTCGGCTGCCGTCAACGCTTGTGTACCCAAATCGCTGTTCATTCCAAGCAAGGAAATCGTGTCTCTCTATGAGGGGTTGATTGCCTTGCTGGATCGCTATGAAATCAAGTTGGACGCGACTTATGGTGATCTGGCACGCAGCATGAGCGGCCCGGAACTGTCATCAGTACCTGCCTTGGCGACAGGGGTGCTGGGCGAACTGGAGGATGAGCTGGGTGGCAAACTGGTACTGGATGGCGGAAGATTGAGCTTTGTGGCAAAAGATGGCAGCCAGACCGAAGGCCCCTTGATGGCTGAAGGCTTTCGAAAACTGACGACATTGCTGCTTCTGATTCGGCGCGGGGTCATTTCAGAAAAGGGTGAAACCCTGTTTTGGGATGAGCCGGAAGCCAATTTGAACCCGGCCTATATCCGTTGGGCAGCCAACGCTCTGGTTGCTCTAGCGCACATGGGCATACAAGTCATTGTTGCGACGCATAGTCTTTTTTTGCTGCGCGAGTTGGAAATATTGACGATGGACTCACGTTTTTCATCAGTGACCAGGAAATATTTTGCACTGGCGGGTAGCGATGAAGGTGTGGTGGTCAGCGCCGGTGGTGACATTGCAGACATCGAGCCGCTGGTGTTGCTGGACGAGAGCCTGCTTCAGAGCGATCGGTACATGGAGGCCAATGAGCGCGACGGCGAACGTGGATGGTTTTCTGTTGATTATGCCTTGGCAGACGGCAGTCGTGCTGGTGCAATAACGCGATAATTAAGAAAGGGGCTGCATTGCACTACAGATGCGACCGGGAAAACATTGTCCACGACAAAACCAAAGGCGATTCACTTATGCAAGCGATTGAGTTCGATACCGTTGCCCAGGCACATTCTGCGGACAAGCAACCCAGTCCTCCAACGCTGAAAACAGCAGCGCCGCGCAGGCATTGAAACTGCTGGCTTCACCCCGCTTTGCTCATCGTCCGGCGGCATCCCCGGTCGAAGTGCAACAGCGCATAAACGACCTGCGCTCTGATTTGGATAAGGAAACAGAGATTCCTCCTGTTGCAGCCAGGCAAAATGATGCAATTTCAGAATGTTGTGCCAACCCGCTGGTATTGCCCGATTTTGTCGCTGAGAGCCATCAACGGTGACGACTGCCACCAGGCAGAACGCTATTATGGTGGCTCAAGCGCAGCGGAACCGACCAACCCGACTTTGCGCTACAATCCGCCCATGGCACATGATCATGACACCGGCTACAAACTGCTGTTCTCGCACCCGGAAATGGTGCGTGATCTGCTGGTCGGCTATGTGGCCGGGGAATGGATAGACGAAGCGGACTTCACCACCCTGGAGCGCATCAACGCCAGCTATGTCAGCGCGACGCTCAAACAGCGGCATGACGACGTTGTCTGGCGCGTCAAGCTGAAAGATCGCTGGCTATGGGTTTATCTGGTACTTGAATTCCAGAGCGAACCCGATCCCTGGATGGCGCTGCGCATGCTGGTGTATGTCGGGCTGCTCGCCCAGGACTTGGTCAAGCGGGGCGAACTGGCGCAAGGCCAACTCCCACCGATCCTGCCGCTGGTACTCTATAACGGCCTGCCGGAATGGAACGCGGCGCGCGATATAAACGACCTGTTCGCCCCCTCGCCGCGCGGCCTCGAAGCCTACCGGCCGAGAATGATCTACCACCTCACCGACGAAGCGCGCCTGAAACTCCACCCCACGGAATCGGTGCGCAACGCAACCGAAGCACTTTTCCGGCTGGAACACGGCAGCACCCCGGACGATCTGCGGCGAGTGATCCAGGCGCTGGGCCACATGCTGCAAGACCCGGAACTGGAAGAGTTGCGGCGCAGCTTCACCGTCTGGATCAAAAGCCTGCTGCGCCGCAAGACGCCCGCCAGCGCAAGTGAAATCGAACAAATAAACGACTTGATGGAGGCAGATACCATGTTGGCAGAACGGATGGAAAGCTGGTTTGAAGAAGCTACGCGCAAGGGCGTGCAGCAGGGAGTACAGCAGGGCATGCAGCAAGGCGAAGGGTTGCTGTTGCAACGCCAATTGACGCGTCGCTTTGGTGCCTTGCCGGCTGACATTGTGGCACGCCTGGCTGGAGCGAGTCTGGAGCAACTGGAAAGCTGGGGCGATCAAGTGCTGGATGCGAAATCGCTGGATGAGTTGTTTGGTGAGCAAAATCCTCATTGACCTTGGCCCGGGCAAAATTTCCAGCCGCGCAGGCGGGGCGGGTGAGCCTCATGAAAAGTGACGACTGACAGAGAAAATCAGAATGCCTTCGAGCGTCTTGCTCCGCCCCTGCAACGCTGCCTCTGGGAGCAAGGCTGGACGGGGTTGCGGGCGGCGCAACTGGAAGCGCTGCCGCTGATTCTGGATGGGCGGGAGGATGTGGTGATTACCGCATCGACCGCGTCGGGCAAGACGGAAGCGGCTTTTTTGCCGCTGCTGACCCGTTTGTGGCAAGGCGCTGGGCGTGGCGTGGTGCTGTATGTGGCACCGATGAAGGCGCTGATTAACGATCAGGAAGAACGCCTGAGCCGGCTGTGTGAGCCGATGGAAATCCCGGTTTTTCCATGGCATGGCGACATTGGCGAGACGCCCCGGCGGCGATTCCTGGCTGATCCGCGTGGCCTGGTGCTGATTACGCCGGAGTCGCTGGAGTCCTTGCTGTTTCGGCGTGGCGTGGATATGAAGCATCTGTTTGGCGCGCTTGAAGCAATCGTGGTCGATGAGTTGCATGCCTTTATCGGCAGCGAACGAGGCCGTCAGTTGCAATCCCTGTTGCACCGTCTGGAGGTGGCTTTGGGGCGGCGAGTGCAACGTGTCGGGCTTTCGGCGACATTGGGCGACATGGGGCTGGCAGCGGATTTTTTGCGCCCTGGCTCGGGTGGCGGGGTGCGGATTATCGTCAGCCCGGATGACAAAAAATCGCTGCAACTGGCGCTCAAGGCTATCATTCAGACCAATTCTCCGAGCGATATCAACGTGGCGGCTCACACAGCCATTGCGGCGGAATTGTTCGAGAAACTGCGTGGCGCCAATTATCTGATTTTTCCCAACAGCACCGGCATGGTGGAGTTTTACGCCGATGCGCTACGGCGGCGTTGCGAGGCGGCGGGTTTGCCGGTCACTTATTTTCCGCATCATGGCCGCTTGGGAAAGAGTGAACGAGAGATTACCGAGGAATCCCTCAAGCGCGGCGCTTTGCCGGTCAGTGCCATTTGTACCACTACACTGGAAATGGGCATCGATATTGGCGCCATTCGCGGGGTGGTGCAGATTGGTGCGCCGGACACGGTAGCCAGCCTGTGCCAGCGCGTTGGGCGGGCAGGTCGCCGGGCAGACGAGGCGGCGGTGCTATGGCAATATTGCGCGGTCGAGGAACTCTCTGAAAATTCGGATTGCGTGGCTGGTTTATATCCCGATCTGCTGCAGGCCATTGCAGTGATCCGTCTGTTTCTGGCCAAGTGGTACGAGCCTCCTGAAACAGGCGCGCTGCATTATTCCACGCTGGTGCAACAGGTGTTGAGCCTGATTGGTGAACGGCATGGCACTACAGCCGCCGACGCTTATCGGACGCTGTGTAGAACGGGGCCGTTTGACGGGGTGAGCGAAGCGGATTTTATCGAGCTGCTACGCGCACTTGCGGCCGCCGACCTGATTTTTCAGGACGCAAACCACTTGTTGCTGCATGGTTCGCTGGGTGAAAAGCGGGTGAACCATTTCAGTTTTTTTGCGGCTTTTCCGGATTCCCAGGAATATCGCTTGCTGAATGAAGGCAAGGAGTTGGGCACGCTGCCGCTGGATCGCAGGCGTTGTGCCGGGGAATTGATGATTTTTGCCGGGCGGCGCTGGTGCATTGCGGAAATCGATCACGATAAAAGGCGCGTCGACCTGACGCCCGCCCCTGCCGGCAGGTTGCCACGTACACGGGGCGGTGCCATAGCGGTGCATGACCGGGTGCGTGAGGAAATGAGGGCGTTGCTGGCGGGCGATGAGTGCCCGATTTGGCTGGATGCGACAGCGACAGGCTTGCTGAAAAATGCGCAAAAGGATTTCACGGCGCTGGGACTGGTCAAAAACCGGCTGCTGGAAGAAGGCAAGAGCGTCAATCTCTTTGTCTGGCGCGGTGACCGCACGCAGGATGCGTTGGCCGCCTTACTGAGGGCTAACGGGTTGAAGGCCGAAAATCAGGGCATCTGTATTCAGGTTCGCAATGCTTCTACTGCCGATCTGCAAGCAACACTGGAAAAAATTGCTGTCACACCCTGTCCGGAACCGGCTGAAATTCTTGATCGACAGTCTTTGGGGACGCCGGAAAAATGGGACTGGGTGCTTCCGGATCGCTTGTTCTACGCGGGATTTGCCTCAAGACGGCTCGACTTGGCGGCAGCACACGCGTTGTGCTCTGCATCCCGGGATTGGACGTGAACACGCCAGTTACCCATACCCATAGAGTCCGAATTTCTACAGGTGGTATCTCCGTTGAGCGCTTTTGACATCCGGCTGGCGTGCGTGATAAAAGTGGAGCCATCCATTTCACGAGCGCCACGCCATGTCCGATTGCTGCGATCACGATAGTTTTGCCTTTCCGCCCCCCGGCGGCATAGGTATTCCTCGCACCGGGAAGTTCGATGGCGAAGCATTCGAAAAGGCGGTGAGCGATCTGCTGCTGGCGTGCGGCGTAACGCCGGATTCGGCGCATACCGGAAAGACCGCCAGGCGCGTGCGCGAGTTGTGGGAAAAGCGCTTGCTGGGCGGCTATGATCTTGACCCCGCGACGGTACTGGGCGAGGGCTTCGAGGATGCCCGCGAAGACATGGTGGTGGTGCGCGGCATCGCCGTGCACGGGGTGTGTCCGCACCATCTCGTGCCGTTCCGTGGTGTGGCCCATGTGGCTTATATCCCCGGCGGGAGGTTGCATGGCTTCGGACGCATCGCGCGCCTGGTGGACGCCATTGGTCATCGCTTCACTTACCAGGAATGGATGACGCGGGACATCGCCGAGGCGCTGGTGAGTTTCGGCCATGCGAAAGGCGCGGCGTGCGTGATCGAGGCGGAGCAGTTGTGTCTGTTGCTGGGAGAGGATCGGCGTGGCGATGAGCGCGTTTATACCCAGGCATTTACCGGCTGTTTTCGCGACAGCGACCAGTTGCGCATGGAGTTCCTGCGCGCTTTGTAGGTCGGGATTTATCCCGATATGTCGGGCTGCAGCCCGACCTACATGGCTGTTGGCCGCACTCGCACGATGATGTCCACGCCTTCGGTCACCAGGCCGGGCGGCAGCTGCGGCAACCCGGTGAGTCCGATGTCGTCAACGTCGATGTCGGTGAGTTCGCCGGTGGCGATATTGTAGAAATGGTGATGGGGGTAAGTGTTGGGGTCATAAAACACCCGGCTCGGGTCCACGATCACTTCCCGAATCATGCTTTTTTCGCGGAACAGGTTGAGCGTGTTGTACACCGTGGCCTTCGAAGTTTCACTGTGCTTGGCATTGACAATGGCCATCACCTGATCAGCGCATAAATGCTCCTGATGCGAGAATAGGGCGTAGGCAATCTCGATACGCTGGTGGGTGGGGTTGATGCCATGTTGCCGAAGCAAGTCGGCCATGTTGTCGCGGGTGTGGTCGCAGGTTCTCATGGGAAAATTCTATCCAAACATTTGGAACGTGTCTAATTTGTTTTGTTAAGAAAATCGGGGACTAAGAAAATCGGGGACAGACCACGGTTTTGAGGAGGCACGATGAATTTTGAGTCGGATAGGGTAGGCACGTTTTTGTGCCCACGCGGAAATAACTCCCTCTCCCCAACCCTCTCCCGCGAGCGGGGGCAAACGTGAAGGGCGCTTGTTTCGACTGGCTGTCCGCGTGGGCACGATAAAACTGTGCCCACCCTACCTGTCTATTCTCATGACCAAGCATTTGAAGATCCGAGGGACTTGATCGGCTATTTTCTTCAGGGTAGCTGGTTCCGTACAGCGACCAAGTTCGACGCAAATGTTACCGGCAAAGGCGGAATGATATTCCGGGGCCAATCTGACGCCAGTTGGGATCTGCTATCCTCGAGAACCGGGGACAGACCACGGTTCTGAGGGGGCGGAGTGAATTTTGAGCACGGCAAGGTGCAATAAGTACATCGCATTGCACCCATTAAACTGGATATTTTAGTTCTACTTTGTCAGATTACAATCAAGACAGCCGCTTCTGTCATATGATATAATGCAACACATTGTTTGTAATGTAATTATTTATGGAGTTGATTATTACGATGTCAACTCAAATACCCCGATAGCATATCCTCGCTGGTCGCATCCGCGCTCGCGCATTTCGATTCCCACTTCACACCATATCTTCCCTGCTTCCAGAGTCTCACCCGCTCGGTTGAGAGCGCTGCACGCCTCTATCTTCATGGCCTGTTCCAGTGTCGTCGGCGCAACATGGAGAAGATGGCCGAAACCGTGGCGGGGAGTGAGTACCAGCGACTGCATCACATG
>JAUYFW010000149.1 GCA_030690835.1 Sulfurimicrobium sp. | reverse complement strand
CTACCCGGCGCGCCCCTTGCGTGATGTGATGGCACGCAGTCGCTGGATGCGCCGCTTCGATTTCGACACCGAAGTGGCGGTGCGGCTCTGCTGGCGCGGCATACGCCCGATCAACATAGCGACGCCGGTCAAATACCTGCGGCCGGAAGACGGCGGCGTATCGCACTTCAATTATCTGCGCGACAACGTGTTGCTCACCGGAATGCATACGCGCCTGTTCTTCGGCTTCCTGTTAAGGCTGCCGCTGTTGCTGTGGCGAAGGCTGTTCCCATAGTTCCATTGGAAGCCCTTTGATTGGGAAATCAAAGGGGCAGCTTCGGATCACTGTTCGTGGATTCTTTCATTTTTTTGTCTTCTTGGGATAAATTATTCCAAGAAGACCACTTTTACCCCCGTATCTATGCGGGCTGGTAAATAGTTGGTGGCAACGTAACCCACAGCGCCTGCGCCGGTTATGAATTCTCTTCCGGGATTGTTTCGGCAACCAAGGTTTCCATGTCGACCCCAAGCGCGGCGGCTATCCGCGCGATGTTGCAAATCGAGATGTTGCGCTCGCCCCGCTCGACTGAGCTGATGTAGTTGGGGTGTAGTTCAGCAGCCTCGGCCAACTTCTCCTGGGTCAGTTGTTTCCCCCGTCGAATGCGCCGCATGTTCGTTGCAAAAAGCTGCTGCGCTCCACACTTTTGGGTTGGGTTGCGCATGCCCGGAGTCTTTCCGAATGACATGCCCAATACCACACACTTTGAGTTTGGTTTGCGGTATAGTCACAGTATTGCAAACGCAAAGTGTGTTTTACGAACTACTTATTTTCTGACCTTAAGGAAAAACAAATTGCGTATTCCACTGAAACTGGACAGCCAGTCCACGGCAAAGTGGACAGTCGGAGCGTAGCGACGCGGGGGTTATAGTTTTACTCTGAAACCTGTTTTTGGGTCAAACTGTTTTTGCGTTTTCGCATGGACTCTCCAGTCAGAACCAGTTGATGCGCGTTATGCACCAAACGATCCAGAATGGCGTCTGCCAGCGTTGGATCGCCAATGGACTCATGCCAGTGCGCCACCGGTAATTGGCTGGTGACGATGGTGGAACGATGGCCGTGCCGGTCATCGAGGATTTCCAGCAGATCACGTCGCGCGGCATCGGTCAGCAACGCCAGCCCCCAGTCATCCAATAGCAGCACATCTGTCTTGGCGAATTGCATGAGCATCTTGCCGTAACGCCCATCCCCATGAGCAATCGCCACATCCTCGAACAATCGCGGCACCCGCAGGTAAAGCACCGATTTGCCCTGACGGCACGCCTGGTTGGCCAGCGCGCAAGCCAGCCAGGTCTTGCCGACGCCCGTGGGGCCGGTGATCAGCACGTTCTGGCGTTCTGCCACCCATGCACCCGCCAGCAACCGGTTAAACAAGGCACGATCCAGGCCGCGTGCCGCGCGGTAATCCACATCCTCGGCTACCGCCGCCTGCTTCAGTTTCGCACGCCGCAGACGGCTGGAAGTCAGCCTGGATTCACGTTCGCTGACTTCGCGTTCGACCAGCAGCCCCAGCCGTTCCTCAAAGGGCAGGTGCGCAATATCAGGCAATGCCTGCTGCTCGGCCAGGGCGCGCGCCATGCCGAACAGGCGTAGCTGGTGAAGTTGGTCGTGCGTGGGATGATTGAGCATGGATGAGTCTCCTGTGGTTAATGGTAATAGTCCGGGCCACGCACATTGACGTGCTCCAGTGGCAGGGATGCCTGGGTGGGCTGCGCCGGTTTCTGCCGGTCCAGCCCATTCTTGAGAATCGAATGAATGCTGCGGTAGCTGGCCGCGTTCAGCTTCAGGGCGCGAGCACATGCCGCATCCAGGCGCTCGTTGCCAAAGCGCTTGGCCAAGCGCAACACGCCCAGGCAGGCGCGGTAACTTTGTTGCGGATGTTTGCGCGCACTCAGCATTACTTGAACCGTGGCTTCGGTATGGCTGCCGATACGCTGCGCCCAATCGAGCAGGCGCTGGTCATTCCAGCCGGCGATAGCCTGATGCGATGGGGGCATGTGCGGGTCCAGCGTGGTATGCCGCCCTTTGAGCGGGCTGCGCACGTGTGCGGCGACGCGCTGGCCTTTATGAAACACCTCAACCGTGGTGGCCGTCATGCGCATCTCCATCTGCTGGCGGGCAAGGCGGTAAGGCACCGAGTAGTAATGGCCATCGCCCTCGACGTGATAGTCGATGCCGACGCGCACGGTCTTCCATTCGGCGTATTCGTACCGGCATTGCGGGAGGGGTTGAAGTGCCGGGCGATCCATTTCGAGGAATGCGCTGTGGCGGCAACCGGGCAGTTTCTTGAAGGGGCGCTGATTCAGTGATTCCAGCAGCTCGGCCACGGCACGGTTGGCGTCGCTCAGGCTGAAGAATCTCTGATTGCGCAGCCGCGCCAGAATCCAGCGTTCAACAATCAGTACGCCGCCCTCTACCTTGGCTTTGTCCTTGGGTTTGCGCGGGCGTGCCGGCAGCACGGCTATGCCGTAATGGCTGGCGAGATCACGGTAGGTCGGATTGAGCTCGGGATCGTAATAGGAGGCGTGCTTGACGCCTGACTTGAGGTTGTCCGGGACG
>JAUYFW010000144.1 GCA_030690835.1 Sulfurimicrobium sp. | reverse complement strand
GGCCGGGATGAACATCACCGCGCCATCCGAGGTCTCGTTGGCGATGATGTATTTGCTGGCGATGTCATCCACATGCTTCTTCACGTCCGCCTTGAACTGTTTTTGCGCCACGGCGCGGTCGAGTTCGCTGACGCCCGGCGTGAACATCTTGTGATAGTTTTCGAGCGGGAATTTGGAATCCACCGCCACCGTGCCGGTGGGCTCGGGCAGGAACAAGGCGCAATCCACCCGGCTGCCGGTGGACAGCGTGTATTGCATGGCATACATGGTGGGCGGCAGGATATTGCGGATCAGGTTTTCCAGTTGCACCTCGCCGAAAGCGCCGCGCGAGCGCTTGTCGCCCAACAATTCCTGCAGGCTGACAACATTGGTGGTGAGCCCGTCGATCTTCTTCTGCGCCTCATCGATAGTCGCCAGCCGTGCCATGACATTGGCGAAAGTCTCGTTGGTTTTCTTGAAGCCCTCGTCCAGGCGCTCCGTCACCTTGCCGCTGATCTCCTGCAGGCGGCCATCCACGGTCTTGCTCAGGCCCTCGATGGTCGCCACCAGCTGCTGGGTGCTGTTCTTCATGGTGGTCTGGATCAGCTCCTGGTCCGCCCTGCCCTGCTCCGCCAGCGTCTGCATGGTCTTGGCTATCACCTCGGCACGCATGGCATCCTGCTTGCCCTGCAATTGCACGCTCAATTCCGCCAATTGCTTCAGCAAGGCCTCGCGCGTCTGCGCCAGGCTATCGTTCTGCGCCAGTTGCAGGGACTGCATGGCGTCGCGCGTCAGTTTCAGTTCCTGCGCAACAATTTCGCGCAGACGCTCGGAGCTTTCAAGCAAGGCATGATTCATGCGGTCGCCCTGCTTCGCCAGGCCGTCATGCAGATCGGTCAGCATGGCGCGGTGTTTCTCCTCGAGAATCTGGACCAGGTAATCTGGTAGTTCGTGTTGCGAGCGGGTCAGCCCGCCGAGCTTGATCCCAACCCACAGCGAAGCCAGCAGAATGAAAATTATCAGTACGGCAATCAGAATTTCGAGCATGGTTTTCTCCCGCCGGCGAGTATAACTCAATGCTCGCGCAGGCACAGTCGGCTGAGGTTGGGAGGGGGATGGGTTAAACGCCCACTACATTGATAATGGCACTGCAAACATATCTGTTCTAAGAGGAAGGCCCCCCTTACTTATTTCCATAAGTAGCATCGTGGTCAGGCGCAATAGTCAGGAAGCGAACAAAGTCACCTTCACGGTAAGCCGTTGCACGCCGCGCTTGTGAAATGCGTAGTGAGTAGATGGCATCCACCCCTGTCGGGGGTTTGACGCTCATAATCTTCTCCCACTTCAAACCGGTGTCCTGATAAACCTGTCGCCAAGTCATCTGGCGCAACTTGTTGAGCGTTTCCAGAGCAGCATGTCGCTCTGGCTTTTGAAGTGTCAGCAGATGAGCTTGAAAAACCGGGTTATTCAGATCGAGCTTAACCAGGGCATCTTGCGCTGTCTTAAGCACCCATCTTCTCCTGGACATCGCTTAGATTTGAATCATCCGGTGGATTGGCTTGCGCCCAAGCCAGCGCGCTTTGCAGGTCAGCCGCACTCTGGGGTTCGTGCAGCCAGCGTTCATTATCGGGTACGACAGTAGCAGTACGCACCAGCCATACGCCCGGCTCCTGCTCCTCGACAAGCACCTGCCGACCGGCAAACCGCTTGCCCAAAGACACTTGTCCATTGGCACCAATCACCTTGACGCTAGGATGAGAAACAACCGTTGCCATAAAACCTCCTACAATTAGTTCAGCACTAATGCACCATAACTCTACATTCTTATTCTACACATTTAATTGAACATATGCAGGGGAAAGAAAAGGAATCTGGTGCGCAACAACAGCGCCTTTGGCAATAATGAAACTTACTCAGGCGTAATCATCAATCTGATGATCGTCCTGGCGGGAATTTCCCGGAACGGGCTTTGGAATGGGCTTGCGAGGGCGTTTCTTGTGCAACTGATCTTCCCAGTATTCCATGGGTTTGGAGCTGCCATGATCGGGGAGAATGGGGAAAGAGTGCTCCAGGCCGCCGACCGGGTCATCGACGGCAAAGTGCAGGTGTGCTTGCGTATGATTGAGAAAGGGGTTGCTGCCTAGCATGTCTTACACGCCCCCAAATAATACGATTACGGGCCGTAGGCCTGAGAAATCTTGCGTTCGACACCCATGCTGCCGAGCAGGCTCTTTAGTTCATCTTGCCAAGCAAGTACAAGAGGCGCACTCTCGGCGTCCTTCTGCAGAATGGCGCGAATCAGCCTGGCCACCTGGTCCGCCGCTTCATCGGGAATAGCGCCATGCGCGGCATCCG
This sequence comes from Sulfurimicrobium sp., assembly GCA_030690835.1. Classification (GTDB taxonomy): domain Bacteria; phylum Pseudomonadota; class Gammaproteobacteria; order Burkholderiales; family Sulfuricellaceae; genus Sulfurimicrobium. Next base: position 330 of record JAUYFW010000144.1, on the reverse strand, counting down.
CCATCAATTCGGACAACACCCCGGCGCGTTGTTGCTCCAGTTCGACCAACTCATCCCACTGCTCTTGTTGGGCAGCTTCCAGCATCTTCCCGGCAAGCTGAGCCACGGCTTGGTAGTGCTGCACAATCCAGGCGGCGCGCTCCACCTCAGGCCTTGCCGTAGCTCATCGAGGGCCGGGCCGAAACCGCGGGCTCCACCACGGGTGGCGCAACGCTTTTGGGTTGTTGTCCGATCTGTTCCCAGGCTCCCTTGAGTTCACCAAGCAATCGAGCCACTTCGTCCAGGCCTTCCACATCATTCCTGATATTCGCCATGAGCAGCCGGTTGCTC
>JAUYFW010000140.1 GCA_030690835.1 Sulfurimicrobium sp. | reverse complement strand
TTCATCCGCCGCGCCCGCGGCTACACCCCGCGCGCCATCACCCTGCCCCATTCCGGCCCATCCGTGCTGGCCTGCGGCGGCTGGTTCAAGAACACGGTGTGCCTGACGCGGGACAACGAGGCCTTCGTCTCCCAGCACCTCGGCGATCTCGACAACGCCCCCACTTGCGAGGCGCTGGAGGAGACAGTCGCACACCTGATGGATGTGCTGGAAATCCGGCCCGAAATCGTCGCCCACGACCTGCATCCGGATTTCCACAGCAGCCGCTTCGGCGCGGCATTCGCGGCGCAGCACGGAATTCCTGTCGTGGCCGTGCAGCACCACCACGCCCACATCGCCGCCGTGCTGGCGGAACACGGTGCAGAGGAGCCAGCACTTGGACTGGCGCTCGACGGCGTCGGACTCGGCAGCGACGGCACGGCCTGGGGCGGCGAGCTGCTGCAACTGGAAGGCGGGCGCTGCGAACGCCTCGGCCATCTGGCGCACCTGCCACTACCGGGCGGCGACCGCGCCGCGCGCGAGCCGTGGCGCATGGCGGCAAGCGCCCTCCACCTGCTGGGCCGGGGCGACGAAATCAGCCAGCGCTTCGCCACGCCTGCCGCCGACATGCTGCGCCAGATGCTGGCGCAGGGCGTCAATACGCCGCCCACATCGAGTTGCGGGCGCCTGTTCGATGCCGCCGCCGGCCTGCTGAGTATCAAGGAGGGCGTTTCTTTTGAAGGCCAGGCGGCCATGCTGCTGGAGGGCCTGGCCGAACGTCACGGCGCGGTGGCGCCGTGGCACAACGGCTATGCGTTATCCGCTGACGGCACACTGGATTTCCTCCCCCTGCTCGGCGCCCTGGCGGACAACCCCGATGCGGCCTTCGGCGCGTCGCTGTTTCATGCCACCTTGACGCAAGGGCTGGCGGCGTGGGTAACACAAGCCGCGCAGCGCAGCGGCATTTCAACCGTCGCCCTGGGCGGCGGCTGTTTCCTCAACGCCATCCTCAGCCGGAATTTGCGCGACAGGCTAAGCGAGGCGGGACTCACGGTGCTGGAGGCGCGCCAGGTGCCGCCCAACGACGGCGGCCTGAGCCTGGGGCAGGCGTGGGTGGCGATGCACGGCCATTTCCAAAATAATTTGTAACCGGCCGTGCGCGGGGTGTTGAATGTCTATTTTGTACACTTTATACTCTTCTTCCATACCGCAAACGAGGAGAAGCAACATGCGCACCATCTCTGCTACAGAAGCCAAACAGGGGCTTGCCAGCGTTTTGGACACAGCCCTGCGCGAGCCGGTTGTGATTCAACGCCAGAAACGCAATGTTGCCGTCGTGCTATCCATGCAGGATTACGAACGCCTGACACGGCTTAATGTGCGCGAGTTTCAGCGCTTTTGCGACCGTGTGGGCCATGATGCGCTTGCCAAGGGATTGACCGAAGAAGGCTTGAACCAGTTACTCGCAAGCGATGACTGAATTCCGCCTGGTAGTCGACACCAACGCCTGGGTCAGCCGCCTGCTGCTACCCGAAAGCGTGGCGGCACTGGCGGTAGATCGAGCGCTGACGCTGGGCCGGGTGCTGGTTTCGGAAGCCACTCTGGACGAACTGGCAAACGTGCTGGCCCGCCCCAAATTCGACCGTTACGTGAGCCGGGCTGACCGCCGGGAATTCATCCACCAACTGGCCGGCATCGTCGAAATCGTCCCCATACTGCGCCGTATCCAGGCTTGCCGTGACCCCAAGGACGATTGCTTTCTGGAGCTGGCGGTGAACGGCCAGGCCAGTCACATCATCAGCGGGGACAAGGATCTTCTTGTTCTCGACCCGTTCATGCAAATCCGTATTCTGGCGCCAGCGGATTTTCTGGCTGCAACCGATCAGGACACAAATTCGAGGATCAAATAATGTGCCTGGCAATCCCGGTCCGGGTGGCCGAAATTCAGGGAAACGACCTGGCTATTGTGGAGCTGGGCGGGGTGCTCAAGCAAATCTCGCTGGCCATGGTGGACGACGTTGCGGTGGGCGATTACGTCATCGTCCACGTCGGCTACGCCATCAACCGCCTCGATCCGGAAGAAGCGGCAAAAACATTGGCCCTGTTCGCCGAAATCAGCGCTGTGCTTGACGCCTCCCCCACATGAAATACATCGACGAATTCCGCGACGGCACTCTGGCGCGCAAGCTGGCGGCGGATATCGCACGCGAAGTGCGGCCCGACCTAAGCTACGGCCTGATGGAATTCTGCGGCGGCCATACCCACGCCATTTTCCGCTACGGCATCCCGGCGCTGCTGCCCGATAACATCCACATGATCCACGGCCCCGGCTGCCCGGTTTGCGTGCTGCCGATCGGGCGGGTGGACAACGCCATCGAACTGGCAAACAAACCCGGCGTGATCCTGTGTTCCTACGGCGACATGCTGCGCGTGCCCGGCTCCAACCGCATGAGCCTGCTCAAGGCCAAGGCGGGCGGGGCGGACGTGCGCATGGTGTATTCCAGCGCCGATGCGCTGAACATCGCGCAGGAAAATCCCGACAAGGAAGTGGTGTTCTTCGCCATCGGCTTCGAAACCACCACGCCGCCGACGGCGGTGGTGATCCGCCAGGCCCACCAGCTCGGGCTGACCAATTTCTCGGTGTTCTCCAACCACGTGCTCACCCCCGCGGCCATCAGCGCCATCATGGCCAGCGGCGCGACCAGGGTGGATGGCATCGTCGGCCCGGCGCACGTCTCCACTGTCATCGGCAGCCGGCCCTACGAGCCATTCGCCGCGCAATACCACATGCCGGTGGTGATCGCCGGCTTCGAACCGCTCGACATGATGCAGGCGATCCTGATGCTGGTGCGCCAGATCAACGAAGGCCGCGCCGAAGTGGAAAACGAATTCACCCGCGCCGTGACGCGCGACGGCAACCTCAAGGCGCAAGGACTGGTGGAAGACGTGTTCGAACTGCGCAATACCTTCGAATGGCGCGGCCTCGGCTGGGTGCCGGAGAGCGCCCTGCAAATCCGCGAGAAATACGCCACCTATGATGCCGAAAAGCGTTTCGATCTGACTTACCAATCGGTGGCGGACCATCAAGCTTGCGAATGCAGCGCCATCATCCGCGGGGTAAAGAAACCGCTGGACTGCAGGCTGTTCGGCAGCGTGTGCACGCCGGATAATCCGATTGGTTCGTGCATGGTGTCATCGGAAGGGGCGTGTGCGGCTTATTACACTTATGGGCGGTACCGGGATGGGCAATAACAGGATCAATGAATCGCCCCAGGTTTCTTGGGCGATTCTGAATGGCTGGTTTGGCGTAAATTGGAGACACGGCTTTGTGCCAGTAGACGCTGGAGGCTCGACGATAACCGGCTCCCCGAGTCGGGCTTGCTGCGAGCCAAGATTTTGGAGCTGGAGCTACCTGTAAAGTTTACGCGGAAGGCGGCTTAATCAGGCTGTTTTTGTTTGAAAAGCGAAGTTCAACGGGATACTATCCCGTCATGCAAAACTCTATTGAGAAGTCAAAAGTGCACGGACTGTTTTTTGTCAAAACCACGCGATCTGATGTTTTCGACCTCACTTATTCCGACTATTGGGACAAAAAACTAGGCGAAAAAGGAACGGATGTTCTTCTGCGATGCGCCCGAGAAGGCTTGATAGAAACGGCGCCTATCGATGTTGTCATAGACAAAAAATTCACCATTGACCAGTTAAAGCCTCACCTCAAGGAACGCGGGCTCAAGGTTGGCGGCAAGAAATCCGAAATGGTTTCGCGCATCATAGAGACAGACCCGAGTTGGGCGCAAAATCAAAACAGCAGTGGTTCTTTATACCGTAGGACGTCGATAGGAAATTCCGTTGCTTCCGAGATTCATGAATCCATCGGCAGAGAGTAAGGAGAAATCGAGGCCAAGCTAGCCCTGCTTATCCACGACGAGAAATATTCAGAAGCATTCCGGGCTTGGGCGGAATTCGATGCCAATCAGGTGTTTCCGCGCGACGCCTGGTGCGGAGTAGATAATAGGAAGGCCGATCCATCTGATTTCGTGCAAATGGCCAGGAGTATTGCTGGGAAACTTCCGGTTGGTGACCGGGAACGAGTGATATTGGACGTGCTGCTGGGTAATGGCAGTTACAACCCTACTGCGGTGGAGGCGCAGCATGGAGCGGCCTATGAACGCGACCTGATGCAGTGGCGAGAAATGCCCTTTGTAGTCGGTCTGAAAATAATCGCCAAGGACGATACAAAGTGCGCTTTCGCCAAGCAATATGCCGGGCATTACCGTCTTGAGGACGCGCCAGATTACCCTTTCGGGCCATGCGAACAACACAAACCAGAATATGAAGGTTTCTGCACTTGTTGGTGGACGTCCGTCATGGATGACGAAAATCCAATAGAAGGATGGAAGATTCCTGATAAGCGTCACCCGCTGGCAGGCGGAAGGATAGAAGTTCCGCCAGAACCCGTTACAGAAGATAGCATTCGCGCATTGGCGAATATCCTAAATATCAAATCCGAGGAACATATCCAAGGCGCCATATCCAATGTCAAGCGCAGAGGCGAATTAGCCGGCACGAAGCCAGCATTGAGCTATCGCCTTGGGCGGATGTTCGGGAAACTCATTAAATTCTTGACATCCAAATAATCAAACCTCACGAACAACATGATACAAACCACGGTTTTCTGAACCAGGATCAAAATCATGAAACGCAAGGTCCACTTTGAATCCTCCGTCATCAGCTATCTGGCCGATCATCCGAGCAAAGCACTGGAATTGCAAACCCGCATCACGCAAAATGTCGCCTCAATGTTGACCTGAAGGAGAACATCGTGAATACCTCCATAGAAACCAGCATTCTTGAACACCTTCATCGGCTGGACGAACGTCGGAAGGCAGAAGTACTCGATTTTGTGGAATACCTCGCCACTAAATCCAATGCGGCTTCCATCACCGTTAGTTGGCCCAATCTTGATCCAGAGCGCGACCTTGCACGTTTCCAAGGCGTGCTGCAATTCGATGAAGATGCCGTTGCCTACCAACGCCGCATCCGCGATAGCGAATGGACATGAGGTACATTCCCGATACCAATGCACTGATTTATCTGCTTGATAATCGTCTTGCAGAGCCTTTCCCGTCAGGGCAATACGGGTACTCGGTCATCACTGAAATCGAGCTGCTTTCCTGGCCGAAGATGCAGCCGGATAAGGAACAAAGTTGTCGAGAATTGCTCGTCACCATGCATCGCATCGAACTCGATGCGCCCATCCGCGAAACCACGATCACTCTGCGCCGTGAACATTGCATGAAACTGCCCGATGCGCTTATCGCCGCCTGTGCCATTCATTTCGATGCCATATTGCTCACCAATGACCAGCGGCTTCTCCTCCTCCCCGGCTTGCGCTGCCAATCGCTTGAGCTCAAGCCTGCATAAACACCAGTAAGGTGCCAAATGACCAAGATTCGCAGACGTTTCATCAGTTCGCTGGACCTGCAGCATGGCCGCGTGGACATGACCCATGGCAGCGGTGGGCGCGCCATGGCGCAACTGGTCGAGGAGCTTTTTGTCGCTGCATTCGATAACGAATTTTTGCGCCCCTTGAACGACCAGGCCTGCTTTACCCCGCCCCCTGGCCGTCTGGTCATGGCGACCGACAGCCACGTGGTGACC
>JAUYFW010000126.1 GCA_030690835.1 Sulfurimicrobium sp. | reverse complement strand
CTATTTCCTCAGTCTTTACCGCCGCGCCTTCCTTGGCCCGGTCACTAATCCGGTGGTGGCGGATGCCATGGACCTGCGTCCGCGCGAACTTGCCATTGCCATCCTCTTTGCCTCACTCATTCTGGCCGTTGGTTTTTATCCTTCATTCGTGCTGGATGTGATCAAACCGGCTGGAGAAGCCTGGGTTGCTCAGCTTCACAAGCAGTAAGCATCTCTCGGCGAGAGATGGATTGGATTTTCATTGTGGTTCCCTACCTTGCTGATTTCGGAACAAGTCGATTCTGCACATGCCTACAAACTGACGTACCGATTTGTTCTCCAAATACATTGAACTTCCGAAGCCGTGAAGCCATAATGATAAATCGTTATGCCAACTCTCCCCAAAAAACCCTCCTTTGCCTTTCATATTGAAGGTAGTGCGCCCGAAGATCATGTCGTGCCCGCGACAGTTCTCGTCCAGATTTTGGAGAATGCCCAGCGTGCATTTGAATTGATCGGCGTACATGTTGAAGGCCGTGGCATCAAGGAACGTGCCAGGGTTTCGGCTGCCACTAGCCAGCGATTTCAACTGATTTGTCAATTGCCTGTTCCCGGCAGTTATGCCATGCCCGTAGCTATTGGGGGTGCGAGTGAACTGTTTTCTTTGGACTTGGCATGCAAGGCTTTTAGTATTTTCCGCAGGGTCATGGAGCACGTCTCGGCACGTAGTACTGAAGGCTTAGCTTCAATATTGCCGGATGACCGTATTCGCCGCCGGGTGTTAGAGGCTGTCAAAGGCATGTCACCTCGGGCGGATGCCCAGTGGAAACTCAGCCTGCACGACGATCAAGACGTTTCCTTCGCCACCTTCGATGTAAAAACCATTCCCTTCGTGGAAGAAACCCTTGTTCCCGTCGAGCAGCGCGAGGCCGCCCGCGTTGTAACCGGCGAATTGAAAAGCATCGACTTCACCGAACGCAAGATCACCATCATCTACCAGCCAACCAGCAAGGAACTGGCGTGTATCTATGAAGAGTCCGTCGAGGATTTGCTTTATGAAAAGCGGCGCGATCTGATTCAGGTCACGGGCCGGGTGTTGCTGGACGAACAGGGATCCCCCAAGCAGATTATCGACGTGACCGACATCCGCGACCTTGACCTGTCGGCATTTATGATCGACACGATCCGCCACGGCACGCTGACTCTCAAGGCTGCGGCCACCCTTATTCTTGAGCCTACTTTGGACGATACCAAACAGCTTCTGTACGTCGAGCACGGGGAACTTGGCATAGACGTTTACGCCACCACCCGCGAAGCCATGCTGGCAGAGTTGCATGAACAACTGGCGATGCTGTGGCAGGAATACGCACAAGCACCGGACGAAGAACTGGACGTGCCGGCACGGCTATTAAAGCAGGCACTGCTGAAAAGGTTCTCTGAGGTGACCCGTGCCGCGTAAGCAGAGCGATGTCGAGAAGAGCCTGCTGGTAAAGGGCTTCCGCTCCCGAGAAGGCGATCACAACTACTTCAACTACTACTCCAAAGCCGGCAAGAAAACCGCTATCTTCACCAAGACCAGCCACGGCGCGCGTGAGATTGATGACAGCTTGCTGGGTTGCATGGCCCGGCAATGCAAACTGAGCCGCGCCGATTTCGACAGGCTGATCGAGTGCCCGCTTGATCGAAATAGCTACGAAGCCAAGCTCATAGCGCAGGGTGCGGTTGAAGCACCACCCGCCTGATCCACCGGTTCTTCGGGCTGCCCGGCCCGGGAACTTGAAACCGCCTCAGACTCACCCCAAACCCGATTGATGGTGGTTTTTATTTTCGCCTCAAAGAGGCGGATCAGCTCTTTGTTGGCATTGACCAAGGCTTGCTCGGCTTCGATTTCGGTGACGATGGCGCGTTGGGTTTCGAGGTCTGGAAGCGGAAATTTCCGCTTTTCCATTCCACCTTTCGTAGCATGAACCATCGCAATGCCACTGCCCTCAGACTTGATTTTTTCAGAATCCATCTCAAGCAGATAGAACAAAAATTTCTTCTCTATGCGGTCCGAAACTTCGACTTTCCAAATGTGATAGTGGAATATCGCTTTCGGGCCATCCCATATCCGAGAGCCGAATGATGCAGACCATGCATAAAGAAGGTCTCCGGCATGGCAATATTTCTCCGGCTCCAGTTCCAAGTCTGAATAATACCAGCCAGCTAGCCGCCTGAAAGCTGATAGCTGAAAACTGAGAGCTAACATGTACCCGATCATCAAACAGATGCTGCGCACCGGCATCAAGACCGAAGCCCCGCCCGCCCCGGACGAATCCATGCGGGTGGTGCAGCAGCGTCTGCAGGAAAATATCCTCAAGCACTTCGGCCACGCGCTGGCGATCCGGCACGTGGATGCCGGTTCGTGCAACGGTTGCGAACTGGAAATTCACTGCCTCAATAACCCCTACTACAACCTTGAGGGACTGGGCATCAATTTCGTCGCCAGCCCACGCCACGCGGATATGCTTCTGGTAACCGGCCCAGTAACGAAGAACATGGAAATCGCCTTGCGGCGCACCTACGACGCCACACCGGAGCCCAAACTGGTGGTCGCCCTCGGCGACTGCGGCTGCATGGGTGGAATTTACGGCGAGAATTACGCCAGTTGCGGTGGGATTGCGAATGTGATCCCGGTGGATGTCGCCGTGCCAGGCTTGTCCGCCCACGCCGACGGCGATCATGCAGGGCATTCTGACAGCCATCAGCAAGGGCAAAAACGATTAACCACGGGGAACACGGGGCGCACGGGGGGAGATAAATTGGTGCGGCTACACCCACCCCCTGGGGATGATGCAATGAAGCATCGACATTGAATCCCCGTGTTCCCCGTGCACCCCGTGGTTAAATTGCATTTTTTGGCTAGTGTCACGTCACGCATCAAATGTCGGATATAGTCGTTTGAGTTTTACCCGTGCGTTTTCTGTCGTAAATTGCCAGTTCACCTTGGCATGAATCTGGTCGCGGTGCGCTTGCCAAGCTGCGACTTCCGCGTGTAGTTCCTCCCTACTGCCGATACGCCGATCAAGGCATTGGCTGATCAACACGTTGAGTTCGAT
>JAUYFW010000114.1 GCA_030690835.1 Sulfurimicrobium sp. | reverse complement strand
AGGGCTATTCCGTTCCCGCTGCCGGCTGTTGGTGGCGCCGCGCCGCTTGGACGCCGCCCCACAACTGCTCCAGATTGTAATGTTCGCGAATCGTGGGTTGCATGATATGCACCACCACCTGCCCGAAATCCACCAGCACCCATTCGCCGCTGTCCTCGCCTTCCATGCCGATCATCTCGGCGCCTTGCTCCTTGAGCTTCACGATCACATTATTGGCCAATGCCCGGGTCTGGCGATTGGAGTCGCCGCTGGCGATGATCATGCAATCGGTCATGCTGGTGAGGTGCTTCACATCCAGCACCGCGATATCTTTCGCCTTGATGTCTTCCAGGGCGGCCACCACGGCCTGCTTCATTGCTTCGAGTTTCATTGTTTTCCTTAGCGATACAAATTATGGGTTTGAATATAATCGACAACTGCGTCCGGGAGCAAATAGCGCGGGCTTCTTCCCGCCTTGATTGCCGAGCGGATGCGGGTCGCCGAGATGTCGAGCGGGGTAATCGGGCAGGCCAGCAGCTTGCCGCAAGGTGTCGCCTGCAATTGCTGTGGATCACTGCTCATGCGCGCTTCGGCTTCGACCCTCAACACGTCATCCATCTGCTCCGCCAGCAGGGAAAATCCGGGGCGCTGTGCCACCGCGATATGCGCCAGCCCAAATAACTCGTGCCAGCGATGCCAGGTCGCCAGGCCGAGAAAGGCGTCCGCGCCCAGCAGCAGGCATAGCGGCTGATCGGCGCCCAGTTCCTGGCGCAGGTTGGCGAGCGTTTCCACCGTGTAGCCGGGGGCTCCGCTGCTGGCCTCGCGCCCGTCCAGACGAAAGTGGGGGCTGCTGGATATGGCCAGCCGCACCATCTCCAGGCGCTGCGGCGGCGTCGCTCCGGGCGCATCGCGATGCCAAGGCCGACCGGAAGGAATGAAGCGCACCTCGGCGAGATCAAGCTGCTGCGCAAGCTCTTCCGCAAGCCTTAGATGGCCGAAGTGGATCGGATCGAAGGTGCCGCCGAGGATGCCTAGAGGAAAAAGACCGTTCAAAACTCAACCTTTCTTTTTTGTTTTTCCCAGCAGTCGTTTCTTGCCAATTAGCTGTGAAACGTCGTGCAGAACATCGGGGTGGTTTAACGCCTCCCAATCCTTTTGGATAGCCCTTTGGAGATCGAATGCTCCTTTCTCGTCAGGGCAAATCCAAATTCCCTCTTTTGCCGCCAGCACCATTATGCTGGCCCGCAAACGCATGGCATAGGATTTTGCTTGAAAGTAGGCATCTTCCAACTCTCGGTTGGTGGTGATCTGGAACTTAGTTTCCACGATCATTCTGGCGCTTTCTTCTCCACGCTTTAGGACAGCGCCTATCGCATAGTCGGGATAATTCCGCTCGCCACGCCCCATCCGTAACGGCATTTGTCGAATCCAGTCCTGGTCTTCGTAACCCAACCGCCTCAATAACGGCTCAAGCAAATGGATTTCCACCTCGCGCTCATTGCCAAGGTCAACAGCCATCGCTCCCTTTTTCTTTTGGAGCCTGGGCAGAGGAGAAATATCCTGCCCCTCGGCTCTCATAATTTCAAGTATCGCCTCGTATTGCTCCAAGGTAACGGCTCTTCCGCTTGTTCCCTGAAAACGAGCCTTGATCAGCGACCACTGCGCTAATACCGGGTGGTCCTGCATTTTGCGTATAGTTACGGGGACTGTTTTTATCGGTGATCCGATTCGCACCATATGGTGATAATGCACAAAAGGATCAATTACCCCATCTTCCTTTGCGCGCCATACTGAGTGGATATAGCTTCTAGGCGATATGCAATACATAAGCAATACATCGCCACGCCTCGTGTCGACATGTCCGGCCCATTCCCTTACTGTGTTCCAGCTTGCCTGGTCAAGGAAGTCGAAATCCCACTTACCCGCAGCAATGATCCATATCTTTGACGGCTCGGGCAGTTCGCCATCCTCTGCAGAAGCCATGAAATGAGGAGCAAAATCGTAAAGAAAAGCACGGAACTCTGGCGCGGAGAGCTTATGTTTCTGCCGGAATTCATATAGCGAGTGGTTTAGGGAGAGGTAGTACTGTGCTCGCTCACGTTTTTGAAGCTTCCCCGGGGGAGGGGGAATGGCGATGTCGAAAATGTCGCAGATTCGCTGGAATACATCGAAACGCGACCGAAAAAAATAGGGGGCAAAATATTCGGGGTGGGCCAAATGAAGGCCCAATGACAGGGGCGCGATGTAATTGAAAAAATCCTCTTCATATCCCTCTGCGCCAAACCAAAAAAGTGGTTCTTTTGCCTCATCTTTCTCCAGAATGACGCCCTGCCCGACAAGGCCCAAATACTGGGCTTCCGCTTCTTCAAGACTATGAATCGGGTTCTGGGACGATATATCTTGAAACATTTCCACAACGTCCAAACTTAGCGTTGCAGCCTGCTCGTCAACAAATTCTGTTAATTCGATGGCTCTAGAATTGTAGATATCGCCGGAAGGAAAAAATTCCTCCGCCGATTTTGCCAATGCAACTTGGCCTTCCGGCGACTGCTTGTAAAGCCCCCACATGTAGGAATTAAAGCGCATCAGATTTGGAACCTAGGAAGGAAGAAGCAATGTAGTCACCGGCCTTCAGGCCGGTGTGTTTTGGTTTGGAAGGGGTGTGCACCCCTCCCAAACCCGCGCCATTGAAACCCCGGCCTTCAGGCCGGGGTAGGCGCTCCTACCGGCCTGAAGGCCGGGGTTTTGAACCAGCAAGGTGTTTGGATAATGGCCGCCGATGGCAAAAACGTGGATATGCTCATCGTCAAATGTGTAGATCACGCGGTCCTTGATCGACAGGCGGCGCGACCAGAAGCCGGAAAGTCCATGTTTCAGTGCTTCCGGCTTGCCCGTTCCCACGGCGGGGTCGCCCCGCTGCATTTCCTTGATGACGCGGCACAAGGCTTTGTGAAGAATCCGGTCCTTTTCCCGCAGCATCTCATAGCGTTCCCAAGTATCGCCCTCGAATACGATGGCCCGCATTACAACTCGCTGTCTGCCGGGATAACCCCCTTGCCTTGTCGGCTCGTTTCCAATGAGCGCCCAATCTGCGCCATAAGAGACTGGTTTTGCAGAACGTATAGGGTTTCCTGCTCGCGCTCCCAGTCAGCGGCGGCGACCACCACGAAGTCTTCGCCGCCGCGCCGCGTGACGCGCAGCGGCTCGTGGTTCTGCACCGCCTGTTCCACCGATTCCCGCAAATTGCTGCGAAATTGATTAACGGTCAGTTCGCGCATATACAGACTCCTTATGAGATCAACCCAAATATTGTACGGGAACGCCGTACAATATGACAAGATTTATCCCCGCACGTGACCGTCGCCCAGCACGATGAATTTCTGCGAGGTCAGCCCCTCCAACCCCACCGGGCCACGGGCGTGGATCTTGTCGGTCGAAATGCCGATCTCCGCGCCGAGGCCGTATTCAAAGCCATCGGCAAAGCGCGTGGAGGCATTGACCATGACCGAGCTGGAATCCACCTCGCGCAGGAATCTTCTGGCGCTCGAGTAGTCTTCCGTGACGATGGATTCAGTGTGCTGAGAGCTGTAGGTGTTGATATGCTCGATCGCCGCGTCGAGGTCGGCCACCACGCGCACCGAGAGAATAGGCGCCAGATATTCGGTGTGCCAGTCTTCCTCGCTGGCTTCCTTCATCGCCGGCACGATGGCGCGGGAAGCGGGACAGCCGCGCAGTTCCACGCCCTTGTCCTGGTAAATCCGGCACAGCGGCGGCAGCACCTCTTTGGCCACGCCTTGCGCCACCAGCAGGGTTTCCATGGTATTGCAGGTACCGTAGCGGCTGGTCTTGGCGTTGTCGGCAATTTTCACCGCCTTGGCCAGATCAGCCTTGTCGTCGATGTAGACATGGCACACGCCATGCAGGTGCTTGATCACCGGGATGCGCGCCTCGGCGATAAGGCGCTCGATCAGGCCCTTGCCGCCGCGCGGCACGATCACGTCGACGAACTCGCGCATGGTGATGAGTTCCCCTACTGCGGCGCGGTCGGTGGTTTCGACCACTTGCACCGCCGTTTCCGGCAAGCCGGCAGCGGCCAGTCCTTCGCGCACGCAGGCGGCGATCGCCTGGTTGGAATGAATGGCTTCCGAGCCGCCGCGCAGAATCGAGGCATTGCCGGATTTCAGGCACAGGCCGGCGGCGTCCGCCGTGACGTTGGGGCGCGCTTCGTAGATGATGCCGATCACCCCCAGCGGCACGCGCATCTTGCCCACCTGGATGCCGGAAGGACGGTAATTCAGGCCGGTGATCTCGCCCACTGGGTCGGGCAGGGCGGCGATTTGCAGCAAGCCCTCGGCCATGCCAGCCACGCCTTTTTCCGTCAGGGTGAGCCGGTCAAGCATGGCCGCATCCAGCCCGGCAGCCTTTGCTGCAGCCAGATCCCTGGCATTGGCTTCTACCAGTTTGGCGCTATCGCGCTGAATGGCTTGCGCCATCACGGTCAGCGCCTTGTTCTTGGCGCTGGTGTCGGCGCGGGCCATGGCGCGGGAAGCCGCCCGTGCCTGCTGGCCAAGCTTGTGCATGTATGCTTTGACGTCCATATACTTTCCTTCAACCCATTAACGTGAAACTCGCGAAACGAACTCACCCACCTAAAACGCCTTAATTTTGACCTGCTTCAAGTCCTTCAACGTCATGAATACACCCGACGGAAGAGTGGAAAAATTCGCCTTGCCCCGAAACATGTTCTGGAGCACTTTTGTCGCCACTGCGTTTGTATTGAAACAGATCGGAAGTCCAATGTTTTCCAAATAGTCATCGCTCTTGCCGTCGTAGTCGTCAGGGCTTTGCGAAGCAAGGGTGACCACCAAGCCTTTGGAACGGTGCAAGCGGATGTTGTCGCTCAGAGCATCGTGCTTGGCAGCGAGCAGATGGCGTGCTTCATCCACAGCGAGAACTAGACGGATAGCACGATGCCCTTCACTGTCTTGCGGCGCCTCTGGTGAGCGTTTCATGTAGGTGTTCAACGCATCCATCAGCAAGAAAACCGCCAGATTTTTGATGGTGTCGTGAGCATGGGCAAACGTGATAATCCAACTCTGGGAGAAAAACTGCTGGGGTGAGTAGTCGGGCTTAAAAATTTTGTATTGTGTCAGGTCGTTGATGGTGGACATTACGCTATCCACCTTCAAGTCGTTGTCCTCATAGTACTGTTCAAGCCGAGCTCGCACATGTTCCAGCGTTATTTTCCCATCGGAAATGAACAGCGGCCTTAATGCTTCCCGCAAATTATCCAGCTGCTTCGGCCCTAACTTACCTTGTACCACGCTGGAAAATGAATCACGGAATCCCATCACGGCGTCGGTAGCGACTTCATCGTTCTGGTTGGAGCCGTAGAACATATCCAGCGGAATGCCGTCCTCAGGGACTCGTAGGACTTTCGCTTCCAGTGCGTCAATCAAAGCTGTGTCGTTGGCTAGATCACCCTTACCCAAATCCAGCAGAATCACGGGTGCGTCGGTCTGTGCGTGAATCTGCCTCAGCACCTCTTTCATTATGCGGGTCTTGCCTGATCCGGACTGCCCCATAATCGCCATGTGCGGAGAAGTGCCAACGCCATTCACCAGGCGTTTGTACTGTTCGTGTGGGGCATCCACACTCTTACCCAAATCGACATAGACAGCCTTGGCCGTGCCAGTGAATCCCCCCTCGTCGTCGTGATGCGCCTCGCCAAACTTACCAGGCTTGGAGACGGTATCGGGCAGCATGGCCCGGCGATGAATCAATATTTCCCAAAACTTTCGGGGGTCTTCTCCAGCCTCTTTCCAATCATCCAGTAAAAGCATGATGCCTCGATGCCAATGCCGCCTGACCGAATTTTGCAAGGTTGCAATCGAGAGTTCAGGCTTTTGGATGTGTTTTTTGATGTTGGTTATGAGCAAGCCCACCCACAATGGGTATTCATCCAGACCAAACAACAAGTCGCCTTTGATGGCTCTTCCTTGGGCATCCACGTTTTGCGTGGGGAACGATGTTTCACCCAACGAGCGTCCAATGGCAAGGCGGGCGACACGATACCGCACGGAAAGGCCCAACTGCCCTTTAAGCATTTCGGTGATTTTGTCGGCTTCGGCGCTGGTCTGAAAGTTGGAGACCAATACATTTTCTAAGCTAATGTCGCTCATCACTGACCTCCGAAGTAGGCGTTCTTGGTGGCGACTGTCATGCCCACGCCATTACCGATTTGTTGGTTTTGTAATAGATAGGTCTGCGCGATACTGTCTTCTAGTTCACTGAATAGTTGAACGTCGATTTCTTTATCCTGGCTTAAAAGGAACACTTGCCGACTCTTGTCCGATATCCAGTAATTCAGGATATTCTTGCGGTGTTGGCTGTCCAGACGCGCCAGCGGAGTATCCACCACCAAAGGCGCTTTGATGCCAGAAACTTCAGCCAGTCCTGCAAGCAGTGACGTGGCAAACAGCTGGTCTTCACCCGCCGATTTATCAAAGGTAATCTCGTCGCCTTCATAGCTGATGAGTCGGGACTTGCCGGTCTCGTCAATTTCAATGTGGGCCACTTGCTTCTTGTGGGACAGTTGCTGAAAGACGCTGGTCATGGCATAGCCCAGACGTTGGATTTTTTGCGTATACAGACTGGGGATTAATTCTTCAATCAGCTTGCACACTCGTTCGGCACGGGCCACATCCGATTTTACTGGGTTGGCTTTTAGGAACTTTTCATGTTCACGCTGGTAGTTGGATCGCTCATTGTTGATATTGACTTGAAGCGTCGAGATTTGCTTCTCAATAGACCCTGCTTCCTGATGCTTTTGGTCAATCTGTCCATTGAAAGCACTCATTTCCATATTGAGGGCAGCCAACGTGCCATCACCGTCGATGCCTTCAATCTTGGCCAGACGGTTACGAAGGTTGCGAATCTTCTCATGCAGGTTGTCCCGCCGTTCCAGAAGGCCAAGAATGTCCTGAGCACCAATGCTCAGATTTTCCATCATGCCAATCACCTGCTGACGTTTCACACCATGGATGTAATCGTTCTTCCTCAGCTTTGAGTTGCTCCACGTAAGCATTACGGGCATCCTGAGAGGTGAGCTTGACCGATGAACTTATGCCTTCTATGCCAATCCAGATTTTTCTGGCTCGGGCGATGTTCAGGTTGTAGCCACGAAAAATCGAGCTGTTTTGAATGATATGACACCAGCCCTGTTTGATTGGGTGCCTGCTCTGCAAACTTACCGCAGGCAACCACTATCTCGAAGCTGGTGCCTATTGACCAAAGCCCTTGATCAAATGCCCAGTGGTGGTTCCGGCATAACGCCATGCCATTGGTAATATCGTCATTCTTACTTTGCGCAAACTGGTGGATATGTGCCGCCTCGACCAACGTAATCCCAGATGGCAGTAGCATTTTTACCCCGCAAAGTGCGCAGGAATAGTGATAAAGCGGCACTATTTGGAGTCGAAATTTGATGTCTCTACCCTGCTTGACATCTTCTTCTCTCGATACATCTGGCATCGATTCTCCGTCCAAGGCGAAACCATTTGAATCCAAACCCAGCATGGCAAGAAGTTTGATTTTTTCTTCCGGGAAAAACCAGCCGCCCGAGATCAGGATTTTTCGAGCGGCATCGCGATGGTCTTTGTTCCGCATCAACTCGAAAAAATCCTCTGGAAGTTCGGCGTGTGAAATAACCTTATTTAACAGTTCCACGGATGTCGGGCGGATGCTGCCAAGAGCTGCTTCTAGTCCCGAAATGGCAACGTGCCGGAGAAACCCATCGCTTTGAAGGTGAAAGAATGGCAATTCAGCACGACCAACTGATCGGCCTCGGGAGCTAACAACTTCCCAATAACCCAAAAAGCGGAAAGCAAGTTCAGGTGTCAGCCTTACGATGTTTGAGGCGATGGTGCTGTCCTCGATTTGGTCAAGGATTGCAAGCAGAAGAAGAGGTTTGTGCGGAGCCGGATTCTTTGAAGCCCTGTCTACACGCAGCTTTGCGAGCCTATTAAGCCAATCGTTAAGCATACGCTACAGTTTGTTGTAAATACTGGCGGTTAACCACATGAAGCAGTTCCTCAGCCCACGTGGATTCGATAATGTCGATCTCTTCCTTGCTGATAAGTTTGTTGCCAAATTCTTTTTCTGTTTCCAGCAAGCGGTCAAGAATCATCTTGCGCGCCTGAATGGTGAACGGCCCAGGGAGGTGCTTACCCGTCAGGTCAAATTGCATCCGACCGTTTCTGCGTTCCACTTGACGGTGTTCGGGCTTGTTGCGAATCTCCTTGAGCCAGTCTCGGAAATCCACCAAAGCTTTGAAGCGGTGATTGCCCACGTCAATGAAGCCCTGAAGGTTCTTATCCTTCTCAACGACCGTACATGTCCAACACCCGAAACGGCTGGACGAGGTGCCACAACCCGGCGCTTCCTCCTGAGATAGGACTACGGGGCATTCGCCACCTCCGGCATCACGATAAAGCTGAATAAGATTTTGGTGCGTACCACCCCAAGGCGGTGGATAGTGGCCAAGGATTTCCCATACATCGTCCAATGACAAGTCTACGATGGGGCGGTAAATGAAGGCGCCTGGCAGTGCAGAATGCGGTGTCAGGTTCGAGTTTTCCATGTTTTGAAATTTATCGATGGAATTACGGCGTGTATTGCTTTCGTCTTTACGCACGCCGAGCACCACGATGGCCGCCCCATGCCTGGAAATATTGTTGAAAATGTAGGTGCTGGTCGGCTGAATTTTCAGGCGGTCGGTGCACCAGCGCATGGACTGGTTGGGGCTGGGATAACCCTTCCCAACAAGCAACGACCAGAATGATTTTTCCAATTCCGGGTGGGTGGTCACTACGGCGACTGGAAGCCCCAAGTTTTTGGCCGCGTCCTCAATTTGCTTTTGCACCGTGCGCATGTGGGCAATGACCACAGGGCTTTCCACAAGGGTGTCATTGGATACCATATGCACTTCACGGGTGCGGTCGGAAGGTGTCACTGCGAGCATGGCTTCAAACACAGCCTGAGCCACCAGCGTGCTGTCCTTACCCCCGGAGAATCCGATGATCCAAGGGTAGCGCTGAGTCTCGGACAGGTATTCCGCCTTGATGTCAGCCACTATGTTTTCCCATAGCGTCATCGGCTGAGATTGGTAGGCAGTGGAATTTTGCATAAATTATTGTAACCGTCCAATCTCGTTAATCCCATTCATGATTTTGCCATGGTCAGGCCAAGTTGCAACAACTCATCCCACACATCACCCTTAGCCAGGCCCTTGATCATACGGTCTATTCCCGCCGCCTGCTTCAGCCCCTGCAGCAGGCGCGCCTCGCTGGTGCGCTTCACCGCCTGTTCCACCAGTTTCTGCCGCGCCTCCCAGATCCATGCGTCGCGCATCAACTGGGGCAGGCTGCCGCCACGCCGCATCCCGCCGCGCAATTTGGCGAGCGCGCGGATTTCGCGCGTCAATGCCCACAGGATCAGCACCGGGTCCTCCCCCTCGCCGCGCAACACGTCGAGTACCCGGCTTACCCGAGCCACGTCACCGGCCAGCAACGCATCGCCGAGCTTGAAAACATCGAAACGCGCCACGTCGGCAACGGATTCCTTGACCTGCTCAAAACTCAGCATACCGCCGGGAAACAGCAAGGCCAGCTTCTGCACCTCCTGGAACGCCGCCAGCAGATTGCCTTCCACCTGGTCGGCGAGAAGCTGCAGCGTGGCCGGCTCGGCACGCTGGTTCTGCCGCGCCAGCCGTGCCCCGATCCACGCCGGCAAATTGGCGCGCTCGACCGGGAACACCGCCACCACCACGCCGGCCTGTTCCATGGCCTTGAACCATTTTCCCGCCTGCGCCGCTTTATCCAGCTTGGGGCACATCGCCAGGGTCACGGTATCGGCAGGCAGCCGCGCGCAATACTCCTGCAAGGCCTGGCTGCCGTCGTTGCCCGGCTTGCCCGACGGGATACGGATTTCCACCAGGCGGCGGGAGGCGAACAGGGACATGTTGTTGCCACAGGTCAACAGGTTCTGCCAGTTAAAGCCGCGCTCCACCGTGAAAACTTCGCGCTCGGCGCAGCCCTCCTGCCGCGCCCGGACACGTATCGCATCCGCCGCCTCCTGGGCCAACAGCGGTTCATCGCCAAACACCAGGTACAGCGGCTGCAGCCCCCTGGCTAAATGTTGGTCAAGCTGTTCGGGCTTGAGGCGCATGGTTCGAGCCTATTTAAAATCTTAAATCTTGGCCGCGTTGAGGCGCCGGATAACCTGCTGCACTGCGTCGCCTTGCATGTCCCGGTACAGCATGGCCTCCTCCTGCTCCTTCGCCAGCACCTGGGCATCACTGAAGGAAATGTCACGTTTCAGTTCGAGCGGCTGGGCAGGTATCAGTTCCTTGCCCTTGCCATCGTGCAAGCGGAAAGAAAGGCGATAGAACAACACGTATTCGCTGACCCGGCCATTCGCGCCAATCGAAAGAATGCGCTTTTCACGGCCTTCGCCCAGCACCTGCAATACCGCCTGCGCCTCGGCCGGAGTGGCAGCAATTTGCACATTGCTGCCATAGCGCAAGGCACGCTGCAAATCCACGCCCAGCACGCTGCCGCCGCCATCGACATAAAGCGACTTGAACGGCAGTTGTGCCGCACCACGCAATTGAAAACCGCAGGCGCCCAGCGCCAGGATCAGAGCCAGAAGAAGGATTTTTTTCATGTTGGTTTACACCACCACGTTGACCAGGCGGCCGGGGACGACCACCACTTTTTTCACGGCCTGCCCCTCGATAAACTTGAGCACGGATGGGTTGGCAAGCGCCAACTTCTCGATTTCGTCTTTACCCGCGGACTTTGCAACTTTCATGTTGCCGCGCAGCTTGCCGTTGACCTGCAGCATCAACTCGATTTCGTCCTGCACCAGCGCGGATTCGTCCACGCCGGGCCAGGCAGCATCCAGCAGGTCCGCACCCGGCTTCAATGCCGACCACAGGGTCTGGCAGATATGAGGCACGATGGGCGCGAGCAGCAGCACCGCCGCTTCCAGCGCCTCCTGCTGCAGCGCGCGACCGACCGGGCTGGCGTCGTTAAACTTGGCCAGCGCATTCATCAATTCCATCACCGCGGCGATAGCGGTATTGAACTGCTGACGGCGACCGTAGTCGTCACTCACTTTCTGTATGGTGGCGTGCAACTGGAAGCGCAGCAATTTGAACTCGGGTGAGAGGTCTTCCCTCACCCCTAGCCCCTCTCCCGGAGAGAGAGGGGAACCATTGCCCCCTCTCTCTCCGGGAGAGTGTTGGGGTGAGGGATAGGCCGCGACCACGCCCGCCTCAACGTGTTCGTGGACCGCCTTCCACAGCCGCTTGAGGAAGCGGAACGCGCCCTCCACCCCGGCGTCCGACCATTCAAGGCTTTGTTCCGGCGGCGCGGCGAACATCATGAACAGGCGCGCGGTATCGGCGCCGTACTGGTCTATCAGCGCCTGCGGGTCGACGGTATTGCCCTTGGACTTGGACATCTTGGTGCCGTCCTTCAGCACCATGCCCTGGGTCAGCAGCCTGGTGAACGGCTCGGAGCACTCCACCAGGCCGACGTCGCGCATCAGCTTGTTGAA
>JAUYFW010000112.1 GCA_030690835.1 Sulfurimicrobium sp. | reverse complement strand
ACCTGGTTGCTTGCTCCGGCCGGGTTGGTGAGCGGGCCCAGCACGTTGAAAATCGTCCGCACCCCCAACTCGCGCCGCACCGGCGCGGCGTACTTCATGGCACCGTGGAAATTGGGCGCGAACATGAAACCGATGCCGATTTCATCGATGCTCTGGCCGACCTGTTCCGGCGCGAGGTTGAGGTTGACGCCCAGCGCTTCCAGCACGTCGGCCGAACCGCAGGTGGACGACACCGAACGTCCGCCATGCTTGGCCACGCGCGCACCGGCGGCGGCGGCGACAAAAGCGGCAGTGGTGGAAATATTGAAGGTGTGGGCCGCATCGCCGCCAGTGCCGCAGGTGTCGACCAGATGCTCGGTGTTTGCAACCGGCACCTTGGTGGCGAATTCGCGCATCACCTGGGCGGCAGCGGAAATTTCACCCACCGTTTCCTTTTTCACCCGCAGCCCCATCAGGATGGCGGCGATCTGCGCCGGGGTCACTTCCCCGCTCATGATCTGGCGCATCAGGGACAGCATCTCGTCGTGAAAAATCTCGCGCTGCTCGATCAGCCGGGTGAGCGCCTCTCTAACAGAAAACTTGCGAAGCAAGCCTGCGTCCCCCTCTCCCGCTTGCGGGGGAGGGCAGGGGTGGGGGCTGCGGGGCGTGATCATGCACGCTTCTCCTTGAGGAAGTTGGCCAGCATCTGGTGGCCATGCTCGGTCAGGATGGATTCGGGATGGAACTGCACGCCTTCCACCTGCAAGGTCTTGTGGCGCACTCCCATGATTTCGCCGTCGTCGGTCCAGGCGGTGATTTCCAGGCAATCCGGAATGGTTTCGCGCTCGATCACCAGCGAGTGATAGCGCGTGGCGGTGAAGGGGTTGGGCAGCCCCTTGAACACGCCCACGCCCTTGTGGTGGATCTGCGAGGTCTTGCCGTGCATGAGCTGCTTGGCGTGGATGATCTTGCCGCCGAAAGCCTGGCCGATGCTCTGGTGGCCGAGGCACACGCCCAGCAGCGGCACCTTGCCGGCGAATTCCTGGATCAGCGCAACCGAAATCCCCGCCTCGACGGGCGTACAGGGGCCGGGTGAAATCACGATATGGTCGGGCTTGAGCGCCGCCACCTGTTCCACGGTGATCTCGTCGTTGCGGTACACCTGCACGTCTTCGCCCAGTTCGCCAAAATACTGCACCAGGTTGTAGGTAAAGGAATCGTAGTTGTCGATCATCAGCAGCATTTTTAATCCATCCTTTTGATTCTTCGATGCGATGCTGACAATTGCTTGGATTGTTATCCGGTTTCTTGTCCTGTTTTTTTTTCGTCGCTTGAAGACCGTGCCAATACCCGGCACCGGGAAAAGTCATATTATCGCCTGCGCGATGAAACCACTCAAGTTCGATGATGAAACATACCCCTTGGGTCGATGCTTTGCATGCAGGCCAAAATCAACTCGTGGCACTCCGCGCTACGCCATCCAGCAACTTGATAAAATTCCGTTTCGGCTTGAACTGGACCCGCAGCTCCGCCAGGTAATCGCCGAATGGCCGTGACTGATTCTGCGCTTTCATCAACCCACCCACTTTGCGGATCAGCTTGATTGCTTCCTCGTAGGCTGTGTTGCTGGTCTGCTCGACGATGGGGGGCACCACCTGTCGGTAGAGGCTGATGGCATCCCCCGGGCGCGAGGACTCAAGCTTGCCGGCCAGGGTGATCAGCAAATTCCGGTCACAAATGCCTTGATGCGCGGCTGCCCATGCCGCATCGAGGTCTTCCTCCCACAGGGCAATTTCTACCTGTAGGGAGGTGTTGTGGGTCGATGGTTTCGGCTTCCAGCGGCTCGTTGTGCTCGCCTCGCGCGCAATCGTCTCGGCAACCCATGCCAGCGCTCGATTACGTTGCTCCGGCCAAAGGCCGAGCTTGCCGGCGACATCGTGCAGTTTTTTGTAGTGTTCAAGATTCAGCTGTTCCTCGAACTGTATCCAGGTGAGTTGTAGCGCCTCATCACTGCGTTTGCGCTTGAGATAGGCCGCCACCAGAAAATCCCGCAGCCGGTTGTCGGGGCGCTCGGGGAATGCCTTCAGGCCGCGCTCCGCCCATTCCAGCGCCTTGTCCGGCTGCCTGGCCTTGGTCCAGATTTCGGCGATACCGAGATAGCTGTAGCCAGAGGAAAGGTCGCGCGACTTGATCGAAACCAGTTCCTCCACGTCGCCGCTCGCCTCGGCCAGTCGCTCCATGATGCGGGTAATGCGTGACCGGTGGGCGTCGTAGCCGTCCTTCGCATCCCGTGGCTTGAGCTTGCGCCACTCGGCTTCCGCCAGTTCCCGGTAGCGACTCAGGCCTTCCTTACCGAGAGCATCACGATAGGTGGCGGCATCGAAGCTGCACAGGCCAAACGGTAGCGTGGTCTCGAACCGGAACAGGCGCTCGGCCAGCCCTGCCGGCTCGGGGCTGGCCAGCGTGCAAGCCTTGAGATGCAACTCGCCCAGGCGATAAGCGATGTCGCCAATCTCACCGTTCGAGTCGTCAACCTGTTCCAGCGAATTCTCGACTCGCTCGATGGCGTACTCGGCCAGTTCGACCAGCATGGCGGCGGTATCGGGCTTGAGCAATTCCGCCAGTGAATCCGCCACCTGGTCGATATTGCCGGCGAAGGTGCCCACCTCCCGCCAGTCGACAAAGCCGTGGATGCGCGTGGCATCGTCAATTGCCCGATGGAATGCCTTGACCACATTGCCGCCACCGCCTGTACGCTCGGCCTTGAGCAATAGCGACTGGTAGAGCCGGTCGTCGCGCTGGGCCACGTCGAGCAGGAGGTCGATCAAGGTTTCCAGCGGTTGTGTGGTCAGATACTCCTTGATGTCGCGCCACGGATCGCGCCGCTTCTTCTTGCCGGATGCCGTGCCGGATTTCGGTACAGCGAAATTCTCCGCCAACCACGCCAATCCGACCGCCACGCAATGCTTGCAGAAATAACCGTCGGCGGCGCGCGGGCAGGTGCAGTCGTAGGCCAGATCGCCGTCGTCATCCCGCAGCTCGACCTGGTAGGTTTCCGTGCCTTCAACTCTGGCGGCGATCTTGTCGTCGGTAACTCGCAGATGCCCGACGGCACCGACGGAAAAATACTCTTCGCCGCGCCGGAAGGCGGTGGTGCCGGCGAGGTCTTCAAGGCTGGCGTGAGTGATCAGGTCATCGAGCATTGTTCTGGCCGGTTATTTTCATTGATGCGAACAAGCCGCTAGCGCTTTGCTGCCAGATATGGCGATAGACAAGCTCGGCGACCTTCTTCTTGTCCTCTGCCGTGTAGGGAGGCTCAGGTAGAGCCTGATAGACATGGTCGAGGATAAACACCTCGACCTCGGCCTGCGTTTGTTCTTTCTCTGTCCATTGTTCCAGCGGGGCGATCAAGCGCTGTAAATCGGCCAGCAATTCACGGCTGGCCTGCTTGATCAGTTCGCGTTCCGACCCATTGAGCGATTCTTTCCTGAGCAAATCGAACAGCGCCAATTGTTCCTCGGTGAGGCCCAATTCGACCGCCCGCCGCTGCTCCTCGTCCAGACTGCCGGACAAATCCCATAGCTTGGCGAAGGTATCCTCCACGGTGGCACGGTCCTTGTCGGCGTTGTAGGCCGCAATGACTTCCTGGTACTTTTTTTCATAGTTCATGCGCAGCGGATTGTTGGCCAGCATCTGCGCCAGTTTCTTTTCCACGATCTCGCGAATGTCTTCAATCACGGTCGCCTTGCGCTTCACTTTCTTGCTGAATTCCTCGCGCAGTTTTTCCATGTTGATAAGAGAGAGATCAACCGTCAGCCCTTTTGCTTGATCCTCACCGGGAGATTGTGTGGCAATCGCCTGATTGACGATGCGATGCAGCACCTTGAGCAGCGCGCTCACGTCCGCCGTATCGCGGCGTTCGGTGAGTTTTTTGTAAATCGCCTCAATGTTGTCGTGACGCTCGGCATACGTCAGCGCCGAAGGCTCCACCAGCAGCGCCTTGAAGCGGCTGAACACCACCCTGGACAGAATCTCGAAACGGCGCTTGGATTCGTCGTTGGTATAGACCGCATCAACAGCGTCTGCCAGCCCCTGAATTCGTGCGAATCCCTTTGCACTCACCAATCCTGCCGGTTCGAATCCCAGCCCACGCAAATGCGCTTCCGTCGCCTCGATGGCATCCAGCAGTGCTGCCACGCGTTCTTCCAGCGGCGCCACGATTTCCTCGTCGCCACTGTCGTCGCCCAGCGCATATTGCGCGAGCGCTTCGCGCAGGCTCTTGAGCATGCCGTTGTAGTCAACAATCAGCCCGAAGTCCTTTCCGGGATAACGCCGGTTGGCGCGGGCAATGGCCTGCATCAGGGTATGCGCTCGCATCGGTTTGTCGATGTAGAGCGTAGCCAGGCATTCGACATCAAAACCGGTCAGCCACATGGCGCACACAATCGCCACGCGGAACGGGTGCTGCGGATTCTTGAAGGCCGACTCCACATCCACTCGCTTGCCATCCGGCGTCTCGAAGCCCTGCTTCATGCGGGCACGATGGGGAATGATGTCGAAGCCCCATTTCCTGAAGTCATCAACCTCCTTTTGCGCCTCGCTGATGATGATCTCGATGATCGCTTCATCGAGCCAGGTAGCCTTGGCCAACAAGCGGTCGCGCTGTGCATGCAGGGGCTGCCTGTTTTCATCATCCGGCGCGGCAGAAATTTCGGCCAGTTTAGCTTCAGCTTCAGATCGAACCGCAGCGGCTTTCGCCTTCCACTTCGGCTCGATCAGCTTCAACATGCGGGCGCAGGTGATCTTGTCTATGCACACCAGCATGGACTTGCCGGATTCCCAGCGGGTGCTGCAATGTTCGACGAAATCCGCAGCGATCATCGAAAGCCGCTCGTCGGCGGTGATGACCTCGTAATCCTTGCCGAGCAATTTCTCCAGCAAGGCCGTCTGGTCCGGATCGAGATCGGTCGCATCGACCGCGCTGGCGATTTTTTCATTCAAATCCAGCCGCGCCAGACCCAGTTTTTCGCCCCGGTTCTCGTAGACCAGCTTCACGGTTGCGCCGTCTTCTTCGCTGCGCTTGAAGTCATAGCGGGAAACGTAATCGCCAAAAATCCGCTTGGTCAGCTCATCGTGCTTGAACAGCGGCGTGCCGGTGAAACCAATGAAGGCCGCATTGGGCAGCGCCAGCCGCATGTTGCGCGCCAGCTTGCCGGCCTGAGTGCGGTGTGCCTCGTCCGAAATCACGATGATGTCATCGCGATCACTGTAGGGCTCGCCCGGCTTCACATCCTGATTGAACTTGTGAATCAGACTGAACACGTAGCGCAGATTCTGCTTGAGCAGTTGCTCCAGCTCCCTGCCCGAACCCGCGCGTGGCGTCTGGTCGTCCGCCACCCCACAACCAACGAAGGTCTTGTAGATCTGGCTGTCCAGATCGTCGCGGTCGGTCATCAGCACAAAGGTGAAATTGCCCTCCACCGTGCGCCGCACTTTTTCGGCGAAAAAGGCCATGGAATAAGACTTGCCGCTGCCCTGGGTGTGCCATACCACGCCAAGCCGACCCAGATCGGGGTGCGCCCGCTCGATGATCTGCAAGGTGCGGGATTCTGGTTGCGCCAGGTAGGGCGGCGCAACAGCCTCCGCCGCCTTCAACGTAGGGGCGAATTCATTCGCCGATGACACGCGGGATTGGGCGAATGAATTCGCCCCCACGATGCGAAGTTTCAGCCGCTCGCCCGGCGGGAACTGACGCTTGATCGCCTCTTGCCGCACCACCGCCGCTACCGCCTGATTCACCCCCAGCAACTGATGGTTGCGCGCCACCACCTTGCGCACCGCCCCGGCCTTGCTGGCGTCGAACAGAATGAAGTTCTCGACGATGTCGAGCAGCCGCTCCTTGGCCAGCATGCCGTCGAGCAACACCTCCGCCGCCACGTCGCCTTTGTCCCGCTCGTCCAGCCGCTTCCATTCGCCGAAGTGCTCCCACGCGCTGGTGATCGAGCCATAGCGGGCGTTGTCGCCGTTGCTCACGATCAGGAAGGCGTTGTGGTGGAAAGCATGGGCGATGACATTCTCGTCCAGATAGTCGCGCAGATTGCCGTCGAAACCGGCGCGGATATTTTTATACACCGCCTTCAGTTCGATGAACACCAGCGGCAGACCATTGACGAAGCAGACCAGATCGGCGCGGCGGTTGTAGTTGGGCGTACGCAGCCCGGTAATCTTGAGTTCGCGCACCGCCAGAAAACGATTGCGATCCGGGTTGTGGAAGTCAATCGCCTTGGCCTGCGCGTGCCGCAAAGCCCCTTGCGCATCTCGGTAACTCACCGGCACGCCGTCGCGGATCAGCTTGTAGAACGCCTGATTGTGCTGGAGCAACGAGCGCGAATAGTCATGGTGGGTGAGCTTGACCACCGCCTCATTGATCGCCGATTCCGGCAAAGCGGGGTTGAGCTTCACCAGTGCCGCCCGCAAGTCACGCACCAACACCACCTCGCGTTCACTGGCGCGCCCCAGCGTACCGTCCGGGCCGAAGGTCTCCTGATTCCAGGCGTAAACGCTCTCCCAACCCAGCACCTTTTCCAGATGCTCGGCAAAGGTCGCCTGAACCAAACGGTCTTCGCTGTTGATGTCGGTGTAGGCCATGCGTTCTATTAGCTCATCTATTGGTTTGGATTTGGCTCATTTGCCATGCGCGGGCAGATAAATAAATCACTTAAAAATAGGGCGTTACGGATAAGCCATGGAGCCATTTGGCTCAAAATACCGAAATTATTGGTTCGATTGGAGGGCATTTGAGCCAAATGGAAGCGCGTCATTTTTCAACCGCCAGCCGATAACGTGCACCATTCCGTTCGCCCTCCATAACCACAACAGAAAGGCTTACCAACTCCGCCAGCGCCCGTTTAAGTTGTGACCGATTCAACTCCGGACCAATGCGGTTGCTAATTTCGCCAATTTTCGAACGCGGATAACGCCGCAAATCCTCACGGACAAGCTCCATCAAGCGATGCGGCTCAATGCGCAGCAGGGTGGTAGGCAACTTAAGATCGGCTCCACGCAGCAAAATCGGGGCAACGTAATAGCGAGTTCCCTGTGTGCGCCCGGCGCTCTGTACCAAAGCCATCGTCTGCAAGCGCCCCAGCCAGACGGCAAGCTCATCCGTGCCATCCGTTTCCAGCAATGCGCCCAACTCCCTCGCCGTCATGCCTTCCGTTTGCGCCAGCACACCGAGGGTAATCCGCTCCCGCTGCGTCAATTGAAAGCGTTCATCCGCCTCGGTCAGCAGTCGCATCACTTCGGGTTTCGCAATGCGCCGCTGAATGGTCACCTTTACCCAGTCCGTTCCTTCTTCCGGCACAGGTGCCGGGCGCCCGTGCGACAGCAGCCGGTCGTACATCAAATCGAAACCGGTACCTTCCCGCTCCATCAGGCCAAGATCATGGAATATCCGCGCCAGCGCCTCGTTGCGGCGTCGGCTGGCGTGCAGGATATTGCGCGGCGTCACGCCCAGCGGCAGACGGCCCGGATTCACTACCTCCAGCCGCTCCGGGTGCAGATTGAGGTAAATATCGCCCTGCTGCGTATAAGGCCGATGCACCAGCGCATTGACCAGCAGTTCGCGCACCACCTTTTCATCGTAGGCCGGAACACTGCGCCGATACAGCCCCTCGGCCACCTCGTAGCTCTCGCGAAAATCCGGTACTTCGCGCCAGATCGCATCCACCAGCTCGACAGGCGACAGCGCGCAGTCATCCCAAACCCACTTGTTGATCTTCTGTCCCCGCTCGTCGTATTTGATCGCCTGCACCAGCGGCGCGGTGCCCAGCGCCCGCCGGTCAGCGGTAGTGCCGAGCAGAAGAACGCCCAAGCGGGTAAGCGTATTACCCAGCGCGAGGCCGTAATGAGTCAGCAACTCGTCAGCGCTTTTTTCCTTCACTGCATCCTTCACCCGGTCAGAGGCGCGGATACCCTGCACGAAACGAGCGAGCTTGTCGGCGTCGGCAGCGCTACGAGGCACACCGCTATCCATCGCCTCCCATGGCCGCCCCGGTCGCTCGTTGGCCAGACGCAGCACATCGTCGCCCAGCACCGGCTGGCAGCTATCTCCCACCCGCAGGAAATAGCGCCCATCGCGCGTCGAAGCCACGCTGGGCGAACGCTCAATCACCAGCTCGATAAACTCGCCGCCGTTGGGCGCACGCTGCAAACTCGGCAACGCCTGCACATTCACCGTCAGTTCGCCGATGCGCTTGCGCAAACGATCCAGCAATTCCGGCGGCACAGCCTGACCGGCAGGCGACAAT
>JAUYFW010000107.1 GCA_030690835.1 Sulfurimicrobium sp. | reverse complement strand
TGGCGTTGACAATACGCAATCTTGCGGTAAGTATGGGCCTTGGTTAATCCCAGATTATCCATTAGCGCGCGTAGGGGCGGTTTTAACCGCCATGGGCGAATGAATTCGCCCCTACATAATGTCGTTTTGGGCATATCTGGGCTAATGACCAATCTGGGTTCAACGATGCTGATCGGCTGCGGAATGGCCAAACCATCTTCGCGAAGTCCTTCAATATGAAACTCAATAGCCTCACGAATTTCGTTCTCGGTTTCCTCGATAGTCTGTCCGGTAGCAACACAACCGGGCAGGTCAGGAACATATGCTGAATAGTTGTTTTCTGTTTTTTCGACGACGATAGCGTAACGCATGGATTTACTCCTTCAGACCCGCTTGTTTGAGGATACTGTTCAAAGTGCCGGGAGCCAAATCATCACTGGGTTTTCCGGCCACTGTAACGCGGCCACTTTTGACCGGATGTTTAAACTGGCGATGACTGCCGTGTGTGGCGACAAGAAGCCAACCGTCAGTCCGCAGCATGATTAAACCTAGAAATCTCAGTTGACCGCTCCATTGAGTACGTAATGCAATGAATTTAATAAATTTCTTCTTGAATCATGGGTTCACCTGTTTGGTGAGGACGCTACGTGATGGATTGCACGGTTTTTGCGGCGCTAGGATAGCAAATAGATGCCTAAAGGCCTAACCCTGCTGAAAAATCCCGCAAAGGTCATAGTCCTGCATGGGTTGCCCAGAATTTCGCGGGAGCCAATATTGGGTAACGTTCAGCCAGCGCCAGCAAGTCTTTGTCGCCGGTAATAAGGTAGTTGGCTTCCGATGCCTTCAGAGCCGCAAGCAAGGTGTCCAGCACCGGCTGATCATCAAGATCACGTAAATCCGGTTCCACACCTGGCAACGGCTCAATGATTTCGGCTTGTATGGAAAGCGCATCCACCAAATCGTCGATCTCTGCCAGTGTCAAACCATGGCGGTGCGCCAGGCGAGGCAAAACGCGCCGCAACTCGTCCAGGATGAAGGCAGAGAGCAGCACATCCACCGATCCGTGGCGCCAAGCCGCCAATATCTTGCCCGGAACACTGGCCGGATAAGCAATGCCCGAGAGCAGTACATTCGTGTCGAGCACCACCCGCAGCGTCGCCACAGCGGCTCAGCGTTTCTTGGCCGACGTGCGCGCCTGCGCCCGTTCAATCGCTATGGCAGCGTCGATTTCAGCCAACCCTTCCGCCTCGGGTACTTCAGCAAATCCAGCCTCTATGCGTTGGCATAGCGCGTCAAAGCGGCCTTGCATACGACGAATGCGCTCGAACAAGCGGGCGTCAACCAGCGCAGCGACGGGCTTGCCGTCTTTGTTGATTACCACGCTGTCGTGGCGATACTGCACCTGATTAAGCATTTCGCCCAAGTTCTGCCTGAAGCTGACTGCGCTGGTTTCAGTAATCATAGCGTCCTCGTTAGTATGACCATATTGATCATTATGGTTTAGTGCATAATGGCGGTCAAGGCTTTCTCAAGGGCCCGCCGCCAGGCGTTGTGTAGTAACCCCGAATCGAAAGGCGCGCTAGCCAAGGCGCTGCCACTGTCCATCGACGAATCCTTGCAGGGGTTGAAAATTGGCCTTGTAGGCCATTTTGTCGCTTGCGGCAATCCAGTAACCGAGATAGAGGTAGGGCAGCCCCATGCTGCGGCACAATTCGATCTGCCACAAAATATTGTATGTGCCGAAACCGGCTTGCGGCATGTCGGGATCGAAAAAAGTGTAAACCGAGGACAGGCCATCCTCGACCACATCCACCACGCTGACCATGCGCAAGCTATTTTCGCCACGAAATTCCACCAGCAGCGTGCTTACCCCGCTTTGCAGCAAAAACTGGCGATATTGATCCTCGCTATCCTGATCCATGCCTCCGCCGGCGTGCCGGCTCGCCTGGTAACGGCGGTAAAGATTGTAGTGTTTAGCGTCGAACACCTGCTCGCACAGTGTCGCTTCAAGTTGCTGATTGCGTTTCCAGGTGCGGCGCTGGGAACGATTCGGCTTGAATTCTTCCACCATCAAGCGCACCGGCACACAGGCGCGACACTGGTCGCACTGGGGCCGATAGGTATACAGCCCGCTACGGCGAAAACCGGCACGAATCAACTGGCTGTAGACGGCATCGTCCACCAGTTCGTTTGGCGTCACCACCTGGGAACGGGCGCTCTGCCCGGGCAGGTAGCTGCACGGGTAAGGCGCCGTGAGATAAAACTGAACGCGGCGCGGAGGGAAATCACTCAGAACGGTCATGGCGATTCACATTATTTTTCATGTGCATGACCGTCTCCCCCACCCCAGCCCTCCCCCGCATGCGGGAGAGGGGGACGATGTGGCGCTTCGCGTCTCTAAAACAGGAGGTCATGGTCAAACTGCCAGCGGCCGGGTTGATGGGACAATTCTATCAGTTGACTCAAACCCCGCACAAACTCGGAGCGGGGGATTTCACGCGCTCCCAGCGTGGCCAGATGCGCGGTTTTCATCTGGCAGTCAATCATGCTGAAGCCCCAGCGTTCCAGTTGCTTCACCAGATGCACGAAGGCGATTTTGGAGGCATCCGTGGCGCGGGAAAACATGGATTCGCCGTAGAACATTCGGCCTAGCGCCACCCCGTACAGGCCGCCGATCAATTCGCCGTCGCGCCAGGTTTCCACTGAATGCGCCAGGCCCTTTGCATGCAACCCGCCATATGCGGCAACCATCTCCTCGTTGATCCAGGTTCCCCCCGCCACTTCACGAGGCGCGGCGCAAGCCCGCATCACGGCACAAAAAGCCGTGTCCACGCGCACTTCGTAATCCGGCTTTTTCAATGTTTTGCGCAATGAGCGTGAAACCTTGAGCTCGGCGGGAAACAGCACCATACGTGGATCGGGACTCCACCACAGAATCGGCTCGCCGGGATTGAACCAGGGAAAGATGCCATGACTATAGGCTTCGATCAGTCTCTGGGGCGACAAATCGCCTCCGGCTGCGAGCAGGCCGTTAGGTTCCTGCAGCGCCTCTGAGACAGGCGGAAAATCATCGCTTGGGTAGAGCCAGGGAATCATGGTGGCTAAATATGAGCGATTTTTGATATTAAAGCGAGTGGTAGAGTGCCTAGGAGCCTGTCGTCCGGCATGCAGGTGGGCGCCCTGACAGGCATCCAGATTGGCGTGGGGGAGAAGAGTGAAGTTCAGAATTGATTTGGCGGGCAGTTTGCGGCCCGGAAGAGCCGATGGCGGCTTGCTGCTCCAACGTCTGCTCTGGCGGCGATTGCAGACCACGCGATGGCTGCAAGTACCCGGCTTGCGCCTTTGTCGGAATTATTTACACTTTTGCTCTCTCTCGGCGTGTCGTCAAGTGTTTGAATAAAAACAGGAAAAAAAGGATAGGAAATCCAACGCCCCCTCGAAGAGTATTGCTGGGGATTTTCACCCAGGTCAATCGCGGATTTGTTGTCGAATATTTTTACATCTTGGACAAGGCATGGCATGGCATGGCATTGCATTGCATTGCAACATATTGAATCATAACAAAACAATAACCATGGCATGAAAAATGCTTAACTATTTACGTCCTTTCCTAATTACTTTTTGCCAACCAGACCAAGGAGAATAATCATGAAAAAAACACTAGTCGCTTTCGCTCTGTGCCAGCTATTCGCGGCGGGCGCGGCGAATGCCGCCACGATCATCGATACAGGTGTTCCTAATTCTAATTATAGCGGTGGATGGACGCTTGCCTCGTACCAGTGGCTGGCGGGCGAATTTTCGCTGGGCACCGCCACCACGATTACCGACGTGCAGGGCTGGATCGGCTCCGGCAATGATGGCACAGCGACGGCGGCGATCTATACGGATGGAGGAAACGTACCCGGAACGGAATTATTCTCGGCCGCATTCACTGCGGATTCTGTTGATGACTGGGATGGAGCGAGCGGATTAAGCTGGTTGCTCGACGCCGGAACCTACTGGGTAGCCTACGAGGTGCGAGCCGGACAAACCCTTAGTGGCTACATGCCAGGCACCTCGCCATCACCATTGGGTAACGAGGCATTTACTAGTGGTGGTACATACGTTGATGGTGATTTCCTTAATATCGGCGTTCGCATTTTGGGCGCGCAGGGAGCCCAGGTACCGGAACCCGCGTCGCTGGCCCTGCTCGGTATCGGCTTGGCCGGTCTGGGCTTGAGTCGCCGTCGCAAAGCCTGAGCGCCTTTTCGGAAGTGCAAAAAAAACGGCGGCCGCGGTCGCCGTTTTCGTTTCTCTCGCTCGTCTTGGTCATCGGTGCAATAGAGACTAATTGGCTTGCGCTTCGACTCTCTGGGGAACCTTGGGGTCACCCGTGGCTTTTTCGTTTTGGTGGATTTCCTGGAGCGCATCCGGGAGCCGATTTTCATCCATGATGCTGAAAACCGCAGTTAAACCTAGAAAATCTTCCAGGGAGGCGCTGATTCATTCCGCATCCCTGTCATTGCGAGCGTAGCGAAGCAATCTCGATGCAGAAAGGGCTGGCATTGGGCAGGCCCCAGAAGGGCCGGAACTGGTGCAGTTCGATCATCAAAATTTCGTAACTACTCAGGTCTGCGCAAAAGCCACACTGTGTAGGTTGGGTTAGCGGCTTTATCGCGTAACCCAACAAACCCAAATAAATCAAAACCAGATTTTTGAAGAATATTGGGTTTGTTGGGTTACGGTGCAAAAAACCGCACCTAACCCAACCTACATTTTTCCGCTATTTATGCGAGAGACCTGAGTAGTGACAATCTTTCTTTAAATTGGCTTGGTTACGGCTTCATGGCAGCATCGAGAAAATCGACCAGGTCGCCAATCTGGCGGTCCAGATCCTCGTAACTGTCATGGCTCCCCTTCACCAGAAGCAATCTGTCCGCCGCGTTGCAATGCTTGGCATACAAGGCTTGCGCTTCCGCCACGGGAACAGTGAGATCCTCGCTGCCATGCACCAGCAAGACCGGACAGTGAGCGCGCGAGATGGTGTTGAGCGGCGCGATGTCATCAAACCTGTAGCCGATCACGCGCTGGACGTAACGCAGGATATACCAGCCGAAAGGAATATACGGCACCCGCCAGGATGCAAGCAGACGGCGCATGACCGTCTCGGGATGCGCAAAGGCGGCAATGCTCACCACGGCTGCCAGATCGTCGCGGCGCGAAGCGGCCAGCAACGCAGCAGCCGCCCCCACGGAATGGCCGATCACCCCTACCCGCTTCGGATCCACTCCCGGCTGCCATTTGAGCCAGTTCATGGCATGGTCGAGATCCTCGGCGAAACGGGGCATGGACGAGAAAGTGTCCAGGTCGCTGCGACCGTGGCTACGGGCATCGAAAAGCAGCAGCGCGTAGCCGGCACGATGCAGTGGCACAGCAAGCGGAAGCATCGTTTCGGCATTGCCTCCCCAGCCATGCAACACCGCCAGCGCGGGTGCCGGCCCGGATCCCGGCGCCGGAATGAACCAGGCGAAGAGCTGTTTTCCGTTGGCGGTTAAAATGTGCGTTTCAAAATATTCCAGGCCCACCGCCCCCGGCGTGGATTGCTCCACCACGCTCGGCGCACGCAGGCTCCAGCGAATCAGGGCGTGAAAAGCAGCAATGACCAACCCGCAACCGGTCATAAAAAGCATCAGATTCATCACGCCGGACATTTCATCGGGGATAAGCATGATCGGCATTGTGGCTTTGATTGATCAAGCCGGACAGGCCGCAGCCCAAAAAAAACCTGTGGCGCCAGGCGCCACAGGGGAGTCTGACGGGCGGGGGCGTCCGTCAGGGAGGAGTTTAACCGAAACCACTTGTGTCCCGGCTAATCAGCGATTAATACTTAGCAAGCTCCATGCCACCCGCCATTAAATTTATAAATAATGATTTTTATCAAGGCTCTACAGGAAGATTAGAGAAAAACCGCTATCCCATGGGTTGGACTCTTTACGCCAACAATGACACACTACGCCAATCATGACCGCCATAAATGACACAATGCTGATTGCCAAGCTTCCACCCGAGCTGATCACGCTTCTTGACAGCTTCCCTGAGCCCAAGATTCTCCTTGACGAGCACTACCGCATCCTCGCCGCCAATGCCGCCTACCGGCGCGAATTCGGCGCCGACCGGAAAATAGATGGGCGTTTCTGCTACGAACTCTCGCATCATTACGACAAGCCCTGCGACCAGGCCGGCGAGAACTGCCCGTTGCGGGATTCCATGGAAAGCGGCGAACCCAAGCGCGTGCTCCACGTACATCACACTTCCGCGGGAAGGGAGCATGTGGAAGTGGAGGTGGTGCCGGTCAAGAATGGGGCCGGAAACACGACCTATTTCATGGAAACCATGCACTTCCTGCGCCATGCCCGTGGCGGCGCCCATGATCGCGATCTGGTGGGCTACTCGCGGCCTTTCAACCGCATGCTCGAGCTTGCCAAGCGCGTCGCCGCGCGGGAAAGCTCGGTGTTGCTACTGGGCGAATCGGGTACCGGCAAGGAACTGGTGGCCCATGCCATCCACGACATGAGCCCGCGTGCGGCAGCGCCATTCGTGGCGGTGGAATGCTCCGGCCTGACCGAAACCCTGTTCGAGAGCGAAATGTTCGGTTATGAAAAGGGGGCTTTCACCGGCGCGATTGGCCGCAAGATCGGGCTGGTGGAGTCAGCGCGCGGCGGCACCCTGTTTCTGGACGAGGTGGGCGACATCCCCCTGTCGCTCCAGGTCAAGCTGCTGCGCCTGCTGGAGGCGGGCACCTATCGCCGCATCGGCGGAGTGGAGCCGCTGCGCGCGGATTTCCGGCTGATTGCCGCCACCCACCGCGATTTGGCTGAAATGGTTGTGGAAGGCAGCTTCCGCCAGGACCTTTACTTCCGTCTAAATGTCTTCCCCATCCAGCTACCGCCGCTGCGGGAACGCATGGAAGACCTGCCGATGCTGGTGGAGCGCCTGCTATCCCGGCTGGAGCCGGGGAGGAAAATCGCGCTCGCCGAGGAAACCATGGCTATCCTGA
>JAUYFW010000106.1 GCA_030690835.1 Sulfurimicrobium sp. | reverse complement strand
GAGGTCAAGGGCCTCAACCGCAAGCAGCGCAACAAGATGTCGGTCATCAAGGAAGGCCAGCAGGTCAGCGAAGTCATCATCCAGGAAGGCGTCTACACCTTCGAAAGCATCAACCAGGCGGTGGCCGAACCGGTGGTGTACCTGATGGACCACTTCGTGGTGGGCGGCTTCTATCGCGTCCACACCAGCCGCGGCCAGGACGAGAACCTCAACGCCCCCGGCATGCACTTCGTACCGCTGGCGTTCGAAACCTCCTGCACCCTGCCCGACTGCGCCGCCGGGCCGGACGCCCCGCCCAACCGCTTCTATGCCTACGGCGTGGTGGCGAGGCTGGCATTGCTGGCGGCGGCAATCGAGCTGGAAAACACGGCGCAATAGGATTTCCCCTGGCGGCGCAGCCCGCCCACTGGATATATAAATTGAAACTCGCCATCATTCTCGACCCGCTGGAAAGCATCAAGACCTACAAGGATTCGACCTACGCCGTGATGCGCGCGGCTCAGGCGCGCGGCCATGCCCTTTACGTGATGGAACAGCACGAGCTGATCCTGAGCGAGGGGAAGGTCAAGGGCCATGCGCGCAAACTCGATCTGGTCGCCGACGAGTTGAACTGGTACACGCTGGCGGAGCCGGCCTGGCACGAACTGACGGATTTCGAAGCCACCCTGATGCGCAAGGATCCGCCTTTCGACATGGAGTACATCTACAGCACTTACCTGCTGGAGCTGGCGGAAGGCCAGGGGGCGCGCATTCTTAACCGGCCCGAGGCGGTGCGGGATTTCAACGAGAAGCTGTCCACCGCGAAATTCCCCCAGTTCATGCCGCCCACGCTGGTGACGCGCCAGCAAGACCTGATCCGCGACTTCATCGACAAACACGGCGATATCATTCTCAAGCCGCTGGACGCCATGGGCGGCAGCGGCATATTCCGCATCCAGCGCCACGACCCCAATCTCAACGTGATCATCGAGACCATGACGCAACTGGGCAGCCGCACCGTCATGGCGCAGCGTTATATTCCCGAAATCGCCCAGGGTGACAAGCGCATCCTCATTATCGATGGCGAGGCCGTGCCTTACGCCCTGGCGCGCATCCCGAAGGCCGGTGAAACGCGCGGCAATCTGGCTGTCGGCGGCAAGGGCGTGGCCCAGCCGCTGAGCGAGAACGACTGGAAAATTGCCGACACGCTGGGGCCAAAACTGCGCGAACTGGGCTTGTTTCTGGTAGGGCTGGATGTGATCGGCGATTACCTCACCGAAATCAACGTCACCAGCCCGACGGGGTTTCAGGAAATCACCGCCCAGAGCGGCTTCAACGTGGCGGGGATGTTTGTGGATGCGTTGGAGAAGCAGGTGAAGGGTGAAAAGTGAAACGTGAAACGACAGGGAACCGTGCGCGGGTTTTCACCTTCTGGCTGATACTAGTGTCGATGATGCTCGGGTTATCCGGCTGCGCCAAGGAACCGCTCTACCAACAACAAAGCTACGTC
Organism: Sulfurimicrobium sp.; assembly: GCA_030690835.1. Taxonomy (GTDB): domain Bacteria; phylum Pseudomonadota; class Gammaproteobacteria; order Burkholderiales; family Sulfuricellaceae; genus Sulfurimicrobium. The sequence goes on along the minus strand of JAUYFW010000106.1, from coordinate 12,026 downwards.
TTCGGCACGCTGGTGGAAGTGAGCATTTACGGCGAGGGCGAGGTCCGCGCCAAACAGCTGACCGGGCAGATACTGGCCGATTTCGACCAGATGCACGAATATCTTCATGCCTGGAAGCCCGGCTCCTTGAGCCGGATGAACGAAATTTTTGCCAACGCGCCCGCAAAAGCGGCGATCCAGCCCGGCATGATTCCCCTGCTTGAGGACGCCACCCGGCTTTCCGAACAATCCGGCGGCCTGTTCAATCCCGCCATCGGCAACCTGATCCGGCTGTGGGGTTTTCACGGCGACGAATTCCAGCCAGTGCGCCCCGACCCGGCGGAAATCGCCAAGCTGCTCCGGGCCGAGCCAAAAATGTCGGACATCGTGGTCAAGGGCATCGAGTTCCACAGCAAAAACCCGGCGGTGCGCGTGGATCTGGGCGGCTACGCCAAGGGTTATGCGCTGGACGTGGCGGCGGATTATCTGCGCGCGCAGGGAGTAAAGAACGCGCTGATCAACATCGGCGGCAACATCATCGCCCTGGGCCAGCACGGCAAGCGCCCGTGGCAGGTCGGCATCCAGCATCCGCGCAAGCCCGGCGCCATTGCCACGCTGGAACTGCGCGACGGCGAGGCAATCGGCACTTCCGGCGATTACCAGCGCTATTTCGAACTCGACGGCAAGCGCTACTGCCACATCATCGACCCGCGCAGCGGCTATCCGGCACAGGGCGTGCAGGCGGTGACGGTGCTGATTTCCAAGCGCGGGAACGCCGGCGTGCTGTCGGATGCCGCATCCAAGCCGGCCTTCATCGCCGGCAAGAGCGGCTGGCTTGAAGCGGCGCGGAAAATGGGCGCGCAACAGGCCATGCTGATCGACGACCGGGGCGAGATTTACCTGACTCCGGCGATGAAAAAACGCATTACCTTTCTCGAAACCGGGCTGAAACTGCACGAATCGCCCTGACGGCCATGGCCGTCTCCCTCACCCCGGCCCTCTCCCGGCGGGAGCGCCCGCAAGGGGTGTCCCCGCCGGGATTGGCGGCAAAGCCGCTCAATCCGGCGAGAAGGGGGACGGAGTGTCGCTATGCGACTTCGGTTTTAACAGAGTAAAATACTTCTTTTTTCCGGCAGTATCAGGAACCTGAATGATCGGCATTCTTATCGTCGCCCACGGCGCCTTGGGCGAAAGTCTGATTCACTGCGCCAGCCATGTCATGGGCAGCCGCCCGTTGAATCTGCAACAACTGGGGGTCACCATTCACGACGATCCGGTGGCGATCCTGCCCCAGGCCAGGGAACTGATACACCAACTCGACCGGGGCGACGGCGTATTGATCCTGACCGACATTTACGGTGCCACGCCCACCAACATTACCTGCTGCCTGCTCGAACCGGGCCGGGTGGAAGGCATCGCCGGCGTCAATCTGCCGATGCTGGTGCGGGCCCTCACCTATCGCGATGAACCCCTTGCCACCGTGGTGGAGAAAGCCCTTTCCGGGGGCCACGACGGCATCATCCACGCCACCATGGAAGCCTGCAATGTTGCAACAGGACGTTGAGATCACCAACAAGCTGGGGCTGCATGCGCGCGCCTCGGCCAAACTCACGCAGATCGCCGGCCAGCACAAAAGCCAGATCTGGCTTAGCCGCAACGACAAGCGCGTCAACGCCAAGAGCATCATGGGCGTGATGATGCTGGCCGCAGCCAAGGGCATCACCATCGGCATCGAAATCGACGGCGAGGACGAAGCGCAGGCGATGCAGGCGATTGTCTGCCTGATCAACGACAAATTCGGGGAAGGCGAATGAGGATTAGCTATCAGCCATCAGCCATCAGCTGTCAGCGGGGGGCTTGGTGAGTTTTACCATGCACGGGGTTGCCGTTTCCGGCGGCATCGCCATCGGCCATGCTCATCTCATTTCGCACGTCGGCCTCGACGTGCCGCGGTATGGCGTGCTCAAGGCCCAGATCCCGGATGAAATCGCCCGTTTCGAGGCGGCCATTCAGGCCACGCTGCAGGAGCTCCAGGAATTGCGCGGCAACATTCCCGCCAGCGCGCCGGTGGAATTCGATGCTTTCCTCGACCTGCACATCCTGATCCTGAGCGACCCGACCCTCTCGACCGCGCCCAAGGAGCGCATCGAAACCCAGCGCGTCAACGCCGAATGGGCGCTGAAGCAGCAAATGGATACCCTGCTGGCGCAGTTCGACCAGATCGAGGACGACTACCTCCGGGAACGCAAGGCGGACGTGGTGCAGGTCGTGGAGCGGGTGCTGAAATCCCTGCTCGGCCACGCCACCCTGCATACCCCCGGCCCGGCCAGCCCGGACCAGACCAGCATCCTGGTGGCGCACGATCTGTCCCCCGCCGACATGATGCTGTTCAAGCAGTACCAGTTCGCCGCCTTTGTCACCGATGTCGGCGGCACCACTTCGCATACCGCGATTCTCGCCCGCAGCCTCAACATTCCCTCGATCGTGGCGCTGCACCATGCGCGCAGCCTGATCCGCGAGCGCGAACTGGTGATCGTGGACGGCACGCAGGGCATCGTCATCGTCAACCCCGACAAGACGGTGCTGGCCGAGTACAAGCTGCGCCAGAGCCAGTGGGAGCTGGAAAAACAGAAACTCAAACGCCTCAAGTCGACGCGCGCCACCACCCTGGACGGCACGGAGGTGGAACTGCACGCCAACATCGAGTTGCCGGACGACATCGCCGACGTGAAAGCCAACGGGGCGACCGGGATTGGCCTGTTCCGCAGCGAATTCCTGTTCCTCAACCGGCGCGATCTGCCCGGCGAGGAAGAACAATTCCTGGCCTACCGCAAGGTGGCGGAGGACATGCACGGCTTCCCGGTGACCATCCGCACCCTGGACCTGGGGGCGGACAAACAGATGTTCGGCGCCGAGAACATCGGCGCCAACCCGGCCCTGGGCCTGCGCGCCATCCGCCTGTGCCTGGCCGAGCCGCAGCTGTTTCATGCCCAGTTGCGCGCCATTCTGCGCGCCTCGCACTACGGCAGGATCAAGCTGCTGATCCCCATGCTCTCGTCCCTGACCGAGCTCAACCAGGCATGCCACCTCCTCGCGCACGCCAAACAGAGCCTGGACCAGGAAAATATTCCCTACGATGCCAACCTCCCCATCGGCGGCATGATCGAAATTCCCGCCGCAGCGCTGTCGGCACACATTTTCGCCAAGCACCTGGATTTCCTCTCCATCGGCACCAATGACCTGATCCAGTACACGCTCGCCATCGACCGTACCGACGATAGCGTGGCGCACCTCTATGACCCGCTGCATCCCTCGGTGCTGCAGCTTGTCGCCTACACCATCAAGAGCGCGGACAAGGCCGGCATCCCGGTGTCGGTGTGCGGCGAAATGGCCGGCGACGTCAGGATGACCCGCCTGCTGCTGGGCCTGGGCCTGCGCCAGTTTTCCATGCACCCGGCCCATCTGCTGGCGGTCAAGCAGCAGATCCTGCGCACCAACCTGCCGGAATTGCCGTCGCTGGTGAGCCGCATGCTCAAGACCGAGGAACCGGAAAGAATGTACATGCATCTGGCGCGCTTGAATGCGTAAATAGCCATCAGCTATCAGCTATCAGCCTTCAGCCAAACCGGCCACCTGACCGCTGACCGCTGATAGCTAATATTGCAGCCCCCATCCAAAATCGCGATAATCGCCCGGATATGTCCAAACTCATCGTCACGCCTCAAACCGCACGCTTCGATGCGCCGCTCACGCTGAAAAGCGGCGCAGTCCTGCCGTCCTACGAGCTGGCGTACGAAACCTACGGCACGCTCAACGCCGACAAATCCAACGCCGTCCTGGTTTGCCACGCGCTGTCCGGCAATCATCACGTAGCGGGTTACCATTCCGAGCACGACAAGCGTCCTGGCTGGTGGGACAACATGATCGGCCCCGGCAAGGCGATCGATACCGGGCGATTTTTCGTCATCGGACTGAACAACCTGGGCGGCTGCCACGGCTCCAGCGGCCCTTCCAGCATCAACCCCCGCAGCGGCAAGCCGTTCGGTGCCAGTTTCCCGGTGGTGACGGTGGAAGACTGGGTGGAGACCCAGGCACGGCTGGCCGACCTGCTCGGCATCCGTCAGTTCGCCGCCATTGTCGGCGGCAGCCTGGGCGGCATGCAGGTGCTGCAATGGAGCGTGAATCACCCCGACCGGCTGCGCCATGCGCTGGTGATCGCCGCCGCGCCCAAGCTCACGGCACAGAATATCGCCTTCAACGACGTGGCGCGCCAGGCCATCCTTACCGACCCGGACTTCCACGGCGGCGACTTCTACGCCCACGGCGTGGTGCCGCGCCGCGGCTTGCGCATCGCGCGCATGCTGGGCCACATCACCTATCTGTCGGACGATGTGATGGGGGAAAAATTCGGCCGGTTATTGCGCTCCGGCGCCTACAATTTCGGCTACGAGGTGGAATTCGAGATCGAATCCTACCTGCGCTACCAGGGCGACAAGTTTGCCGACAGCTTCGACGCCAACACCTACCTGCTGATGACCAAGGCGCTGGACTATTTCGACCCCAGCCACCACCATCAGCACAGCAATTTGAGCGAAACCATGCAGGCCGCCCGCGCCAGATTCCTGGTGATTTCCTTCTCCACCGACTGGCGCTTTTCGCCCGCGCGCTCGCGCGAAATCGTCAAGGCGCTGCTGGATAACAATCTCGATGTGAGCTACGCGGAAATCACCGCCGCCCACGGCCACGACGCCTTCCTCATGGAAGATCCGCATTACCACAACCTGGTGCGGGCTTATATGGAAAGAGTGGCGGGGGAGGCATGAACATGACGAACACCAAAGTGCGCCACGATTTCGCCACCATCGCGGCGTGGATCAAGCCCGGCTCGCGGGTGCTCGACCTGGGTTGCGGCGACGGCACCCTGCTGAAATATCTCATGGATGCGCGCCAAGCCCATGGCTACGGTGTCGACATCCAGGACGCCAACATTCTCGCCTGTGTCAAAAAAGGCCTCAACGTGATCCAGAACGACCTCGATGCTGGCCTGTCCGGCTTCGAGGCCGCCTCCTTCGACTACGTGATCCTGTCGCAAACCCTGCAGGCGATGAAGCACATCGAGCAGGTGATCGGGGAAATGCTGCGCGTCGGCAAGGAAGCCATCGTCGCCTTCCCCAACTTCGGCTACTGGCGTCACCGCGTGCAGGTGCTGCAGGGCCACATGCCGGTATCGCCCAACCTGCCCTATCAATGGCATGACACACCCAACATTCACCTCTGCACCCTCAAGGATTTCGAGGCGTTCTGCGCCCAACATGGCATCCGCATTCTGCAACGGGTGGTGATGGATGGGGAGCGGGAGATCGGGTTTCTGCCCAACATCCGGGGCAGTGTCGCGGCCTACAGGATCGAACGCGGCTAAAGTCATTGCGAGGAGCAAAGCGACGAAGCAATCTGTTTTTGTCGCTCCGAAACTGAAGCAAGATTGCTTCGCTGCGCTCGCAATGACGAGGACTAACCCAACATCAGCCTCATCAGACCCCACACCCCGAATCCCGCCACCAGCAAGCCTGCCAACCGGCGCACCCAGATATTTTTCGTCAAAGCCTGCAATTGCTGGGCAAACAGCCCCATGGCAATCAGGTTGGGCAGCGTGCCGAGCCCGAAGGCCAGCATGGTCGCCGCGCCTGAAATGGTGCTGCCGCTCGCCAGCGCGGAAATCAGCACGCTATACACCAGCCCGCACGGCAGCCAGCCCCACAGCGCCCCCAGCGCGAAAGCCTGGGCCGGATTACGTACCGGCAGAAAATGTTTCGAAAAAGGCTGCAGGCGCCGCCACATCAGCCCGCCCAGACGCTCGATCCGCGTCACCGCCTGCCAGATGCCGGCGAGATAAAGCCCCAGCGCCACCAGCATCACGTTGGCGATGACATACAAGCCCTGCTGCACCGGCCAGAAGCCCTTGAGCAGCAAGGTGCTCGCGCCCACCGCGCCGGCAATCCCGCCGGCGATGGCGTAGCTCAGGATACGCCCGGCGTTGTAGGCGAAATGATAACTGAAGCGCGTGCCCTGACCGGGCAATTGCAGGGAAATCGCGGCCACGATACCGCCGCACATGCCGACGCAATGGGTACCGCCCAGCAGACCCACCAGAAATACCGCAAAAAGACTCTGTTCCAACATGGGCGCCATTGTGACACAGCGCCCTGTTTCCGGTAAGGTAGCGGGCTTTGTGGCGTCATCCAGACAAAGGCTGAAAAGCTTTAACTCAGATTATCCATTGGAATGCTCGTGTATGTAGGAGCGCCGCCCCCGGCGCGAATCGCGGCGAGGGCGCCGCTACAGCGGTGTTTTGGCCCTAATGGATAATCTGGGTTTAACACAATTCCCAGGATAAAAAATGTTGCGCGAAGTCATTTTCAACCGGCGCATGCTGATCTGCATTTTCACCGGCTTCAGTTCCGGCCTGCCGCTCTATATCCTTATCAGCCTGCTGCCCGCCTGGTTGCGTTCCGAGCAGGTGGATCTCAAGGCCATCGGCCTGTTCGCCCTGATCCAGTTGCCCTTTACCTGGAAATTCATCTGGTCGCCGCTCATGGACCGCTTCGCTTGGCCGCATCTCGGGCGGCGGCGTGGTTGGATTCTGGTGACCCAAGTGGCGCTGCTGCTTTCCCTGCCCCTCTTCGGCTGGTTCCAGCCCAAGCTGGACATCTGGACCATCGCTTACCTCGCCGCCGCGGTGGCGTTCTTTTCCGCCTCCCAGGACATCGTGCTGGACGCTTTCCGGCGCGAAATCCTGCTGGATATCGAACTGGGCCTGGGCAACGCCATCCACGTCAACGCCTATCGCATCGCCGGCCTGGTGCCCGGCTCCCTGTCCCTGATCCTCGCCGACCACCTGCCGTGGAGCAGCGTTTTTCTCATCACCGCCCTGTTCATGCTGCCCGGCATCGCCATGACCCTGCTGGCGGCCGAACCCGAGCGCGCCAAGGGCTCGCCGCGCACGCTCAGAGAGGCGGTGGTGGAACCCTTCCACGAGTTCATCACCCGCGCGGGCTGGCAGCAGGCACTGCTGATCCTGTCCTTCATCTTCTTTTATAAACTTGGCGACAGCATGGCCACGGCGCTGGCCACGCCGTTCTACCTCGACATGGGCTTCAGCAAGACGGAAATCGGCCTGATCGCCAAAAATGCCGGGTTATGGCCGGCCATCATCGGTGGCCTGCTGGGGGGACTATGGATGATCAGGCTCGGCATAAACCGCGCGCTATGGCTGTTCGGTGTGGTGCAGGCGGTATCGATTCTGGGCTTCGCCCTGCTGGCGCGGAGCGGCCATGATCTGCCGCTGCTCGCCGGGGTGATCGGCTTCGAGGCGCTGGGCGTGGGGCTGGGCACGACGGCCTTCGTCGCCTTCATCGCCCGCGCCACCCACCCGCTCTACACCGCCACCCAGTTCGCCCTGTTCACCAGCCTGTCGGCGGTGCCGCGCACCCTTTTTAACTCGGCTACTGGCTACCTGGTGGAGCAACTGGGTTGGGTCAGCTTCTTCCTGTTATGCACGCTGCTGGCCATTCCTGGGATGCTGTTGCTGCTCAAAGTCGCTCCGTGGAATGGCGAGGCGGACGTCAAGGCAGCGGGATAATGCTTTCCGCCCATTCCAGAATCAAACTCACGATTTCAACAACTTCATCGCGGCTCAGCGTCTCGATTTCGGTGTCGTCATAGCGAAACACAACCGCGTAAGGATTGAGCGCATCCAGTTGTTCCGGTGATACCGGTAAGGAAATACCTTGATCGGAGAGCAAAGCGGCCAGCTCGGAAAGCTCATGAGTACGGCGAAAAGGGATGCCTTTCACCGTCAATACCGCTTTGAGCGTCTTTTCGACGGCCTGTTGGGCGTGAAAGCAGGCGATTGGCAAGCGGATGTTGGGTGAATCCTTAAGCACCAGAAAAGCGTCGCGGTCGCCCTGTGCTATGCGCAAAAGGCGCAAAGCTTCTTCAAGTACGGGCGTCATACAGCGTTTTCCCCTCCTGTAGCGCCCAGTAAATCACCGTTCCCGGCACTCCGCCGCGTCGTGCCACTTCTTCCTCGGAATACACCAGAACATCCACGCCAGTCCCCAAACGTCCGATGGCGCGGCGCAAACGTACCATTTCCGCCCCCCGATTTTCAACCCGTGATTCAACCACCAGCAGATCGAGGTCGGAATCCTCGCTTGCCTCGCCGCGTGCATACGAGCCAAACAGGATCACCCGGCTCGGTTGCGCGGCTGCGACCAGCTTTTGAACGGCGGATTGGATAACGTCAGGAGTCAGCATGGCTTATTGTTTCACAACCCCGCCGGGATGAATAGTCGCCGGGTTAGCGGAGCTTCGCTCAAGATTCAGCGCCAGCAGGCGGCGCAGAATCTCCTCGTCTGGCATCTCCCGAGTGTTGCCTTGCCATTTGGCGATGAAATTTGCGGGCGTCATATATCCCAATCATACTCGACCGTCAGCGGCGCGTGGTCTGAAAAGCGCTGGTCTTTGTAGACGTCCGCCCGTACCGCTTTTTCAGCCACCCCCGGCGTGGCGATCTGATAGTCGATACGCCATCCCACATTCTTGGCCCAGGCCTGGCCGCGATTCGACCACCAGGTGTAAGCCTCGCCGGTAGCCTCGGGATGCAGGCGGCGGTACACGTCCACCCAGCCGACCTGATCGAAAACATGCGTCAGCCAGGCGCGTTCCTCGGGCAGGAAACCGGAATTCTTCTGGTTGGATTTCCAGTTCTTGAGGTCGATTTCCTGGTGGGCGATGTTCCAGTCGCCGCACAGGACGATTTCCCGCCCGCTGGCCTTGAGTTCGCGCAAGTGCGGCAGGAATCGTTCGAGGAAATAGAACTTCACCTGCTGGCGTTCTTCCGAGCTGGAGCCGGAGGGCAGGTAAAGCGAGATCACCGACAGATTGCCGAAATCCGCCTGCAAATAGCGCCCTTCGACGTCGATATCGGCAATGCCCAGCCCTATGACCACCGCATCCGGTTCGCGTTTCGAATAGATGCCCACCCCGCTGTAGCCCTTCTTCTCGGCATAATGGAAGCAGCCATGAAACCCCGCTGGCTGGAGCATTTCCGGGCGCAGGTCGGCGGCCTGGGCTTTAAGCTCCTGCAGGCACACCACGTCGGCGTCCTGCCTGGGCAGCCAGTCGAAAAACCCCTTGCTGCTGGCGGAACGGATGCCATTTAGATTTACAGATATAATGCGCAAGATTCGTCCTTAATACTGATTGAACATGACCGACTTTAGACAGGAATTCATCGAGTTCGCGATTCAGCGCAAGGTGTTGTGCTTCGGCGAATTCAAAACCAAGGCAGGGCGCCTTTCTCCCTATTTTTTCAACGCCGGTTTGTTCAACGACGGCGAGGCCCTGCAAAAACTCGGGCAATTTTACGCCAAAGCCATTGTCGCTGCCGGCGTTGAATTCGATATGCTGTTCGGCCCGGCCTACAAGGGCATTCCACTGGTTGCGGCGATCGCCATCGCGCTGGCGCGGGAAGGCCGCAACGTGCCGTTCTGCTTCAACCGCAAGGAAGCCAAGGACCACGGCGAGGGCGGCTCCCTGATCGGCGCGCCGCTACAGGGCAAGGTACTGATCGTCGACGACGTGATTTCCGCCGGCACTTCGGTGCGCGAGTCGGTCGAGCTGATCCGCCGGCACGCCGCCCAAGCCTGTGGCGTGGCCATCGCCATCGACCGCATGGAACGCGGCAGCGGGACGCTGTCGGCGGTCCAGGAAGTCAGCCAGAGCTACGGCATGCCCGTTATCAGCATTACCAATCTGGACAGCCTGATCGGCTATCTGCAAAGCCACCCGGAAATGGCCGCAAACAGCGCGGCCGTTGCCGCTTACCGCGAACAATATGGCGTGAAATAAGGACGACCCCGTGAAAAAACTGACTCTTCTGCTATTCGCCACCCTCTATGCCGGCGCGGCCCAGGCCGCCCCGCTGAGTAAATGCGTCGACGACAAGGGCCGCGTCTACTATGGCGATTCCATCCCCGCCGAAGTGCTGGACAAATGCCGCACCAGCAGCGAATTAACCAGCAAGGGCATGGAGAAAAAGAAAACCCGTTACCTCACCGAGGAAGAAAGAAAAGCTCAGGAAGGCGCTGCGGCGCAGCAGAAACTGGATGCTGAAAAAGCCCTGGAACAAAAGCGCCGCGACAGGGCGTTGCTGGACACCTACAGCGACGAAAAGGAAATCAACCTGTCACGCGACCGCAACCTGCAGGCGACACAAGCCCAGATTGACGGTAGCCAGATGCGCGCCAAATCCACGCAAGGCCGCTTCGCCGAGTTGCGCAAACAGGCCGATAGATTTAACAAGAACAAAAAACCGATTCCAGCCTGGCTGAGCGAGGAACTCAAATCCGCGGAAAATGAACTCGGAACCTCCAACGAAACCGTGGCGAAATGGCAGCAGGAATATAAATCTATCCAGGCTCGTTTCGAGGAAGACAAGAAACGTTTCCGCGAGCTGAAAGGCTTCCCTCCGGAACAACCTGCCGCCGCAGCACCGGCCGGAGGCGTCAAATAAGGCGCCGTCATTGCGAGCGCAGCGCAGCAATCTTGCCTTGTTTAACGCCACGAAAAAACAGGTTGCTTCGCTGCGCTCGCAATGACTGGCTGAGCGGCTGACTATTGGCTCAGCCGGCCAGCCTCTTCTTCATGATGTCGTTGAGCTGAGCCGGGTTGGCCTTGCCCTTGCTGGCCTTCATCGCCTGCCCGACAAAAAAACCGAACATCTTTTCCTTGCCGCTGCGGTACTCGGCTACCTGGGCCGGGTTGGCGGCGATGATCTCGTCGATGATTTTCTCGATCGCGCCACTATCGGAAATCTGTTTCAAGCCCTTGACCTCGATAATCGCATCGGCGTCGCCTTCGCCGTTCCACATCGCTTCGAAGACTTCCTTGGCGATCTTGCCGGAAATGGTGCCGTCCTGGATACGCTTCAGCAAGCCCGCAAGCTGGGTGCTACTGACCGGGCTGGAGCCGATGTCGAGATCGCTCTTGTTGAGCGAGGCGGAGAGGTCGCCCATGAGCCAGTTAGCAACAAGTTTTGCAGTGTTCTTGTCCTGCGCAGCATCCGCGTCCCCCTCGCCCGTCTCGCCAGAGCGAGCAGCTTTGCTGCCGCTCTCGGCGGGGATGCCCCTTGCGGGTACAGGGAGAGGGCTAGGGGAGAGGGGATTCCCCAGCGCAGCCACCGTCGCCTCGAAATAATCCGCCAGCTCGCGCGCGGCGGTCAGCGCACCGGCATCATAGGCCGGCAGGCCGAATTGCGACACAAAGCGCGCGCGTTTGGCTGGGGGCAACTCCGGTAGCGCGGCACGCACCTGTTCGATGTAGTCGTCGCTCACCGCCAGCGGCAGCAGGTCGGGATCGGGGAAATAACGGTAATCGTTGGCCTCTTCCTTGGAGCGCATGGAGCGGGTCTCGTTGCGGTCCGAATCGTAAAGCCGGGTTTCCTGCACGATCCTGCCACCGTCCTCGAGAATCTCGATCTGGCGCTGGACCTCGAACTCGATCGCCTTCTCCATGAACTTGAACGAGTTGAGGTTCTTGATTTCGCAGCGCGTGCCAAGCTTTTCCACGCCCAAAGGGCGCACCGAGACGTTGGCGTCGCAGCGGAATGAACCTTCCTGCATGTTGCCGTCGCAAATTTCGAGATAGCGCACCAGGCCGTGCAATGCCTTGGCATAGGCCACTGCTTCCTGGCCGCTGCGGATGTCCGGTTCGGTAACGATTTCCAGCAAGGGCGTGCCGGCGCGGTTCAGGTCGATACCCGTCATGCCGTGGAAATCCTCATGCAGCGATTTCCCCGCATCCTCTTCCAGATGGGCGCGGGTGATGCGCACGGTTTTTTCCTGTTCCCCCACCTGGATCAGGAGCTTTCCGCCTGCAGCCACAATGGGCAGTTCAAGCTGGCTGGTCTGGTAACCCTTGGGCAGATCGGGATAAAAATAATTCTTGCGTTCAAACACCGACTTGCGATTGATGTCCGCCCCGAT
>JAUYFW010000104.1 GCA_030690835.1 Sulfurimicrobium sp. | reverse complement strand
GAAAGCCGCTGGCGCGGAACTGGGTTTTTTCGAGCGTTGGCTGACGCTGTGGGTGTTTCTCTCCATCGTGGTGGGCATCGCGCTGGGCCAGTTTCTCCCCGCGCCGGTTCAGTTTCTTGGCAAGCTGGAAGTGGCCCAAGTCAACCTGCCGGTGGGCCTGCTGATCTGGCTGATGATCATCCCGATGCTGATGAAGATCGATTTCTCGGCGCTGAATCAGGTCAAGAAGCACTGGCGCGGCATCGGCGTCACCCTGTTCATCAACTGGGGCGTAAAGCCGTTTTCCATGGCGCTGCTGGCCTGGTTGTTCATTCGTGTCGCATTTGCACCCTATTTGCCTGCTGAGCAGATCGACAGCTACATCGCCGGCCTGATCCTGCTCGCCGCCGCGCCGTGCACGGCCATGGTGTTCGTGTGGAGCAGTCTGACCAAGGGCGATCCGCTGTTTACCTTGAGCCAGGTGGCCCTCAACGACACCATCATGGTGTTCGCCTTCGCGCCCCTTGTCGGCCTGCTTTTGGGCGTGGCATCCATCACCGTGCCGTGGGACACGCTGTTCCTCTCGGTGGTGATGTATATCGTCATTCCGCTCGCCATTGCCCAGTTTTTACGTCGTACCCTGCATCGCCGTGGTTTGCTCGAAAAAACTCTCGCCAGTCTCCACCCGGTCGGTATCTTGGCCCTGCTGGCAACACTGGTGCTGCTGTTCGCCTTCCAGGGCAAGGCCATACTTGACCAGCCGCTGATCATTCTGCTGCTGGCGGTGCCGATCCTGATCCAGGTGTATTTCAATTCCATGCTCGCCTACTGGCTCAATCGGACCGTGGGCGAGGCCCATAGCGTGGCCGGCCCCTCGGCGCTGATCGGCGCCAGCAATTTCTTCGAGTTGGCGGTGGCGGCGGCGATTTCACTCTATGGTTTCGAATCGGGTGCGGCACTGGCGACGGTGGTCGGGGTGCTGATCGAGGTGCCGGTGATGCTGTCTGTGGTGCGTATCGTGAATGGCTCTAAAACCTGGTATGAAAGAGGTGGCCGACATGAATAGCGTAAGTGAAACCGCAACTATTCCCCGCCGCGCCCCTTGGGTCTGGGTCGCCCTGGCGACTATCCTGTGGATAGCCGCCTACGCCAACCTGACCCGGTTTGCCGATGCGCTGCTCGCGCTCACCGGGCTTTCGCCGCAAACCCACCTGGGCGGGGCGCTACATTTTTTCTTCTACGACACGCCCAAGGTCTTGCTGCTGCTCACCGGCATCGTGTTCGTGATGGGCATCGTGCATACCTTCGTCTCGGCCGAACGCACCCGCGCCATGCTGTCCGGCAAGCGACTCGGCGTGGGCAACGTGATGGCGGCGACGCTCGGCATCGTCACGCCGTTTTGCTCCTGCTCGGCGGTGCCGCTGTTCATCGGTTTTTTGTCCACGGGGGTGCCGCTGGGCGTGACGTTTTCCTTCCTGATTTCCGCGCCCATGGTCAACGAAGTGGCGCTGGCGCTGCTGTTCGGCCTGTTCGGCTGGAAGGTGGCGGCGCTGTATCTCGGCCTCGGTCTGCTGGTGGCGATTATCTCTGGTCTGGTCATTGGCAAACTCAAGATGGAACGTCACCTGGAGGATTGGGTACGTGCCATTCACATCGGCAAGGTGGCCGATCTGGAGTTGGCGCGCCCTTCCTGGGCGGAGCGTATCGATGCCGGCGTGGCGCACATCAAGGAGATCGTCGGCAAGGTGTGGCCCTATATTCTGGGCGGCATTGCCCTTGGTGCGGGCATCCACGGCTATGTGCCGGAGGATTTCATGGCCAGTATCATGGGCAAGGATGCACCCTGGTGGTCGGTGCCTGCTGCCGTGGCCATCGGTGTGCCGATGTACTCCAACGCCGCCGGCATCATTCCCATCGTCGAGGCGCTCTTGGGCAAAGGCGCGGCGCTGGGCACCGTGCTCGCTTTCATGATGAGCGTCATCGCCCTGTCGGCGCCGGAAATAATTATTCTTCGCAAGGTATTGAAGCCCCGGCTGATTGCTACCTTCGTCGGCGTGGTCGCGACTGGCATCATGCTGGTGGGCTACGTTTTCAATGCTATTCTGTAATTCAAAGGAGTTTTTCCATGACTGATACCGCCTTGCACCCCTCCATCGTGGCGCTGGTATCGCTCGCCGCCAACATTGCCGCCAATCATCCCAAACAGGGCCTGTGCCAGGTGGACAGGCTCAAGCAATACGGCGTGGCGCAGGCGCAGATTGATGCGGTGGTCGAGATTGCGCGTCACATCCGCGATGAAGCGGCAGATTCGCTGGACACCAGCTTCGACGAGGTGTGCCGCAAGGAGAGCGCCAATGCCATTTTGTCCGCCATTGGTGTCGCGCAAGGTGCCTGCTGCACGCCGACCGCATCAGGCCAAGCCTGCTGCTGAAACCTGTTTATCAACTAAAAGGAAACGCCATGAAAAGCATCAAAGTGTTGGGCACAGGCTGTGCCAACTGTAAAACCACCCTCAAGCTGATCGAGGAAGCCGCTGCGGCCAAAGGGGTGGAGATTCAACTCGAAAAAGTCGAGGACATGGCCACGATTCTGGGCTTCGGCGTGATGTCCACCCCCGGCGTGGTGATCGATGGCAAGGTGGTGCATGCCGGTGGCGTGCCGAGCAAGACCAAGATCGAGGAATGGCTGACCGGCAAGGAATCCTGCTGCGGCTGTTGCGGCAAGGAATAAGCAAATGACCAAAACCGTACTGATCCTTTGCACCGGCAACTCCTGCCGCAGCCAGATGGCCGAAGTGCTGGTCAACCACGACCTCGGCCCGGACGTGCGCGCGCTGTCCGCCGGTACCCGGCCCCAGCCCAAGGTGGCGGATGGCGCCATCGAGGCGCTTAAACTGGGCGGCATGGCTACCGAAGGGCTTTACCCCAAGGACGTGGATGCGGTGATGAGCGAATCTATCGACCTGGTGGTGACGGTGTGCGACAACGCCAAGGAATCCTGCCCCATTTTCCCCAAGCCGATTCCCGCGATTCACATGCCATTCCATGATCCCCATGGCGAGCCGATCGAAAGCTTTGTCAAGGTGCGGGACGAGATTCGGGCCAGGCTGATTCCCGAGTTGCGCCAGCGCTTCGGGCTGACGCCCTGATGGATGTGGCACGATGAGGCGTTGTTCATCGTGCCACAGCTCCGTTGTGGATCGGTTCAGGCTATCAAGGAAAACCATGACCAGGAACGGGTCGCGCCTGCTGGTCATGATCGTCATGCTTCTGCTCTGGACGGCGCCATTCGCGGCACAGTCTGATGAACTCTGGGTCAAATCCAGCCCTGAGGGTCAGCCCCAGGTGCAGCTTTATTTCTACTGGTCGCTCACCTGTCTCCACTGCCTGGAAGCGCGGCCCTTCGTCGAGGCCATTCCCGCCGCGCGCCCCTGGGTGACGCTGCATTCCCTGGAGCTGACGCGTCATCCCGAACATGCCCGCCAGTATCAGAAAATGGTGGCGCAACAGAATCAGGAAGCCGTTTCCGTGCCGGCCTTGCTGTTCTGCGGCGAGATGCGCCTGGGCTGGGATAAGGCCGAAACCACGGGCGCCGAGTTGTTGCGGCGGCTGGATGCGTGTCAGGCGCGGATCCTTGCGGGCAATGTGGCGCCCACTCCAAGCCTTGCCGTTGAAAAGTTTTCCCTTCCTCTTCTGGGCGAGGTCGATCTGCGGCATATTTCCCTGCCCCTGCTGACCCTCGCCATCGCCGGTCTGGATGCCTTCAACCCTTGCGCCTTCTTCGTGCTGCTGTT
>JAUYFW010000187.1 GCA_030690835.1 Sulfurimicrobium sp. | reverse complement strand
ATTTTTCAGGCTAATCCATGCCCCGACCGCTCCGCGCCACCATCCACCTCTCCGCCCTGCGCCACAATCTTGACGTGGCACGGCGCCACGCAGCCCATTCCCACATCCTTGCAGTGATCAAGGCCAACGGCTACGGCCATGGCATGCTGCGCGTGGCACGGGCGCTGGCGGCGGCGGATGGTTTTGCGGTACTCACCGTGCAGGAAGCCATCGCGCTGCGGGAAGCAGGATTCACGCAGGAAATTTTGTTGCTGGAAGGTTTCTTTACGCCGGACGAATTGCCCCTGCTGGTGCAACACCGCCTATCAAGCGTCGTCCATGCCCAATGGCAGCTGGATGCCCTGCTGCATTTCCCGTCGGCGGTGAACATTCCGCTCTGGCTCAAGACCAACAGCGGCATGAACCGCCTGGGTTTCCAGCCTGACACATTTCCTGCCACTCTCGCTTCCCTGCGACAAGCCGGCGCGAAGCTGACGCTGATGACCCATTTCGCCCGCGCGGACGAAAACGATGGCATCGCCGCACAACTCTCCCGCTTCAATACGCTCACCCAGCATGCAAAACTGCCCCGCAGCATGGCCAATTCCGCAGCACTGCTGTGCTGTCCGGAAACGCATGCCGACTGGGTACGCCCCGGCATCATGCTGTATGGCGCTTCGCCGCTGCCAGAGCAGAGCGCCGCGCAACTCGGCCTGCAACCCGCCATGACCCTCGGCAGCGAACTCATCGCGCTACGCAACATCAAGGCCGGAGACGAGGTCGGTTATGGCGGCACATTCAAAGCCCCATGCGACATGCGCATCGGCGTGGTCGCCTGCGGTTATGCCGACGGCTACCCGCGCCATGCGCCGAGCGGCACGCCAGTCCTGGTCAACGGCCTGCGCAGCCGCGTTGTCGGGCGGGTTTCAATGGACATGCTGACGGTAGATTTAAGCAACATTCCTGATGCGAATATCGGCGCTCCGGTTACCCTGTGGGGGCAAGGCCTGCCGGTGGAAGAAGTTGCCGCTGCGGCAGGAACCATCAGTTATGAACTGCTGTGCGCCGTGGCACAGCGGGTACCCATGGTGGAAGCTGAATAACCATGGCCAAAGCCAAATCACTTTATGTCTGCACCGAATGCGGCGGCCAGTCGCCCAAGTGGCAAGGCCAGTGCCCCCACTGCATGGCATGGAACACGCTGCTGGAAAGTGTCGCGGAAAGCGCCGCCACCAACCGCTACAACGCCCTCGCCGTGAGCAGCAAGGTGCAGAGCCTGGGCGAAGTCGAAGCCCAGGAAGTGCCGCGCGTACCGACCGGCATCGCCGAATTCGACCGGGTGCTGGGCGGCGGCCTGGTGCAGGGGGCGGTGGTACTAATCGGCGGCGACCCGGGCATCGGCAAATCCACGCTACTGCTGCAGGCGTTGTCCCACATGAGCAGCAAGCACAAGGTGCTTTATGTCAGCGGCGAGGAATCGGCGCAACAGATCGCCTCGCGCGCGAAACGACTCGCGCTGGATGCCAGGTCGGTGCAACTGCTGGCCGAAATCAGCCTGGAAAAAATTCTTGCCACGCTGGCAGCACAGAAACCCGAAATGGCGGTCATCGACTCGATCCAGACCGTCTATTCCGAGGCGCTCCAGTCCGCCCCCGGCAGCGTGGCCCAAGTGCGCGAATGCGCCGCGCAATTGACGCGCTTTGCCAAGCAATCGGGCACGGCGGTGATTCTGGTCGGCCACGTCACCAAGGAAGGCGCGCTGGCCGGGCCGCGCGTGCTGGAACACATCGTCGATACGGTGCTGTACTTCGAGGGCGACAGCAACTCCAGTTTCCGTCTGGTGCGCGCCTTCAAGAACCGCTTCGGCGCGGTCAACGAGCTGGGCGTATTCGCCATGACCGAGAAAGGCTTGCGCGAGGTGAGCAACCCTTCGGCGCTGTTCCTCTCGCATCACAGCCAGGAAGTGGCGGGTTCGTGCATCATGGTGACCCAGGAAGGCACGCGGCCCTTGCTGGTGGAAATCCAGGCGCTGGTGGACGAGGCCCATGCCCCCAACCCGCGCCGCCTGTCGGTCGGACTGGAGCAGAACCGCCTCGCCATGCTGCTGGCGGTGCTGCACCGCCACGCCGGGATCGCCTGCTTCGACCAGGATGTTTTCGTCAACGCCGTGGGCGGGGTCAAAATCACCGAGCCCGCGGCGGATCTGGCGGTGCTACTGGCCATCGTGTCCTCTCTCAAGAATCGGCCGCTGCCGGGCAAACTGGTGGTGTTCGGCGAAATCGGCCTGGCGGGCGAGATCAGGCCGGTGCAGCGCGGCCAGGAACGCCTCAGGGAAGCGGCCAAGCTGGGTTTCACGCACGCCGTGATCCCCAAGGGGAACATGCCCAAGCACGGCATCCCCGGCATGGAAATCACCGCGGTTGACCGGCTCGAGCAGGCCGTGTCCTACTCAAGGAGCTAGCGCATAGTGACAACACCATTGCGGTGGAAATTTTCAGGCGCCAGCGACACCGGCCGGGTCAGGCCGGGCAACGAAGACGCCATCGCCTGGGATGAAACACTGGGCCTGGCCCTCCTGGCGGACGGCATGGGCGGCTATGAAGGCGGCGAGGTCGCCAGCAATCTTGCCCTCGGCACAGTGCTCGAAACATTCCGCCAGCCGCTCGCCCCCCACTGGCGCGAAGCCGAATGGACAAAGAACGTTAGCGAGCCGGTATTGAAACTCTACGCGGCGGTGAGCCAGTCCAACCAGAGCGTGTATGAAGCCGCGCAACAGCAGCCCGAGCACCAGGGCATGGGCACCACGCTGTTGGCGGCCTATTTCCACGAGAACCGCGTGACGCTCGCCCACATCGGCGATTCGCGCATCTTCCTGTGGCGCAACCAGGTATTGTCGCAACTCACAGTCGATCACACCGTTGTCCAGCAGCAGATCGACAACGGCGAAATCACCCGCGAGGAAGCGCCCTACTCCGAGTACCGGAGCGTGTTGACGCGTGCGCTGGGCGTCGACCCGGTGGTGGAAGTTGACATGCGCGAAGTCGTCACTCAGTCCGGGGATATTTTTTTGCTCTGTTCCGACGGATGTTACGATATGCTCACGCATAATGAAATGGCTGTCATCCTCGATGCCAGTCAGGATGACACGCACCAGCTGGCACGACAGCTGGTGCATAGGGCCAACGAAAATGGCGGTTACGACAATATTTCGGCCGTAGTGGCGCGGGTTTTGTAAGGGCTAAACATGTCGAAACTGGTTTTACACGGCACACACGGCGCCGACAGGGAAATCGCTCTCGACCGCGAGCGCATTACCATCGGGCGCAAGGCACATAACGACATCCATCTGGATGCTTCGGCGGTCAGCGGCGACCACGCCGTTATCATCACGCTCGGCAGCGACTCCTTTCTGGAAGATCTGCACAGCACCAACGGCACCCAGGTCAACCAGAACACCGTGCACAAATGCGTGCTTCAGGACGGCGATGAAATCAAGATCGCCAGCTACAGACTCACCTTCATTAGCGAACCAACCGCTCAAAGCGCGCCAGGCAAGACCCTTTCCGCCACGCCGAGGAGCCAGCTCGCCCCATCTACCAAGCATCCCGAGCAACCGGCCACGGCCATGGATGCCATCACGGTCATGCCGGAAATGACCGAACTGGCTCCCTCCACCCTGCCGGGCGAAACGCGCCAGAACACCGGCAGCGCGGCAGCCGGCGAGATTGCGCCGGGCGACGGCACATTGGGCGTCATCCGGATTCTTTCCGGCCCCGGCTCGGGCCAGATGCTGGAATTGTCAAAACCGGTCACCACCCTGGGCAAGCCCGGCATCCAGGTCGCGGCGATTACCCAGCGCAACGGGCTGTACTATCTCGGCGTGGTGGAGGGGGATGAGCTGCCCAAGGTAAACGGCAGTGAAATCAAGGAATTGCCGCACCGCCTGCAGCGGGGGGACGTCATCAATATCGCCGGCGTGGCGCTGGAATTCTTGCTGAAATAGGAAGCATCAGGACCGGCGCCTAAACCATCAGACCGCCATGCGGTCCAACACAATTTTTTCACGAGGGGATTCATGTCTAAATCTTTATTGTCCACCCTGCTGGCCCTGGGCGTCGTATTGTCGCTCGGCGCGTGCGGCAGCCAGCCCGAGGACACCCACCCCGATCAGCCGGTCAGCAAGCGCAAGGCCGTGTTCAAGCAAATAATGCGCACCCTGGAGCCGCTCGGCATGGTGGCGCGCGAGCGCGAAGCCTATAACCAGCAGGCCTTCCTTGCCGGCGCACTGGAACTGAAACAGCTTTCCACCCGGCCATGGGCCCATTTCACCCCCGACAGCAACTACCCGCCGACCCGCGCCAAGGCCGAAGTGTGGCTGAAGCCCGCCGAGTTCAAACAGGCGCAGCAGCATTTTGTAACGGCGACGGAAAAGCTGGTCAGTGCAGCGCAGGGCGGCGATCTCGATCTCATCCGCCCGGCAGTGAAGGCAGTGGAAAAAAGCTGCAAGGCATGTCACGAACAGTTTCGTGGCGGCATCTAACGGGCATGGCAAATTGCCGCCCAGAAGCATGAACCAAAAGTAGGCGCCTCTAGGCGACAAGTGAAAAGTGAAAAGTGAAACCGCTTGGGCTACGCCCTTGCTGTGAAGCGTGAAAGGTAAAAGCAGGTTCAGCGGATGTTTTTACATTTCACGCTTCACAAACAAAGCGTAGCGAGTGAATTCACGCTTCACAAAACTGTTTCACGTTAACTTTCCGATCCGTTCAGGCGCTTGCGCCAGGACTCCGCCGCGCGCCGTTCGATTCTGAGGGCTGCGTCCTGGCGCCACGAATCGGCCAACTCGGGCAGGTCGGCAATCCCCCGCAGTTCGGGGTAATCGAGCGTGGCATGGAAAAAACAGCGTAGCACTCTCGCCAGCGGCCAGTCCGGACGGGGGCGCCGGATCAGTTGCAAGGCATCGCCCGCCGCCGCCTCCCCTTCCTTCAGCACCCGGTAGTACCAGCCGGTGCGCATGCTGTCCTGCACCCGCCGCGCCATATCCTCCGCGCCGAAACGCCGGTTCAGCTTCCAGCAGGGGCGGCGCGGCTGCGAAACCTGCACCAGGACGCTGCCGGCGCGATATACATCGCCGATGCAGACATTGTTCTCGGTCATGCCCAGCGTGGAGAAATTTTCCCCGAATGCGCCCGGCTGCTTCAGGACTGGCGCCAGATGGGGACGCTCTTCCAGCCAGGCCTGATAGTGCTCAAGCGCATAGTGATGGAGCGCCTTCTCCACGCCGCCGTGATGCGCGCGGTCCGCCTGCTGGTCGCACAGCAGGCCTTCCCGTCCCACCGGCACGCGCCCCGCCAGCGGCAGCTTGTGAATCGCGCTGAGCTGCCCCGCCGGGCCAAAGGGAACCACCGGCCCGGCGAGCAGGGTCAGAATCCGCGGTGCATCGCCCACATCAGGGGACATTCCGCAAGCCTCGGGCTGTGCCATAAAATGCTCCTTGAACCTAGCCTGAATTATTCACAAAGAGGGCAAAGATCACTGTAACCATTGTCCGATCCCTGCACCTTCGCCCGCCGCCACAACGGCGCACGTAACCGAATCCCTCCCAACGGGCTGGCGCGCTCACCGATGTAAGTCACGCCAACCCCCGCATCCAATAGCGTCCTCAAATGCCGCCCAACCTGGCTAAGCGGAAAGCCACTGCGTGCGTCACGCCGGTTCTTGCGCATCACATCCAGCCCCAGATAACGAGCATACGGGCTGACACCCACATCATAGAACTCGATAAACCGCCCCACGCGGAAAAATAGCACATCATCGGGAAAGCGCCAGCGGAAATGGCGATACTGCCTCTTGACCTGCCGCAGCCCCTGCGGCGCTGTGTATTTGCGCACCAGCCGCCAGTTTGCGGCATCGAACTCGAAATATTGCGCCAGAAAATCAAACCGCTGCCAGATCGACTGCCAGAGGTTCCAGCAATTCGCCAGCTTGAAGTGCCCCAGATAGGAAGACAACATCGCCGCCAACTGGTCCAAAATAACCTGGTCGAAACGGTAGCAGCGCACACCCGCCACCTCGCTGACCAGTTTGCTTTCAAACCCCCGTAATTTTTCCTTCAGATGGTTCACCACTCGCCGCCTCACCAGCAGGTAATCACGGCGCACGATGTATCCGAGGAAATTCACCCCATTCGAAACTGGCGCAAGCAGTTGCCGAGGATTTAGTTCCAGACACAGCGCATCGCGCAAGTAGGTTTCAATCCGCCCGCGCCATTCGGCGAGTTGCTCTGGGGAATCGGACAGCAGCACAAAATCGTCGCAATAGCGCAGGTAATGGCGGCATTTGAGCGTGTGCTTGACGAACTGGTCCAGCCCATTCAGATACACGTTGGCAAAGAACTGGCTGTTCAGGTTGCCTATCGGCAAGCCCTTGCCGGGAGCCGCACCAAACAGGGTCTTGTGGGGCGCGATTCTATCCAGCAGCCAGGGCTCGCCGCGCATCACATAGTCGCTGGTGCAGTCGTGGTATACCAGCAGGCGCGTCAGCCACAACGCGGTGTCATCCTTGAGCTTCAAGGCCAGCAGCCGGAACAGGATGTCCTTGTCGATACTCATGAAGTAATTGCGGATATCCAGTTGCAGATACCAGGCGGGCCAGGTGCCATTCGCGGTGGTCTGGCGCAAGAAAGTCTGCAACTGTTTGACGCCGCCATGCACGCCCTTGCCTTTGCGACAGGCGTAGGAATCGTGGATGAAGACCGGTTCCCAGATACGCTCCAGATAGTCCACCAGCACGTGATGAACCACCCGGTCACGAAAGTCAGCCGCGAAGATTTCGCGCAATTTGGGGCGAGTTGCAAAGAAGCAGACAGAACGTCCGGGGCGGTAAGACCGCTGCAGCAACGCCTCGCGCAGATCGAGCAGGTTTTTCTCCTGCTCCGCCTCGAAACGCAGGGCGTTGACGGTGTTGCGCTTGTTGCGGCGGCAGTGGTAATACTGCCGATACAGATTCTCAAGCGATAAATCGAGAGCGATCATTATCCGGGGCGAACAGCCAAGGCGAACAGATTGTTGTTCTTATTGTTCGCGTTCTGGTTACCGTTGTTCGTATTGAAGTTCCACGCGTTGTTGGTATTCGGCGCGTACTCAGTACCGGACCAGTAGTTATTGGACTGAAC
The DNA here is from genome assembly GCA_030690835.1 of Sulfurimicrobium sp. Taxonomy (GTDB): domain Bacteria; phylum Pseudomonadota; class Gammaproteobacteria; order Burkholderiales; family Sulfuricellaceae; genus Sulfurimicrobium. The sequence continues at coordinate 5,387 of JAUYFW010000187.1, read as the reverse complement.
GATTGCCTGCCCACTTACTGGCGGGAACACGCCCCGCCCCACTGGCCGGGAATCCTGACGGGCAGGTATCCCGGCCTGAATAGCCATGCCGGAGCAAACCGCCACCCCGGCGGAGCAGGCGCACAATGATGCAACTCGGCACGCTCGCCGCGCCTGCTGGAGGGCCGGGCGCGGCGATTCTGGCTCCCTCTTGCTTACACCTTCTGCGTACTTCTCAACCACCCCTCGTTCTGCCTGCAAACCGACACCACCAGCTCGATCACGAACTGGAAGGATTTGAAATTCTTGAAGGCACGCACTTCCTTGGCCAGCCGCATCAGGATCAGCAACTCTTCCAGCCGGTCGCGCAAGGCCAGCAGCTCGGCCTGCTTGTCGCGCGCCGCATTGGCCCTGACGATCAGTGCCACCACCTCGCGGCTCTTGTTGCGCAGCTCCGTGCCCAAGGTGTATTTGTGCTAACGCGAGAAGCCCGCCACGATCTTCTCGAAATGCACCGCCACGTCCATGGCCTGCTTGTAAATCGGCAAGTGTTCGTAGCGCGCCATCGCTCTAAACCACTGTAAAATTTTTCGACACGCCCTTCGGGCGTGAACCAGAAACCGGGCGCGCAAAGCGCACCCCACAAAACACCGTGGGGGTTTCCCCCCACACCCCCGAAAGGGCCGAATCACCCAAATCACCGAAGCGTCAACCGCCGCCGCGCCACGCCGATCAAGCCAATAAGGCCAGCCCCGATCAGCCACGCGGTCGCAGGCTCAGGGACGGCGGCGACTTGTCCGGGGCGAACAGCCAAGGCGAACATAATGTTGTCCTTACCGTACGCGTGCTGGGTACCGGCGCGCATATCGAAGATCCACGCGTGGTTGGGATACGGCGCGTACTCAGTACCGGACCAGTAGTTAAAGGACTGAACATTCTGGAACAGAGCCAAGTCCGGATCGCTACTGGTCAGAATCGAGCTACCCGCACCCGGGACACCTCCCAGTTCGGTATAGAACAAATGCCCCATCTCGCTGCCGGTACAGGGGTAGCCCCAACAAGTTTCGCTAGTGGGCAGACGCCAGTCGCTATAGCCCAAGTACCCTGCCCCACCATTGGAAGCGTTCATCGCGCCGATCCAGCTTTGCGCAGTGCCCCAGATCATCATTCCATCTGGATTGATACCGCCTACGCCAAAGGTGTTGCTGGCGGCCAGATTGGCGTTGGCCAGCCAGGTGATATTGAGGTCGGTGTCGTTCACGACCTGGCCGCCAAGGGCGGGCATCAGGTTGGCGTTGGCGCCAGTGGCAGATAACAGGCCGGCACTGAGGGCAACAGCAACAAGCAGGGTTTGCAGGGTTTGCGTGGTTTTCATGACTTTCTCCTGTTCTGGTTGGCTTTTCTTGATGCCGTGTTGGCACTCTTCTGTATCCGCTACGCGGCTTGGACATTACTACTTTTCAATAACGCAAGATTCAGGCCATATCGGCATATAAAGACCATAACAACATGATATGTATTATTTTTCAGTAGAGAGAGAGAGAGATGTGGGGGTGTAAAGTTTTCCGACACATCGGTTTGGATGAAGGGGGCTTTGTGAGGTTTCTAGGTTGAAGGGTTTGCGGAATTCGCGGCGGCTATTTCTTGCGACGCTTGCCGCTGCCCGCCTCGACCTTCACCTCACGGAATACCGGCCCCCAGATGGGGTGACCGGCCTCGGCGGGGGGCAGGTTAAAATTGGGATTGAGCTTGAGCAGTTGCTTGAACTCGCCGCGGCACGCCAATTTCTCGCCCGAAATACAGTAAATGAACGCCAGATATTTGTGCGCGGTGAGTTGATCGCCGCTAGATGCAAGCCCGCCATCCAGGGCATTCTGGACATGTCCGGCGGCAATTTTGTAATTACCTTCTTCATAATTATGGATGCCCAGGTTCAGTTCCTGTTCGGCTTTCCTTGCTACCGGTAATTCAGGCTTCTTCACGCTAGGCTCTTCAATTTTTTCGACTTTCCTTACAACCGGAACTTCCTCGCTCTTGGGCGTGGGTTTCGTTGCAGTCAGGGAAGTACAGCCGGTTGCCGTCAGCAGCAAGGCCAAGCACAAGAAACGCGGGTAAATTGATGCTGGCATCGTTTTCACTTATTTGAACAGGTGTTTGATTTTACGGGTCGCGCCGGCCTGGAGCTCAAATGTTTCAACATAAGGAGTAAAACCAGCATTGCGGATTTCAACCTTATGTTTTCCGGCAGCGATTTTCAGTTCCTTCAGGGGCGGAGTAACCCCCATGTTATTGCCATCCACATACACCTCCCCCCATGGCGCTATGGCAAAACCCAGCGTCGCTTCGTCGCGGGGTGCGCTTGGCACGGCGGAAGAAGGAACTGGGGCTGACGCCGGCGGCAAGGCCATGGCTGCCGAAGTGACGGGTTGGGTTTCAATCTGGACAGGGGGCTTGCCACGACTAAAAAGCCATAGCCCTGTTAACAGCAAAACCACCCCGCCCCCCACCAGCAACGCTTTCTTTCCGCGCCCGCGCCCTGTCGTCGCGGATTGCGACAGCGTGCCGGCCGCCATCAGCACGGTTTCATCAGTTTCCTGGCGCGGCCTGGCTCTGCGCTCCAGGGTGCGCGACTTGCCATCGGCATGAGCAAAAAAATTCGCCGGCACCTGCAAGGCCAGGTAATGGCGCAGATCTTCCGCCATCTCCCCAGCACTCTGGTACCGCTCATCCGGGTGCTTCGCCAGCGCCTTGGCGATAATGTAGTTGAAAGCTGCGGGCAGTTCGGGCTTCAATGTGCCAGGCGCGGTCGGCATCTCGTTGAGAATGCGAAACATGATTGCACTGATGTTATCGCCACTGAAGGGCGGCTTGCCCGTCAGCATTTCATACAGCACCACCCCGAGGGAAAATATATCGGAGCGGCCATCCACATCCTGCCCCACCACCTGCTCGGGAGACATGTATTTGGGCGACCCCAGGATCATGCCGGCCATGGTGCGGGATGACGAGGGGATCAGCGCGATGCCGAAATCGGTTATCTTCACCGCACCATTCTTCAGGATCATGATGTTGGAAGGCTTGATATCGCGATGCACCACACCATGCTCGTGCGCGAACGCCAGGCCGTCCGCAACCTGGGAGGCGATCTCGGCGCTGCGCTCAGGCGTCAGCGGCACTCCCGCATCCAGAATATCCCGCAGTTCATCCCCTTCCAGAAACTCCATCGCCATATAGGCGATGTTGTCGTTGTTGCCGACATCGTGGATAGTGACGATATTGGGGTGATTGAGTCGACCGGCCGAACTGGCCTCGCGATAAAAACGCCGCTCGAATTCCTCGAACTCGTCCTTGGACAATTCCAGACTGATGGTCTTGATCGCCACGGTACGTTCGAGCAGCGGATCGGTCGCACGATAGACCACGCCCATGGCCCCTTGGCCAAGCGTGGACAGAATTTCGAATCGACCGATTTTTTGGTTAGCCATGGGACGCAATTATAAAAGCTGCCGGCAGGTTTAAGGAATATTTTACCGTCTTCCCGTTAATACAGCCTTGCCTCAAAAGGGAACGGGATGCGAAAATGCCAAGCACATGTCTCGCCATGCAATAAAATAATAAAATACAAGGATCAAGGGGATGACCGTACGCAGCGCGCTTGAAGTCGCGACCACCACCGATGCTGGCGTGGTTCGTTCGTTTAACGAGGATGCCATCGCCACCGAGCTGGATCTGGGGCTGGCCGTCGTGGCTGACGGGATGGGCGGTTACAAGGCGGGCGACGTTGCCAGCGGCATGGCGGCCTCGATCGTGGTGGAAGAACTCAAACGCCGGCTGCGTGCAAGCGCGCCGGATTCTCCCATGCAGATACTGCGCGATGCCGCCGGGAAAGCCAATCAAGCCATATCCCAGGCGGCTCAGGCGAACCCTCAGTACCACGGCATGGGCACCACGCTGGTGGCCGCCCTGTTCCATGACAATCAGCTCTATTTCACCCATGTCGGCGACTCTCGCCTCTATCGCCTGCGCCACGGCAAGTTGAAGGCGCTGACACATGATCACTCCATCCTCCATGAACAGGTGGCGCAAGGCCTGATTTCCGCCGACGATGCCAAAACTTCCCACAACCGCAACCTGGTGACCCGTGCCCTCGGCGTCGAAGCGATGGTCGAGTGCGAAACGCAGCAACAGGCGGTGGAAACAGGCGACCTCTACCTGCTGTGTTCGGATGGCTTGAACGACATGCTGGACGACGCCGACATCGAACTGGCGCTCACCGCGCTACAGGCCAATCTGCCTCTCACGGCGCGGCAACTGGTGATGATGGCCAACGACAATGGCGGCCATGACAACATTTCGGTGATTCTGATCAAAATTCTCACGCCGTTCCCGGCCGTCGAACCCAGCAAAGGGTTGATGGATCGTCTGTTCAGCTGGTTGAAATAAGGGACAAGTTCTTATGGCAAAGCTGGTTTTAAGTCTGGATGGCGACGTACTCGGCTATCACTTCCTCGAGCAGGGCCGCTTCGGCATCGGCCGCAAGCCCCACAACGAAATGCAGATCGACGACTCGTCCGTGAGCAAGGAACACGCCGCGATCCTGACCATCGGCAACGACCAAATTCTGGAAGATCTGGGCAGCACCAACGGCACGCTGGTCAATGGCACGGTCATCAGGAAGCACATCCTGCAAAACAACGACGTGATCGAAATCGGGCGCTACCAGCTCCGCTACATCAACCAGAAGGCTCAGGCCGGAATGGATTTCGACCGCACCATGATGATGATGCCCATGCCGAACCTCCGGCGCAGCAAAAGCCATGGCGACAGCGAAACGCAATCAGCGGAGCAGGTGGACACGGCTGTTTCCGTGGCACGGGCGGCAAATGCGAGTTTCCCGCTAGGCGGCGTCAAAGGTCTGGAAGGCACCCATGCCGGCCAGACCCTGGAATTGAGCCGCCCCCTGGCGACTTTCGGCAAGAGCGGCGTGCAGGTCGCCGTGATCAACCGCCGCCCACACGGTTACACCATTACGCACGTGGAAGGTAAAAAGCGCCCACTGGTCAATATGCGTTCAATAAATGAAGAGTCGTATGCCCTGCAAGAGGGCGACGAGATCGAAGTAGGCGGCGAGCGGCTTGAGTTCTTCCTGAAGAAGTAAGTAAAAAGCAAAACGGTTTTTAATTTTTAGTGTTGAATGTTTAATGGATGTCGCCGCGTAATACGCGTCGGCATTGAATCACGCGCGAAGCGCATGCCACAATTCAACACTAAACATTCAAAACTAAAAACTGCCTTTACTTAATCAGCAGGTGACGATCTGGCCGGACACACCCCGGCTATCGCCCCCCATCAGGTAGAGATACTGCGGCATCAGGCTTTCCGGCAGAGGCAGAGACTCCTTCACCTCG
>JAUYFW010000079.1 GCA_030690835.1 Sulfurimicrobium sp. | reverse complement strand
TCGAAATCCTGGGCGATCAGGCGGCGCAGTTTTTGCGCCTTGATGTAATAGGCGTCGTAGTAACCGGCGGACAGCACGTAAGTGCCGATCATGATGCGCCGCTTCACTTCCGTGCCGAAACCCTGGGCGCGGGTTTTCTGGTACATGTCCGCCAGATCGCCGTATTCCGGGGCGCGGTAGCCGTAGCGCACGCCGTCGTAACGGGCCAGGTTGGAACTGGCCTCCGCCGGAGCCAGCACGTAGTACACCGGAATGGAGAGGCGTGTATTGGGCAGGCTGATTTCAACGGTCTCGGCGCCGAGGCGGCGATATTCGGCCAGCGCGGCTTCCACCGCCAGGGCCACGTCGGCGGACAAGCCCGCGGCGAAGTATTCCCTGGGCAGGCCGATTTTCAGGCCTTGCAGGGGCCGCGCCAGATCGCGCGTGTAATCTTCCTTGTCGCGCTCCAGGCTGGTGGAGTCGCGGCTGTCGAAGCCGGCCATGACATTGAGCATCAGGGCGCAATCCTCGGCGCTTTTCGCCATCGCTCCGCCCTGGTCCAGCGACGAGGCGAAGGCGATCATGCCGTAGCGCGACACCGTGCCGTAAGTCGGCTTGATGCCGGTGATGCCGGTCAGTGCTGCTGGCTGGCGGATGGAGCCGCCGGTGTCGGTGCCGGTCGCGGCCGGCGCCAGTCGCGCCGCCACGGCTGCAGCGGAGCCACCGGAACTGCCGCCGGGCACGGCACTCACGTCCCAGGGGTTTTTGACCTGGCCAAAGAAGGACGTCTCGTTGCTCGACCCCATGGCGAATTCGTCCATGTTGGTCTTACCCAGATTCACCGCACCGGCGCGGTCGAACTGTTCGATCACGTGCGCGTCGTAGGGCGAGACAAAATTGGACAGCATTTTCGAACCGCAGGTGGAGAGCCAGCCCTGGGCGCAGAAAATGTCTTTCTGGGCGATGGGGATGCCGCTCAGCGGCGTGGCGTTCCCGGCCGCAATCAACGCATCCGCGGCGCGGGCCTGAGCCAGGCTTTTTTCCGCATCCAGGGTAATGAAAGCGTTGAGCGCGGGATTCAGTTCATCGATACGCTGCAGAAACATTTGCGTCAGTTCGACGCTGGAGATTTTTTTCTCGGCCAGCAGGCTGGAGAGTTCCTTGAGACTGGCGTTTAACATTATTCAATCACCTTTGGAACAAGATACAAACCCGCTTCGACCTGCGGCGCCACGGCCTGGTATGCTTCGCGGCGGTTGGCTTCGCTCACCCTGTCCTCGCGCAGGCGCAACACCACGTCCTGAGCGTGCGCCATGGGTTCGATACCGTCCGTATTCACCGCCTGCATCTCCTCCACCAGCCCCAGAATATTGGAAAGCTGCGTGAGATAGCCTTGCGCCTCGCTCTCGCCAACCTCGATGCGAGCCAGATGAGCGATGCGCCTTACATCGTCCAGCGTTAATGACATAAAATTCACCTTGGGGAAACTTTAATTTAACAGGCTTAATAGGTTATCATAATTCATTTTATCGACGCACCTCTTAACACCCCCCGAGACACATTGTATGTTTGGATTTCTACGCGGCTATTTTTCTACTGATCTGGCCATTGACCTGGGCACCGCCAACACCCTGATTTACGTGCGCGGCAAGGGCATCGTGCTGGACGAGCCCTCCGTGGTGGCGATCCGCCAGGAAGGCGGCCCGAGTGGCAAAAAAACGATTCAGGCGGTCGGCGCCGAAGCCAAGCTGATGATCGGGCGCACGCCCGGTTCCATCACCGCCATCCGCCCGATGAAGGACGGCGTGATTGCCGACTTCACCATCACCGAGCAGATGCTCAAGTATTTCATCAAGAAAATCCACGATTCGCGCATGCTCTCCCCTAGCCCGCGCATCATCATCTGCGTGCCCTGCGGCTCCACCCAGGTGGAACGGCGCGCCATCCGCGAATCCGCGATCGGCGCCGGGGCACGCCAGGTGTACCTGATCGAGGAACCGATGGCGGCAGCGATCGGCGCCGACCTGCCCGTGGCTGAAGCCACCGGCTCGATGGTCGTGGACATCGGCGGCGGCACCACCGAAGTGGGCGTGATCTCCCTTGGCGGCGTGGTCTATGCCTCTTCCGTGCGCGTCGGTGGCGACAAGTTCGACGAGGCCATCATCAACTACATCCGCCGCAATTACGGCATGCTGATCGGTGATGCCACCGCCGAGAACATCAAGAAACAAATCGGCTCCGCCTTCCCGGCCTCCGAAGTTCGTGAAATGGAAGTCAAGGGACGCAACCTGGCCGAGGGTATTCCGCGCAGTTTCACCATTTCCAGCAACGAAGTGCTGGAAGCGCTGACCGACCCCCTCAACCAGATCGTCGGCGCAGTCAAGCAGGCACTGGAACAGACCCCTCCCGAGCTGGGCGCGGACATTGCGGAAAAAGGCATGGTATTGACCGGCGGCGGGGCATTGCTGCGCGACATTGACCGTCTGCTGATGGAAGAAACCGGATTGCCCGTGGTGGTCGCGGAAGACCCGCTCACCTGCGTGGTACGCGGTTGCGGCCGTGCGCTGGAAGAAATGGACAAGCTCGGCACCGTATTCACGAATGATTGATAGCTATCAGCTGTCAGCATTCAGCTGTCAGCCGTCAGCCGTCAGCTGTCAGCAAAAAAACCGCGCGGCAAAGCCGCGCTCAAAAAAGCTGATTGCTGAAGGCTGACTAGCTGACAGCTTTCCCCCCATGGACCACGAACCATTTTTCAAGCGCGGCCCCAGCCCTTACGCACGGCTGGCATTCTTCGGCCTGCTGTCCCTTATTCTGATGGCCGTCGATGCGCGCTTCAACCAGCTTGAGCCCTTGCGTCAGCTTGTCGGGCTGGCGCTACACCCGCTGCAGCAGATCGCCAACAGCCCGCTGGCCCTGTCGCGCCGCGCGGGTGAATTTTTCGTCACCCAGAATCAGCTCGCCGGCGAAAACGCCCGGCTCAAGCAGCAACAGCTCGTGACCGCCTTCCAGGTGCAGCGCAATCAATCCCTTCAAGCTGAAAATGCCTACCTGCAACGCCTGCTCGCCAGCAGGGAGAAATTCGGCGACAGCGCGATAGCCGTCGAAATCATGAGCGACAGACGCGACCCGTTCAGCCGCAGAATTATCGTGGACAAGGGCAGCAGCAACCATGTCCTGCCGGGCCAGGCGGTGATCGACGACACCGGACTGGTGGGCCAGGTAACCCGGGTGCAGGTGTTAAGCAGCGAAGTCACCCTGATTACCGACAAGGGCCAGGCGGTACCGGTGGAGGTGGTGCGCAACGGCCTGCATGCCATCGCCTTCGGCCATGGTCAGGACAACACCCTGGAACTGGCTTTCATGGCCACCAACATGGATATCCAGAATGGCGACAAACTGGTGACTTCCGGCATTGACGGCACCTACCCGCGCGGCATGCCGGTTGCCATCGTGACCCAGATCGAGCGCAACGCCGGCTATCCCTTCGCCAAGATCACCTGTACCCCGAGCGCGGGAGTGGGGCGCTACCGCCACCTGCTGGTCGTATCCGCCACGGCGCCGGCGCCGAAACCGGCGCAAAAACCGGCATCGGGCAAGGAAAAACCATGAACGTTTCCGTCCGCGCCCTGACCCGGCCCGTCAGCGGCCAGTTCATCGCCATGAGCCTGTTTGCGGCGCTGATGATGGACCTGCTGCCGTGGCAAGGGGTCGCGCTGCTGGCGCGCCCGGATTTCGTGCTGCTGCTGCTGCTTTACTGGGCGATACACCAGCCGCTGCGTATCGGCATGGCCGCTGCGTGGGGGCTGGGGATCGTAATGGACGTCGCCGATGGCGCCCTGCTTGGCCAGTACGCGCTGTCCTACAGCGTCACCATCTTTCTCGCCCTGATCCTGCACCGGCGCATCCAGGCCTTCGGGCTGTGGCCGCAGGCCCTGCATGTCAGCGTGCTGTTGCTGGCGAGCCAGTTGCTGACCCTGCTGGCGCACCTGGCGAGCGGGGCAAGTTTCATCGGCTGGGGCTATTTCCTTGCCAGCATCAGCGGCACGCTGCTGTGGCCCGCGCTCGGGCTGCTTATTCCGCTCGTACTGAAGCATAAAACCCTGCCCGAATAATGAACCTAGTAGTCAGTCACGTTGATTTTCCGGGATGTAGGTCGGGCTTCAGCCCGAAATATCGGGCTGAAGCCCGACCTACGATGGCGACATTTCATGTTGACTGCCAACCAGGATGAAGTTCGGCACCGAAATCAGGAACCACAAGCAGGAGCTCTATTATTTCCGGCTGCGGCTCGCCCTGAGCGCGGCTTTCGTGCTGTTCGCCTTCTTCCTGCTGGGAGCGCGCCTGTTCTATCTGCAGGTCATGCAGCACGATCACTATCAAACCCTGGCCGAGAACAACCGCATTTCCATCGTGCCCATCGTGCCCAATCGCGGCCTGATCCTGGACCGCAACGGCGTGCCGCTGGCGCACAACTATTCCGCTTACACCCTGGAAATCACCCCCAGCAAGGTGGCGGACCTCGACGCCACCATCAATGACCTGGCCGGCATCATTGAAATCACCGGCCGCGACCGCAAGCGCTTCAAAAAGCTGCTGGAAGAGAGCAAGAATTTCGAAACCCTGCCGATCCGCTCGCGCCTGACCGAAGTGGAGGTGGCGAAATTCGCCGTCAACCGCTACCGCTTCCCCGGCGTCGAAATCAAGGCCCGCCTGTTCCGCCATTATCCGCACATGGAAACCTTTTCCCACGTGGTGGGCCATATCGGACGCATCAGCGACAAGGATATGGAACGCCTGGAAGAAGATGAACTGCTGGCAAATTACCGCGGCACCGACCATATCGGCAAACAGGGGCTGGAACAGAGTTATGAAAAGCAGCTCCACGGTACTACCGGCTTCGAACAGGTGGAGACCGATGCCGGCGGACGCGCGGTGCGCACCCTGTCGCGCACGCCACCGACTTCCGGCGACACCCTGTATCTCTCCATCGACAGCAAACTGCAACAGATCGCGGTAAAAGCCTTCGGCCAGTTCCGTGGCGCCCTGGTCGCGATCGAGCCGAAAAGCGGCGAAGTGCTGGCCTTCGTCAGTCAGCCCGGTTTCGACCCCAACCTGTTCGTGGACGGCATCGACGCCGTCAACTGGGACGCCTACAACACTTCGCTCGACAAGCCCCTCAACAACCGCGCCCTGCGCGGCCAGTATCCGCCCGGTTCCACCTTCAAGCCGTTCATGGCATTGGCCGGGCTGGAACTGGGCAAGCGTTCGCCCTCCTATACCATCTCCGACCCCGGTTTCTTTACCCTGCCCGGCAACAGCCACCGCTACCGCGACTGGAAGGCCGGCGGCCATGGCTCGGTGGACCTGCACAAATCCATCGTCATCTCGTGCGACACCTACTATTACGGCCTGGCGGTAGACCTGGGCATCGACAACATCACCAGCTTCATGAGCCATTTCGGCTTCGGCAGGAAATCCGGCATCGACATCGAGGGCGAACAAATTGGGGTTCTGCCGTCGCAAGCCTGGAAAATGAAGCGCTTCAAGCAGAAGTGGTACACCGGCGACACCGTCAGCGTCGGCATCGGCCAGGGCTATAACCTCGCCACCCCGCTGCAACTGGCGGTGGCGACCGCCGCCCTGGCCAACCACGGCCAGCTCATGCGACCGCGCCTGGTGCATGGCATCCAGGACAGCAAAACCGGCCAGACCCGCGTCCTGGCGCCGGAAGCCCGCGACACATTGCCGCTCAAGCCGGAAAATCTGGAGCGGGTAACCGCCGCCATGGTGGATGTCACCCGTCCCGGCGGCACCGCCTCCCGCGCCAGCGCGGGAGCGGAATACAGCATCGCCGGCAAGACCGGCACCGCGCAGGTGGTCGGCATGAAGCAGGGACAAAAATATGTCGAAAGCCAGGTCGCGGAACGCCACCGCGACCATGCCCTGTTTATCGCCTTTGCCCCCGCGGACAAGCCCCGAATCGCCATCGCCGTGCTAGTGGAGAATGGCGGCCACGGCGGCAGCATCGCGGCACCAATTGCACGCACGGTGATGGACTATTACCTGCTGGGCAAAGTGCCCAAAGAGCCGCTTGCACCCGATGCGGCAGAGGAGCCGGAACATGATTAGACGCCTGTTTACCCGCTTCGTCGCGCACCTCGACGGCTATCTGCTGCTCGCCTTGAGCCTGCTCATGCTGCTCGGCCTGATCGTGCTGTATAGCGCCGCGGGGGAAGATTTTCACTTCGTCACCAGGCAAATGATGAATCTGGCGGTCGCGCTGTGCGTCATGTGGCTGGTCGCCAACATCCCGCCGCAGCATCTGGCGCGGCTCGGCCTGCCGGTTTATGCAATCGGCCTGCTGATGCTGCTGGGCGTGGCGCTGTTCGGCGAGGTCAGCCACGGCGCGCGGCGCTGGCTGCACATTGGCGTGACCACTATCCAGCCCTCGGAAATCATGAAAATTGCCGTGCCGCTGATGCTGGCCTGGTATTTCGACCGCCGCGCCGCCACGCTGCGTTTCAAGGATTTCGTCGTCGCGGCCGTCCTGCTGCTGCTACCGGTGGCCTTTATCGCCAAGCAGCCCGACCTTGGCACCGCCTTGCTGGTGAGCGCAGCCGGTTTTTATGTGCTGTTTCTCGGCGGCCTGTCGTGGCGCGTGCTGATCGGCCTGGCCGTTGCCGGCGCGGCCAGCCTGCCGTTGTTATGGTCGATGCTGCACGACTACCAGCGCCAGCGCGTGCTGACCCTGCTCGATCCCACGCAAGACCCGCTGGGCGCCGGCTACCATATTATTCAATCCACCATCGCCATGGGTTCCGGTGGCATTTTCGGCAAGGGCTGGTTGCACGGCACGCAGGCTCACCTCGAGTTTCTCCCGGAACGCCACACCGATTTCATTCTGGCGGTGCTCGGGGAAGAGTTCGGCCTGCTCGGCGGACTCGTCCTGCTGGTGATTTACCTGCTGGTGATCGGACGCGGCCTGGTCATCGCCGCCAACGCCCCGACCCTGTTCGGGCGCCTGTTCGCGGGCAGTATCGTGCTCACCTTTTTCACCTACGCCTTCGTCAATATCGGCATGGTGAGCGGCATCCTGCCGGTGGTCGGCGTGCCGCTGCCGCTGGTGAGCTACGGCGGCACCTCGGCGGTGACGCTGCTATTCGGCATGGGCGCGCTGATGAGCATCCAGACCCACCGCAAGCTGGTCAAGACCTAAAAAAACCTCATGGAGCAGTTTATCGCCCGCCTGATGGGGGAAGAGGCCAGCCTGTGGACGCTCTTTCTGTCCAGCCTTCTCGGTGCAACCGTGCTGCCGGGCGGCTCCGAAGCCGTGCTTTTTGCCCTGCTCAAGCTGCATCCAGACCTGTTGTGGCCCGCGCTTGCCAGCGCCACACTTGGCAATACCCTGGGAGGAATGACTTCCTATCTGCTGGGCCGTTTCCTGCCACGGGACCGCGACCATCGCGCCGCCGCGTGGCTGCGGCGCCACGGAAGCCCCGTCCTGCTGCTCGCCTGGGCGCCACTGGTTGGCGATGCCCTGTGCGTGGCAGCCGGATGGCTGCGCATCAATCCCTGGTACGCCGTTCTGTTCATGTTCATCGGAAAGGGGGCGCGTTACGGCGTAGTAACCCTTGTCGCGGCATAGTTTTTCAGCGAAAAATAGGCCGCCTCCTTCATCGCGGCTTGGGTTAAAATTGGTTCTTTGCATCCAATTTACATGACCGCCCGCCTGCGCGAAATCCCCTACAACTACACCTCCTTTTCCGACCGTGAAATCGTCATCCGTTTCCTCGGCGAGGAGATGTGGCGGGTACTCGAAGCGCTGCGCGGCCAGCGCAAGACCGGCCGATCGGCGCGCATGCTGTTCGAGGTGCTGGGCGACCTGTGGGTGGTCAACCGCAATCCTTATCTGCAGGACGACCTGCTCGCCAACCGCAAGCGCCAGATCGCCCTGGTCAGCGCGCTGCGCCATCGTCTCGGCGCCATCGAGGCGCGCCGCCAGGATAACCAGAAAGTGTTGCAGTTGCTCCATGCCGCGCACCGCGCGGTGGACAAATTCGAGAGCGGTTTCGAGCACACCCGCAAGCTGCGCAAGAAGGTGCTGGCCAGGCTGCTGCCACACACGCGCCGCGACAACATCCAGTTCGACGGGCTGGCGCGGGTGTCCCATGTGACCGATGCCACCGACTGGCGCGTGGAATATCCATTCGTCGTGCTCCATCCCGACACCGAGCGCGAAATCGCGCCGCTGGTAGCGGCTTGCATCGCGTGCGGCCTGACCCTGATTCCGCGCGGCGGCGGCACCGGCTACACCGGCGGCGCGATCCCGCTCGACCCGCTCAGCGCGGTGATCAACACCGAAAAACTGGATACGCTGGGCGCAATCGAAACCATCGCCCTGCCCGGAGTGACAGAGCCGGTAACGACCATTTTGTGCGGTGCGGGTGTCGTGACGCGGCGCGTGATGGAGGCGGCGGAAGAGGCCGGCCAGGTGTTCGCGGTGGACCCGACTTCGGCCGACGCCTCGTGCATCGGCGGCAACGTGGCCATGAATGCGGGCGGCAAAAAGGCCGTGCTGTGGGGCACCGCACTGGATAATCTGGCGTGGTGGCGCATGGTGACGCCGGACGCCAAGTGGCTGGAAGTGGAGCGCCTTGACCATAACCTGGGCAAGATCCACGATGCCGAAAACGTGGCCTTTCGCATCAGCCATTTTGGCCAGGACGGCAAAACCCTTCTTGGCGAACCCGAAATCCTCAGCGTCCCCGGCCAATGTTTCCGCAAGATCGGCCTCGGCAAGGACGTGACCGACAAATTCCTGTGTGGCCTGCCGGGCATCCAGAAGGAGGGCTGTGACGGCATCATCACTTCCGCCCGCTTCATTCTGCATAAAATGCCGGCCCACACCCGCACCGTGTGTCTGGAGTTTTTCGGCCAGGTACGCGATGCCGTGCCGGCCATCGTCGAAATCAAGGATTACATCGACGCCCACCCCAAGGCCCTGCTGGCGGGCCTGGAGCACCTCGACGAGCGCTATTTGAAAGCCGTCGGCTACGCCACCAAGGCGAACCGCCCCAAACGGCCAAAAATGGTGCTGCTGGCCGACATCGTTTCGGATGATGAACACGCCGCCGGCGAAGCGGCATCGGAAATCGTCAAACTGGCCAATAGCCGCCACGGCGAGGGCTTCATCGCCGTGAGCGCGACGACGCGCAAGAAATTCTGGCTCGACCGCGCCCGCACCGCCGCCATCGCCGCCCACACCAACGCCTTCAAGATCAACGAGGACGTGGTCATTCCGCTGCCGCGCATGGGCGATTACTGCGACGGCATCGAGCGCATCAACATCGAACTGTCGACTACGAACAAGCTCAAGCTGGTCGAAGCGCTGCAGCACTTCCTCAAGGGCGAGCTGCCGTTGTTCCAGGACGAGGACACCATCGCCGATCCGGAACTCACCGCATCGCGGCGCTTGCGCGCGCAAAACATGCTGGCCGAGGTGCGCACGCGCTGGCACGAAATGCTGAACAACCTCGACGCGCCGATCGAGGGCTTCAAATTCCAGCCGCCGGAAGTCGAGTTCAAACGCCGCACCGTGTTCGAGCTGCTGCAGGACCATACCCTGCGCGTGTCGTGGAAGCGCGAAGTGCGGCGCGAGTTGCAGACCATTTTCACCGGACGCGAGTACCAGCCGATTCTGGAAAAATGCGATGCGATCCACGCCCAGGTCCTGAAAAGCCGCGTCTTCGTGGCGCTGCACATGCACGCCGGGGACGGCAACGCGCATACCAACATCCCGGTCAATTCCGACGACTACGAGATGCTCAAGGCCGCCAACCAGGCGGTGGCGCGCATCATGCACCTGGCTCAGGCCCTGGGCGGCGTGATTTCCGGCGAACACGGCATCGGCCTGACCAAGCTGGAATTCCTCGATACGGCGGTGCTGGAGAAATTCGCCGCCTACAAACAAAAAGTCGATCCTCTCGGCCACTTCAATCGCGGCAAGCTGTTGCCAGGCGCCGACCTGCGCAACGCCTATACCCCCAGTTTCAGCCTGCTGGAAACCGAATCGCTGATCATGGAACAGAGCGCGATCGGCGACATCGCGGAGTCCATCAAGGATTGCCTGCGCTGCGGCAAGTGCAAGCCGGTGTGCAGCACCCATGTACCGCGCGCCAACCTGCTCTACAGCCCGCGCAACAAGATTCTCGCCACTTCGCTGTTGATCGAAGCCTTCCTGTATGAAGAGCAAACACGGCGCGGCGTGTCGCTGCAGCATTTCGACGAGTTCAACGATGTCGCCGATCACTGCACGGTATGCCACAAGTGCCTCAGCCCCTGCCCGGTGGACATCGATTTCGGCGACGTATCCATCGCCATGCGCAATTTCCTGCGCCGCCAGGGCAAGAAAAAATTCAATCCCGGCACCTTCGCCGCGATGCTGTTCCTCAACGCCACCGACCCGCGCACCATCAAGGCAATCCGCTTGGGTCTGATCAGTTGGGGCTACAAGGCCCAGCGCCTGGGCTACGAAGTGGGCAAGCACTTCGGCCTGATCAAGCCGCAGACGCAGCACCCGCCGGCCACCGTGGGCAAACCGCCGCTTGCCGCGCAGGTCATCCATTTCATCAACAAGCCCATGCCGGGCAAGATGCCGAACCGAACTTCGCGCGCCCTGCTGGGCCTGGAAGACGCCACCATGGTGCCGGTCATCCGCAATCCGGCCAAGCTCAACGAGGATTCAGATGCGGTGTTTTACTTCCCCGGCTGCGGCTCCGAGCGTTTGTTCAGCCAGGTCGGACTTGCCACCCAGGCCATGCTGTTCGAGATCGGCGCCGTCACCGTGCTGCCACCGGGCTACTTGTGCTGCGGCTACCCGCAGACCTCCTCCGGCGACGAGGACAAGGGGCAGGCCATTACCACCGCCAACCGCGTGCTGTTCCATCGCGTCGCCAACACCCTGAACTATCTCGACATCAAGACCGTGATCGTATCCTGCGGCACCTGCATGGACCAGTTGCTGAAATACCAGTTCGAGAAGATATTCCCCGGCTGCCGCCTGCTCGACATCCACGAATACCTGATGGAGAAGGGCGTCAAACTGGAAGGCGTGAGCGGCCGGCACTATCTCTACCATGACCCCTGCCACACGCCGATGAAAACCCATGCCCCACTCAAGGTGGCGCAGGAATTGCTGGGCAGCGACGTGCGCCTGAGCGACCGCTGCTGCGGCGAATCCGGCACGCTGGCGGTGACGCGCGCCGACATTTCGACCCAGGTGCGTTTCCGCAAGCAGGAAGAACTGCTCAAGGGTGCGGCCGCCATCCACGCCGACGACGCAGCAGCAAAGATTAAAATTCTGACATCCTGCCCATCTTGCCTGCAAGGACTGTCCCGCTATAATGATGACACAGGCATCGAGTCCGACTATATCGTGGTGGAAATGGCACGCCATCTGCTGGGCGAGGGCTGGCAGGCTGATTACATCGACAAGGCCACGAACGGCGGAATCGAGCGGGTGTTGTTATGAGGCACAGCTATCAGAATGTAGGTTGGGTTAGGCGCGGCTTTTTGCGCCGTAACCCAACAAACCCAATCTTCCTTTTAAATACCGGTCTCGAATATTTGGGTTTGTTGGGTTACGCGATAAAGCCGCTAACCCAACCTACAGAATTACTGAAAGCTGATTGCTGAAGGCTGAAAGCTAAATGAATCTTGATCTCCCCGCCATCGACCCTGCCGCGCCACGCCCGGAATTTTCCGCTGCGACGGCATGCAAGCAATGGCTGAAGGCATTACCGCTCACCAATGTCCAAACCGTACAAGGAGAGCTCAAGCAACAACTCGAATTGCTCAGCCACTATTCCCTCTCCGCGCTGGAACGGCTGAAAATACTCGAACAACTGCGCGAAACCGTGGCCTATACCGTCGGCGAACTGGGCAAGAAGTATCGCAACAAGCCATTGCCCTTCTCATCCCTGGAGCAGACTGCCTGGAATAACGTCGAGTCTCTTTGGCAGCTCCTGGCGGCAAATTACCGCCTGTGCCTGCAAGCCAACATCGAGGGCAATGCCGAAGTCACCACTTTCACCGCCCTCATCACGCAGCGCGCGATGAGCTGCCTCGTGGTGCAAATGCTGGAATATGCCCATGCCTACCGCTCCGCTCCGTCCGCCCTGTGGCGCCAACTGCACGCCTTGTACGCCTTCGCGGAGGAACGGGAAGTGGCCGCCAAACGCATCAAGGACAGCCTGAACCGTGAAGACGGCAGCAATTCATGCGAGGGCGTTTATGCCAAGGCCCTGTTGCTGGGCCTCGCCGACCCGCAGCAACTGTCTTCCAGGCAATTGCTGCAGCTCGACCGCTGGCTCGACAAATGGACGGCCCGCGCGCCATTGAGCAAGGAGCAGCCGCCCACGCCAACGCTTCCCCTGGTGGCGGTAGACCTGGCCGGGGCAAGCGGGCCGGCGATCTACACCGGCCAGATGATGGAAGAGAAACGCTTCCTTGACACCGAGCGGACCGCCATGTCGCTCAGGAAACGCATCAAATTCCTGCACGGTGGCGGCAATACGGCGGAAATCGGCCTCGGCGAAGACTGCATTCAGCCCGGCTGCGAAGCCTTCCTCACCGCTCTTTACCGGCGCTGGTGCGAAATCCAGCCGAGCCGCGCGCACAACCGCGACCAAGTCGAAAGCGC
This sequence comes from Sulfurimicrobium sp., assembly GCA_030690835.1. Classification (GTDB taxonomy): domain Bacteria; phylum Pseudomonadota; class Gammaproteobacteria; order Burkholderiales; family Sulfuricellaceae; genus Sulfurimicrobium. Next base: position 2,481 of record JAUYFW010000079.1, on the reverse strand, counting down.
GGTGCAACTGTGCTTTGCCTTCCCCGCCATTCATTTTTTCCTCAACGACGCCACCCCTTTCAAGCAACCGGGCGAAACGCTCGACCTGGCGCCCGAAATCATGGAAGACATGCGCATGTACGGGCGCGTCACCAAACGCACGGAAAAACTGCTCGTCGCACGCCTGGGATATACGCTGGAGAACTGGCGCTGTCTGGATCAGAGCGCGGGCGGCTTCCGCCTCTCGCGCAACGGCGAGGGGGAAAGGATCAGCCAGAATCTGCTGCTCGCCTTGCGCCCCGAGGCAAGCGAGCATTTCACCCTGGCGGTGGTGCGCTGGCTGGTCATGAACGAGGATGGCAGCCTCGGCATCGGCACGCGCGCCCTGCCCGGATTTCCCACTCCGCTGGCGGCGCGGCAGATCACCCTCAACCCCAAGGATGCCGGCCCCTTCGTCCCGGCATTCCAGCTTTCCGCTGTGCCCGAGCAAAAGGAACCGGCCAGTCTGGTGCTGCCCATCGGCTGGTTCCAGCCGGGCAAGCGTATCCAGATTTATGGCAGTCAGATGGAAGAGGCGAAGCTCATCGGCCTGCTGGAGAAAGGCGCCAATTTCGAGCGCGTCACCTTTGTCAGCGAAGTTTTGTATTAGTCATGTAGGTTGGGTTAGCGGCTTCATCGCGTAACCCAACAGACCCACATCAACACCTGCGTTAACGTGAAACTCGCGAAGCGAGCCTAAGTCCCTCTCTCCCTCTGGGAGAGAGCAAGGAGAGAGGGAAACTGTCATGGCGAAGCGCTGTTTCATGATTTGGGGCGGCGCTTCACCATGACAGTTAGAAGGATGATTAGGTTTGTTGGGTTACGGCGCAAAAACCGCGCCTAACCCAACCTACGCATGTGCGGCGCTGGTTCGTATCAGCCTGCTTCAATCACCCGCCGTGCCGGGAAACAGGCACAGAAAAGACTGCCCTTGCCCGGTTCGCTGCTGATTTCCAGGCGCCCCTGATGGCGTGTCAGAATGTGCTTGACGATAGACAGCCCCAGGCCGGTGCCGCCGGTTTCCCGTGAACGCCCCCGGTCCACGCGGTAGAAGCGTTCGGTGAGACGGCTGATGTACTGGGGTTCGATGCCAATCCCGCTATCCTGCACGCAGAACCTCGCCTCGGCGCCTTTCAGCGCCCAGCGCAGCACGATTTCCCCGCCTTCCGGCGTGTAGCGCACCGCGTTACTGACCAGATTGCCAAAGGCGCTATGCAGATCGCGCACGTTCCCCAGCAATTTGCAGTCCGCATCAAGTTCGAGGTTCAGGCGGTGGCGCCCGTCACTCAGGGATAATGCTTCCTTGTGCAGAATCTGCAACAGGGCACACACATCCACCACCTCCTCGGACATTTTTTCCTGGTTGCTCTCGAGTCGCGAGAGCGTTAGCAGATCATCCACCAGGCCCTGCATGCGCCGGGTCTGGTCAAGCATGAGCTGGAAATGACGCCGACTCTGTTCCATGTTGATTTGCTCGGCATCCTCGAAGCTTTCGAGAAAGCCGCCCACCACCGTCAAGGGTGTGCGCAACTCATGGGAAACGTTGGCGATAAAATCGCGGCGCATGGTCTCCACCCGTTCCAGCTGGGTAATGTCGCGGCTGAGAAGCAATTTCTGCCGGTCGCCGAAGGGGACCAACTGGATGGATAGCGTGAGATCGGGATTGCGCAAGGATTTCATTACCAGCGGCTCGGCGTAGTTTTGCGCGCTCAGGTAATCGGTGAACTGCGCCTGGCGCACCAGGTAGGCGATGCGTTGCAAATGGTCGCGCTGGTTGCTGACGTCAAACTGGGTTTCCGCCACCGGGTTGCACCACTCGATCTGGCCGTCTTCGTTGAGCATGAAGATGCCGTCCGGTATGGCCTCGGCCGCACGCTGGAAGCGCTCAAGCGCGGCGCTCAAATGGTGTTGGCTACTCGACTGAACCCGGCCGGACTGGTAAATCACATTGAATACCTCGCGCCACGCGCCGGAACCATCCGGCACTTCCGCTCCAGGCGGCGCAAGCAGCCAGTTCGCCAGCGCACGCAAATTGACGGCGTGGTGCAATAGCAACACCAGCAGAAATACGGCAAACAGCTCCAGCGCCACCACCGGCCCGAATAGCGGCCAGACCAGAAGCGCCAACATCGCCGCCAAAACCGGCGGCCAGAACAGGGGCCACCACAGGCTAGACATTAAATTTCCTTTATCCAAACACCTTGCTGGTTCAAAACCCCGGCCTTCAGGCCGGTGACTACATTGCTAACTGTGGAGCGGCGCACCGTCTGGACCAAGTGCTCGTGTCCGGTTTCTTCCAGCGCGCGGCGCAGGCGACGGATATGCACATCCACGGTGCGATCCTCGACAAACACCTGGCTGCCCCACACCTGGTCCAGCAACTGGCCGCGCGAATGAACCCGCTCCGCGTGGGTCATGAGAAAATGCAGCAAGCGGAATTCCGTCGGTCCGAGCTCGATCGGC
>JAUYFW010000077.1 GCA_030690835.1 Sulfurimicrobium sp. | reverse complement strand
GGGCATCAAGCTCGGCATCAACGCCAACATCCATCCCCACGTGCTGCGCCACTCCTTCGCCACCCATGTCCTGCAATCCAGCGGCGATTTAAGGGCAGTGCAGGAAATGCTCGGCCATGCCAACATCTCGACGACGCAGGTATACACCCATCTGGATTTTCAGCATCTTGCCAAGGTGTATGACGCCGCCCATCCGCGCGCGCGGAAGAAGCCTTAAGCAGCATGTGATTTTGGGCCGGAACGTGGAGTATGCGCCGATACCCCCTCGATCCACCGCCGAGCAGCGGAGGCAAGCCGGGGGCAGTCGGCGAGGACTGTCTGAGCGCGAAGCGCGAGTTCCGCAGCCGCCCGGCTTGACGAGCAGCGCAGGGAACCCCGAAGGGGCGGTGGATGGGGTGCCTTTTTGTTTGGGTACTTTATTTTGGGCAAGCAAAATAAAGTACCCAGCCGCCGGGCTGCCCCCGGCAAGCAATCACGGTGCGCGGAGCGCACCCGACAGCACTAAATCACAACATGCGGCGCAATGCCATTCGGGGATTGCTCCCTACACGGTCTAAGGAGGCACATCACAGTGAGCATTTCCATGAATGCCGATTTGCCAGCTTTGCGCATAGTTCAGCCAACCGAAGGGGATGGCTACATGATTGTCGTGCGCGATCTTTTCCAGGGAGTTGAGGCACTTTCCACTTCGTCGCCGAACGTTTCACCAAGGGGTTGCGCTTTAATTGCCGCGCATACTTTGGAGTGCGCACTTAAAGCTTTCTTGTGGCATAAGGGAAAGACAACGCGTATTAAAAAGCCCAAAGGCCAACCAAAGGGTGACCATGATTTGGTACATCTGTGGAGCATCGCGTATGAGGAAGGCCTGCCAGTTTCACAAGAGCCGCCCGATTGGGTAACAATTCTTAGTTCAGGGCATGGGCCGAATTTCTATTTTCGGTATCAGGCGGGGAAAGGAAGAACCTTTGTCCATGGCGGTGCAACGCCTGCATTGATTCCCATGACTGCGGAATTAAAGAAAGTGATTGACGTGGTCGAGCATGCGGTTAAAGACTAAGCGGAATCGATAGCGGAATCGATAGGGTCGGACTCGATTGATCCTTGCCGAATTGCTGTTGGGTGCGCTCCGCTATCGCTTGAGCCGACCTACATGGCTTCTTCACCCTGCTGCCAATTCTATTTTGATGGTTTTTCCCAGCGCATCGGCAGCGCTGGCAAGCGTTGTGAGCGTCAAGCTTGTGTCAGTCTCATCCAACAGCCGGTTAAGCGCGGCCCGACTGGTGTGCATGCGCCTAGCCATTGCGGTCTTGGTCAGGTGTTGCGCCTTCATTTCTTCCTCAATCTGCCAAGCCAATACCTTCTTCATCGCTGCGGCCGTGCAGGATTCATACATTCCTTCCTCTTTCAGAAAGTCATCAAAATTACCGCCAATTGGCATGGTCATCCCCCCTAAAAATCAATGCGGCTTTCAGCCAAGCGAATATCATCTTGCAACGTGGCTTGGGTCTTTTTAATAAATCCATGCAGCAGCACCATCTCCCCCGCCTGAACTGTGAATAGGACACGAGCAATCCGGGTGGGTAACTGAGTGCGCACCTCCCATACTTTGCCGCCAAGTTTGCGCACCAATGGCATACCCAGCGGCCAGCGAAATTGCACCGCCTTGATGTCATCTCCAATTGAACGCCGATCCTCCGCCGGCAAGCCCTTGAGCCAGTCGCGTACCGGCTCATTCCCTGACGAAGATCGGTAAAAACGAACATGAAGAATAGGCGAATTCACAGGAATAAGTGTACCAATGTTGGAACACACAAGCAAATACTATGCGCTATCCATTCTATAAACCTAGAAACCTCAGTTGAGAATTGAATTAAAAATGGTTTATAGCCAATACCAGTGCGGGTCTTGAGCAAAAATGATCAACTGCTCCGTGTTTGATTTGAATATCCATAAAACCAGCACTGGAGCGGCTTACGGCCTGCCCACCCCAATTTGATGTGAATTCACCCGGCGGGTGAGCTTGTTGACGCCTACAAAAGTGTCTATCCACAAGGCCTGCAGGCATTTTTAGTGATTTCAACTGAGGTTTTTAGGATGAACCGACCAACGTCGGGTGTATTGATGTTCTGGCGAGTTCCATCCTGATTGTCATTACGAGGCAATGACAGCAAGTGCAGTCTCAGATCGCTTCTTCCAGCGCCATTTCCAGTTCCAGCCAGTCTTCCTCAAGTTGCGCCACGCGCACTTCAAGATTCTCCCTTTGCTGGTTGAGATTCTGCGCCAGCGCCGCGTCAGCACTCTGGTACAAGGCGGGGTCGGCAAGCTGGCGGTTGATTTCGGTCAGCTCGGCCTGGGCCTGGTACAGCTCCGTCTCCAATTTTACCTGTTTGGATAGCAGCGCTTTCTTGCGTGGGGCATTCTCGCGCCGGAGCTTCTCCGCTACGGCGGGCTTATTGCCGGCGTTCTCGGCCTGGCGGCGCGATTCCACCCATACTCGATAATCTTCCAGGTCGCCGTCGAACAGGGCGGCGGTGCCTTCCGCCACCAGCCACAGTTCGTCGGCGGTGGCGCGGATCAGGCTGCGGTCGTGGGACACCAGCACCATCGCGCCGCCATATTCTTCCAGCGCCAGGGTGAGCGCGTCGCGCATGTCCAGGTCGAGGTGGTTGGTGGGC
>JAUYFW010000076.1 GCA_030690835.1 Sulfurimicrobium sp. | reverse complement strand
GCTGATGGCGGGCAGCACGTAGTCGGCGTATTCCGCCGAGGAATCCATGCGGAAGTTGACGTTGACGTAAAGCTCGGTCGCATCCAGCACCGTCTTGCGGTAATGCTCCGAGGACTTGTTACGGCGGAAAATATTGTCGCCGAACAGGATGCGGATTTTCGGTTCGCCGTAGTTGGTGTGCCACTTGTCATCACGCGAACGCTCGGCCAGTTTTACCAGATCGTCCGGGGTGATGCCGGTGCGTTGCTTGAATTCTTCCCCGGCGTAGTGGCGCTCGAAGGTCTCCCACATGCGGCCCGAAAACCACTCGCCCAAAAACCCGGACTCGAAGCGCGCGGGCTTGGGCGCGGTGAGCGGCCCGAGGCCGCCCAGGCTCCATTGATGCTCGGTGTCCACCGCGTCATGGCCGGTGAGCGCGCAAAACAGGGCCTGCGCCCAGCAAGTGAGAATGCCCCAGGCGTACTTGTGCAGCGAGAAGCCGATGGTGAGGCCGGGGTCGTGTGCCGCGGCATATTCGCGTGCCAGCTTGGTCACCAGCGCAGGGGAAATGCCTGTCTGCGCCTGCGTTTTCTCGGGGGAGTATTTTTCCGCCTCGGCGCGTACCTTTTCGAATGCGGTGGTGACGGGGATCATTTTCCCGTCGTGGCCCTTCACCTCGTAGCGACCGGTCAGTGCCGGGCGAATCGCGCCCAGTCGCAGGGTCTTCCTGAAATGCCCCTGGGAGCCGGGCATGACGACGGCTGCGTTGCTCACCTCGTCCCAGCAATAAAATACGTCGTTCTTGCTGTCCTTGCGCAGGTCGGAGAGGCGCAGGAGCATGCCCGTATCCTCGCGCACCAGGAAGGGCAGGTCGGTCTGCTCGCGGATAAAATCTTCCTTGTACAGCTTCTCTTTCAGCACCACATGCACCAGCGACATGGCGAGGAAACTGTCGGAACCGGGCGTGATGGGTATCCACCAGTCGGCGTGGATGGCGGTGGGATTGTAGTCCGGCGAGATCACCACGATTTTGGCGCCGCGCCACTTCGCTTCCCAAAGATAATGGGCGTCCGGAATGCGGGTCACGTTGGGATTGAAGCCCCACAACACGATGTAGTCCATCTCGAACCAGGCATCGAGCGAAGTGCCCACGTTGGGAATGCCATAGGCCAGCGCGGCGCCGGTAAACATGTCGCCGACCGCGCTGGACGGGTAGAGGCGGGTCGAACCGAGCAGCGAGCCCAGGCGCAGCGGCCCCGCGCGCCGCCCCTGCGACACGATCCCGGTACCGGCGTAGAGCAGCATCCCCCCCGGGCCGTGTTCTGCCAGGGTGTCCACGATCTTTTCCGCAATATCGCCCATGGCCTGATCCCAGGAAACGCGCTGCCATTTTCCCTCCCCGCGTTCACCCACGCGCTTGAGCGGATAGAGCAGCCGGTCTTTCTCGTACATGGCTTGCGAGTGGATCGTCCCCTTGTTGCAACCGCGCGGATTGGGGTCGGGAATGGTCGGGCTGATCTGCGGATATTGCGCAAGCTGTTCCTCGCGCGTCACGACGCCATCCTTGGCGAACACGCGAAAAGCGCAGTTGCCCTGACAGTTGGAACAGTGGAAGGCAAAACCCTGGGCATTGCCGCGTGTTCCGGCGAATTCCTTGCGGTAGAAGTCCTCCCACGAGCGGTCGGGGTAGGAAACCAGCGGGTCGTCCACCGAGAGGATGCGCGCCTGCAATTCCTTGGACAGGCCGAGTGCGAACGCACACATGCCGGTGCCGGAAAGTTTCAGAAAATCGCGTCGGTCGACCATGGTGACTAGCCTCTTGTTTTCATTTGACGTGAAACAACTCGTGACAGGTGAAGCGTGAAGTCACTCGCTACGCTTTGTTTGTGAAGTGTGAAATGTAAAAACATCCACTGAGCCTGTACTTGCATTTCACGCTTCACAGCGAAGCGGCTTTACCTTTCACTTTTGTGCGGCGAGCAGCGACTCCACCGCCGCGCGCGCTTCCGTCCCGAACCAGTCGTAATCGCCGGTCACGCGGTAAGCCACGCGCCCGTCCGCGCCGATCAGGTACGACATCGGCACGCCCGGGATGCCATACTGCCTGCCGACCAGGCCGTCACGATCGTGCCACACCGGAAAACTCATCTTCATCTCGTCCACGTAAGCCTGTACGACACTCGCGCTCACCTGATCCTGGGATACCGCCAGCACCACCAGTCCTTTATTTTGGTAGGCTTGATGGAGCGCCTCCATCGAGGGCATTTCCTTGCGGCAAGTCGAGCACCAGGTAGCCCAGAAATTGAGCAGTACCACCTTGCCCTGGAAAGTATTGAAGCGTACCGTGCGCCCGGCCAAATCCTTCGTGACGAAGTCGCTCGCCGGCATCGAACCCTTGACGGGCTTGAGTGGCCCCGCAGCAGCCATGACAGGGATAAGCAGGACGAACAGCGCCAGTAACGCGCGAACCGGATACTTCATGATCTATCGTTCGATAGGTAAGCGCGGATCGACCGACCACTCTTCCCACGAACCTGAATATTCAACCACATTGTCGTAGCCGATCAGCTTCATCGCCAGAGCCATATCGGTAGAGCGTCCAATGCCAGACTGGCAATAGGTGACGACCTTGGTATCCTTGGTGATGCCGCGCTGGTTGAGTGCCTTTTCGATTTGCTCGGCGGATTTGAAGCTATTCAACTGGTCTGAAAACCGGGTCCATTCGAGATGGGTCGCGCCGGGGATGTGTCCGCCGCGCGAGGCGCCCGGGCGCATGTCCTTGCCAATAAACTCATTGAACGAACGCGTATCCACTACCATGGCTTCCTTGGTTTGCAGATTTTTCTCCATCCAGGCTCGCGTCACAACGCGCCCGGCGTCAGGCTTTGCGGTAAATTTCTTCTTTTCCGGTGCGGGTACGTCCTGGGTTACAAGGCGGTTTTCCTTCAGCCACTTGCGAAATCCCCCATTTAGCACCTTGACGTTTTTATGGCCGAAAAAATCGAGCACAAACCACACTCCCGATGCGGCATTTCCTTCGCCACTATCGTAGATGATGACCTGCGTGGCGGCATCAATACCGGCAGCGCCGAATACTCTCTCCGCTTCAGCCTGGCTCAGGGGAAAACCGTTTTTCTTGCGCTCATCGAGCCTGGAGAGATCGAGGTAGAAAATATTGACCGCGCCCGCAATATGCGCCCGCTGGTAGCCAGTGGCTTCAGCGGCATCAATTAGCCTGACGTTGGGCTGACCGAGAATTTTCGCCAGCTCCTCGGTTTCGATCAACAACTCGGGTCTGGCATAATTCTGACCCGCCGAAGCTGTCGCGCCGCTCAGGGCAATCACGATGGCAAGCAGAAAATGCTGGAATCGCCAATGTTGAAATTTCATGTTTTTCTCCCGCCGCCCAACTGCTGAATATATCGAGAAGCTCTGTTTTTCCTGCTCTTTTCGATCCCACCCGGGGATCGGGGATTATAGTCATCCCTTGAAGAATTCTTTGCCGGCAGGGGGTTTCAAAATTTTGAGTTGCGCAACACGTATCCGCTCTTTCTCTCCATTTTTCAGAATTTCACCCTGGAGCTCAACTTCTTGACCGAATGCTTCATCGAATTTTTCCTCTGCCACGCCACTCTTGCCGGACAGGTCGATGGCGTAGTAGTCCCCTTCTTCAGTCCAGAACACCATCGGATTCGCCCACTTGAGATAGCACTCGCCGATTTTTCCAAGCTGCGCGCATTTCTCCCCGGTGATCCTGCCCTTCATTTGCGCCAGTTCTCCGCTGAAAACCTGACCTGCGAGCAGCGCCAGAAACGCTCCCGCCACAAACAAAAACCGTCCCGGCGTTTTCGTGTGCATTATTTGTGCTCCTGGCCGCTATTTAACATCCTTGATCGCGGCCTTGAGGCCGTCGAAATCCTTTTTGATCTCCATCAGGCGCCCCTGCTGCTCCTGCTTCGGCACACTCTCGATTTCCAGGATGTCGGCGATTTCGGCATAGCTCACCATGCCGTTCAGCTCGCCTTCGTCCACCGCGATCAGCTGGTCGCCGTAATATACCGCCGGGGCCTTGGCGCCGGCGCCAGCGAACGTCACCGGGATGATCTGGACCGGCAGCTTGTAAATATTGGCCAACTCGGCGGCAATCTGCATGTTGTTGTTACAGCGCACGCCGGGCGGATCGCGGCCAATCAGGGTGAGCACCTTTTGACCATTGATCACCGCCTGACCCGGAGGGCCGCCGGCGTAAGAAATATTGGGAAGCGCTGCGAACGCCAGCAGCAGGGCAAGTAGAAATTTCAGTTTATTGAATAACATATGGATCTCCTCGTATTATTGGGTGTTGGTTTGCTGCGCCTGCTCTTTACTTCTTGCCGGAACGTCGCGCCGCACGCCGGTTGGCGTCAAAGCCGCCCTTGGCCTTCCACTCGCTGAATCCCCCCTGCAGGATGCGCACGTTGTCCAGTCCGGCTACCCGAAGTGCCAGCCCGGCCTGAGCGGAAAGCGTGCCGGCGTTACAGTACACCAACACCATTCTGTCGGTCGGCAGTTCGGCGCGACGTCCGAGCACCTGGCGCCAGTCGATGTTCACGGCGCCGGGGATATGGGCCTTGTTGTACTGGTCGGCATCGCGGGTGTCGATGACGTGGATTTTCTTCCAGTCCTCAGCCGGGATCTGCTCCGGCAGGATGGTGGCGCCGCCATATTCGGAGAATTCGAAATAGTCCTCCAGCGCTTTTACCGCGGGGTTATCTGCGGCAATGGCGGGCAGTGAG
>JAUYFW010000070.1 GCA_030690835.1 Sulfurimicrobium sp. | reverse complement strand
ACGGAGCAGTTGACCTCGCCCACGGTCTGGAGCCTCGTCTGCGATCATCTCAAGCACGTCCTCGCCGGGATGGCGCCGCCTCCAACGCGGTGCGTCCTCGAAAATTATGCGAACGAAATTGGGTAACTACGGTTTTTAGGTTCAATCGAGCGCGATGTAGCGAATTTCCACCACGTCCAGTTCTTCCACTCCGCCCGGCGTGCGCAAGGTCACCACGTCGCCTTCCCGCGCCTTGAGCAGCGCCATGGCCAAGGGCGAAATCCAGCTGATATGGCCGCGTCCGAGATCGACCTCGTCCATGCCGACGATGCTGTAGGTTTTTTCCTCGCCTGACTGGTTGCTCACCGTCACCGTGGCACCGAAGAATGCCTGGTCGCAATCCCCGCGCTGCGCGGGGTCGATCACTTCGGAGTGTTCCAGCCGTTTGGAGAGAAAGCGGATGCGCCGGTCGATTTCGCGCAGGCGTTTCTTGCCGTAGATGTAATCGCCGTTTTCCGAGCGGTCGCCGTTGGAGGCGGCCCAGTGGATGACTTTCACCAGTTCAGGGCGTTCCGCTTTCCATAACTGGTCGAATTCTTCCATCAGGCGCCGATAGCCTCCCGGCGTGATGTAGTTTTTGCTTCCCTGGGGCAGTTTGGGCGAGGCATCGAGATCTTCGTCGTCGTCCTCGCTCTCCTTGGTGAAAGCCTTACTCATACTCTGCTCCATGGTCGCCGGTCAGCGGCACGAAAGCCACCGGCAGCACATTGCGCATGGACACCTCGCCCGCTGCGTTTTTTTCCACCAGCATCAATTCCTGCCGTCCATAGGGCTGCCCCACCGGGATCACCAGGCGGCCACCGAGCTTGAGCTGCTCGATCAGCGGCGGGGGAATTTCAGGCGCGGCGGCGGTGACGATAATGCCGTCGAAAGGCGCATGTTCCGGCCAGCCGTGGTAGCCGTCGCCATGCCGCACCGTCACATTGCCATAACCCAGACGCGTCAAGCATTCCTGAGCGGCTTGGGCCAGTTCGGGAACGATCTCGACGCTATAGACCTGCCTCACCAGTTTTGACAGCACCGCGCTCTGGTAGCCCGAGCCGCAGCCCACTTCGAGCACCACGTGATGCGGCTTGGTCTCAAGCATGTCGCTCATCAGCGCAACGATGAAGGGCTGGGAAATGGTCTGACCGTGGCCGATCGGTAGCGGCCCGTTGTCGTAAGCATAGGGCACTTGCCAGTCCGGTACAAAAGCATGGCGCGGCACCTGCTCGATCGCCTCCAGCACGCGCGAATCGATGCTGTCCTTGCCGATCCAGGACCGGCATTGCGCGGTTTCCCAGGCGATATCCTGTAGCAGTCTCTCGATCTGGCGCGAGTTTTCAGCCATCTTCCTGAACCTCATCCATTTCCGCGAGAATTTCCGCCACCATTTCGCGCACGGCGACATCCTGGTCGTCCACGCAGGCACGCAGCCAGGGAGCGATTTCCTCGCCGCCGACCAGGGATAGATAATGGCAGGCATCGGCGCGAACAAGGGGGTCGGCATGGCGTGTCAGCTCGCCCAGCCCCGGCACCATGACCAAGGCAATGTTGCTGTCCTGCAACTCCTCCAGCACCGCGCCGATACCGAGACGCACCGCCATGCTGGCTTCATCGTCCGCCAGCAGCTCAACCAGGGCGAGCAGGCGCTGCGGCTCCTGGCGCGCCATTTCTTCCACCTTGGCGCGGCGGCCGTTTTTGAGCAGGTGCAGGAAATAGGCCGGCATGCCCTGCGGCGTGCCTGCCAGTTCCGCCCAGCGGCGCAATTCAGCGGGAGTCTGGCTACCATCCAGATCGAATTCGCCGATTCTAATCCATGGTACCGAGCGCACCTCCAGTTGTTCCGCCAACTCGGGATGTACGGCAATATTCACCGCTTCGAGTTTACCGATTGCGCCTTCTTTCACCAGCGTGCCTAGCCCTTCCAGCACCGCCGGACAATGGGGGCAGCCGGGCGCGAGCAGCAGCAGGGCAGCCGGAATGCTTGTATTCATCACAACTCCAGTTCCAGTTGCAGCAACTGGCGCAACAGCGGCAGCGTCACCGGCCGCTGCTGTTCCAGGGTATAGCGGTCGAGGGCGTCCAGCACCGCCATCAGGGAAGGCAGGTCGCGCCGCCAGTGGCGCAGCAGATAATCCAGCACCTCCTGCGGCAAGCGGAAGCCGCGCTCCCGTGCGTGCACTTGCAGCGCCTGTGCCTTTTCCTCATCGTTGAGGCCATGAACTTGATAGACCAGCCCCCAACCCAGCCGGGTCAGCAGGTCGGGGCGCAAATCCAGCCCACCCGGCGCGATGGGGCCGCTGACGAGAAGCGCGCCCCCTACTTCTCTTAGACGGTTATAGAGGTGAAAAAGTGCAATCTGTCCGTCCTGATCAAGGCGCGCCACGTCGTCAACCGCCACCAGACCGCCGCCTTCCCATTGGCGCGGGATTTTACCCGGCACATAAGCGGCTGAATGCCCCAATTGTTGCGCGGCGTGAATCCAGGCGCGCAGCAAATGCGATCTGCCGCTGCCGGGTTCGCCCCAGATGTAGATGAAACGCTCCCCCACCCCACCCTGCAGGATGGTTTGCAGCGCGTGCAGCAGTTCGGCGTTGCGTCCCGGGAGAAAATTATCCAGGGTGGGCGTCACGTCGGCGGCGATATCGAGCAGGAGCTGTTTCATTAGGGGCGTTTTGCGGCTATTTCAAGTAAAATGGCAGGTTGAAAAAGTAATGTTGCCCTCACCCCTGCCCTCTCCCGCAAGCGGGAGAGGGGGACGAAGTGTCGCTAACGCGACTTTCATGTTTTGACAGAAAGCGAGATTATAACTTGAGCCAGCCTACTTCTCTCAGCTACCGCGACGCCGGGGTGGACATCGACGCCGGTGATGCCTTGGTGGAAAACATCAAGCCCTTCGCCAAACGCACCATGCGCCCCGAGGTTTTGGGCGGCCTGGGCGGTTTCGGCGCGATGTTCGAAATCGGTAAAAAATATCAGAATCCGGTACTGGTTTCCGGCACCGATGGCGTGGGAACCAAGCTGAAACTGGCCTTCATGACCGGCAAACACGACACCGTGGGCATCGACCTGGTGGCCATGAGCGTCAACGACATCCTGGTGCAAGGCGCAGAACCGCTGTTCTTCCTCGACTACTTTGCCTGCGGCAAGCTCGATGTGGCGACCGCCACCGACGTTATCAAGGGGATTGCCACCGGCTGCGAACAGGCCGGCTGCGCGCTGATTGGCGGCGAAACGGCGGAAATGCCCGGCATGTACCCGGCTGGCGAATACGACCTCGCCGGTTTTGCGGTGGGCGCCGTGGAGAAGGACAAGATCATCACCGGAAAAACCATCGTTGCAGGCGACGTGGTACTGGGGCTGGCTTCCAGCGGCGCCCACTCCAACGGCTACTCCCTGGTGCGCAAGATCATCGAACGCACCGGCATCGATCTCGACAGCGATTTCCACGGCCGCCCCCTGCGCGACGTGGTGCTGGCGCCGACGCGCATTTATGTCAAACCCCTGCTCAAGCTGATGGGCGAATTGCCGGTCAAGGGCATGGCCCACATCACCGGCGGCGGCCTGCTGGAAAATATCCCGCGCGTGCTGCAGCCACACCTTACCGCAATACTGGACAAATCCAGCTGGCCCATGCCGCCGCTGTTCTCCTGGATGCAACAGGAAGGCAATGTGGCCGAGAAGGAAATGCACCGCACCTTCAACTGCGGCATCGGCATGGTGGTCATCGTCGCAGCCGAGCATGCCGATGCGGCAATGGCCTCGCTCAGCGCCAGCGGCGAGCAGGTATGGCGCATCGGGCGCATCGAGACAAGGGCGGACGGGCAGCCACAAACGGTCGTGCAGTGAACGGCCATGGCAAATGTGTACCCCCAATCATGAAAATCGCCATGCCCGTTTCCCTCTCTCCTAACTCTCTCCCAGAGGGAGAGAGGGACACAGGCTCGCTGCGCGAGGTTCCCATTAAACGCATCGTCATCCTCATTTCCGGTCGCGGCAGCAACATGCAGGCGATTCTGGAAGCCCGGTTGCCGGTCAAAATCGCTGCCGTCATCAGCAACAAGGCCGATGCCAAGGGCCTCGAAACCGCCGCCCGCCACGGCGTCACCACCGCCGTGGTGTACCACAAGCAATATTCCAACCGCACCGACTTCGACACCGCCCTGGCGGCAAAGATCGACGAGTTTTCTCCCGATCTGGTGGTGCTGGCCGGCTTCATGCGCATCCTCACACCGGAATTCGTCAACCACTATCAGGGCCGCCTGATCAACATTCATCCCGCCCTGCTGCCTGCCTTTCCCGGCCTCAATACGCACGAAAAAGCCTTGCAGGAAGGCGTCAGAATTCACGGCTGCACCGTCCACTTCGTCACCCCCAGTGTGGATCACGGACCGATCATTGTTCAGGCCGCCGTGCCGGTGTTGCCCGACGATACGCCGGACACGCTCGCGGCGCGGGTACTGGAGCAGGAACACCTGATTTATCCGCAGACCATCCGCTGGTTCGCCGAAGGCCGCCTCACGCTGGAACAGGGCAAAGTCACCGTTCGCACTGGCGGGGCATGCGCCGCCGCCCTGCGTTCACCCTGGGAAGCATGATGCGCTTGCGGTTATTCCTCGCACTCTCGGTTTTTTTAACCAGCATCGCGCTGGCGGCGCCGCCGCAACAGCTTACGGCCAAATACCGTGTCATCAAGAGCGGCCAGCTGGTGGGGGAGGTCAACGAGCGCTTCGAACGCGACGGCCAACAGTACCGCATTGAAAGCACCACCACCGCCACGGGCATCTTCGCCCTGTTTGCCAGGGGGGTCATCAAACTCCAGAGCACGGGGGAGGTCACCGCCGACGGCCTGCGCCCGCTGCATTTCGAGCACCATCGCGGCGCTGATGCGGCAAAACTGATGGTCGCCGATTTCGACTGGGAAAAACTCGGCGTCACTCATAAATACGATGGCAGAGTCGAAACCGCTCCCTTGCCGGCAGGCACCCAGGACAGGCTCAGCCAGCTCTATCAATTCATGTTCCGGGCGCCCGAAAACCGCGACGTGGATTTCCACATCAGCACCGGCCGCAAACTTTCGCTCCACCATTACCGCTTCATCAAGGAAGAGACCACCGCCGTGTCCGCCGGCACTTTTCAGACCCTGCACCTGAGCAAGGAACGCACGGCGGACGAGGATGGCATTGAATTGTGGCTGGCAAAATCGCGCCATCATTTTCCGGTTCGCATCGTATTCATCGAAAAGAATGGCAGCAGGCTGGAACAGCAACTGGAAAGCCTGTCCTTTAAACCGGACTAGCGTTGGCTGCCCCACGCACAACCGTCAAGCGCTTTGCCTGGGCACTGGCACTGTCGTTACTGGCTCATCTCATCATAACTTTCGGCCCGGCCATCAGCGTGCCGGACTATCATCCCGACCCCGTTCTGGAGGCAAGCATCAGGAGCGAGTCGCCAACGCCGCTGCCTGCTCCACATCGCGTAACCAAGGCACGCAAACCACCGCCCCGCAAGCATGCGCCGCAGCCTCCGGCTCCGCTTCCAGCCACGCCTCCCACGGCAGAGCCCGAACCTGCCGCCCCTCCCGCGCAGGAAGAGAGTGCCGCCCCAACCGTGCCGGAGCCCGCCGGAACTGAAACGCTAACGGAAAATGCCATTCAGCTACCCGAACTAGCGGAAATCAGCTACACCCTTTACAACGGCAGCGACGGCTTTGCGGTGGGCAAGGTGCAACACACCTGGAAACGCGACGGCACCCGTTACTCCATCAACCAGGTTGCCGAGGCGAGCGGAATCGTCTCGCTTTTCTACACTGGCCGGCATGTGCAGATCAGCCAGGGGGAGCTCGCGGCAGAAGGTTTAAAACCCACGTCCTACTGGGTGCAACGCGGCCAAAGGGCGGACAAGACCGACACTGCCCAATTCGACTGGGAGAACATGCGACTCACCCTTGGCACTGGCGGCGATACACGCACCGTCAAGCTCCCGGACGGCACGCAGGATTTACTCAGCTTTCTCTACCAGCTCGCCTTCTCGCCACCGCAACAGGGCGATAGCACCCGCCTCCATATCACCACTGGGCGCAAGCTGGACAACTACGGCTATCAATCGCTCGGCGAGGAAACCCTGGAAACCCGCCTCGGCCCGATCAAGGCGCTGCATATTGGCCAAGTCCGCCAGCAAGGGGAAGAAAACACGGAAATCTGGCTGGCAACGGAGTATCATTACCTCCCGGTCAAAATCCGTTATACCGACAAACAAGGCGGTGTGATGGAACAAACCGCCACCGCCATCAAAGTTCAATAACCATGTCCACTCCAGTTTCCAGAACAACCACGTCCATTCCGGTTTCCCGCTTCGGCCACCTCGTCCACGCCATGAAAAATGTCATGACGCTGCGCGAGCCGGCCGATGCCAATCTGCATTACTACTTCCGCGTCAACCGCGAACTTGGCAGCCAGGATCGCGCCTTCATCGCCGACAACATTTATGCCGCGCTGCGCCGCAAACGCCTGCTCGAACAGCTGATTGGCTCCCTCTCTCCTAACTCTCTCCCAGAGGGCGAGAGGGATGGAGTTTCGCTACGCGAAGCTCGTGTTACTGCCAGTCCCCGCCAACTGGCGCTGGCCACGCTGATGAAGCTGCAAGGCATCAACGCGCGCGAACTGGAACCCCTGCTGCAGGAAGGGGAAGCAGAATGGTTGAAACAGCTCAAGGCCATCCCCACCAGCGATTTGCCGCTCGCCATACAGGCCGACTTCCCGGACTGGCTGATGGAAAAGTTGCGGACCTTCATGTCAGACAGCGACATCCTGACTCTGGCACGTGGCATGCAACAGCCCGCTCCGCTGGATTTGCGCGTTAACACCATGCTCGACAAGCGCGACGATGTGCTGCATACCCTGAGCAAGAATGATGGCATCGCGGCTGAAGCCACGCCCTACTCGCCGCTTGGCCTGCGCCTCAAGGAAAAGCCCGCTCTCAACAAGAATCCGCTGTTCATCAAGGGCAAGATCGAGGTTCAGGATGAAGGCAGCCAGCTGATCGGCTACCTGCTGGCGCCGCAACGCCGCGAAATGGTGGTGGATTTCTGCGCCGGTGCCGGTGGCAAGACGCTGCTGATAGGTATGCTGATGCAAAACCAGGGCCGCGTTTACGCCTTCGACGTATCGGAAAAACGCCTCAACAACCTCAAACCGCGCTTGAAACGCTCGGGCTTGAGCAACCTGCATCCGCAACTCATAAACAACGAAAACGACCTCAAGATCAAGCGCCTGGCTGGAAAAATCGACCGCGTACTGGTGGATGCGCCCTGCAGCGGGCTCGGCACCTTGCGCCGCAATCCCGATTTGAAATGGCGCCAGACCCCGGAAGGCATCGCCGAGCTGACGCAAAAGCAGGCCGCGATCCTGCTCGCGGCATCACGCCTGCTGAAAAGCGGTGGACGCCTGGTCTATGCCACCTGCAGCTTCCTGCCGGAGGAAAACCAGCAGATCGTCGAAGCCTTCCTCGCCCAGCACCCGGAATATAAATTACTCGATGCCGGTGAAATCCTGGCGGCACACAACATCCCGCTGGATACCGGAAAATACCTGCAACTCCTGCCCCATATCAACGGCACCGATGGCTTTTTCGCCGCGGTGATGGAACGGTCCTAAACAAAAAAGCCCCAGGGTTTCCCCCGGGGCTTTTTCGAATCAGCAACCGGCTTATTCGCTTGCCGGGTGAGGCGCTGCAGGAGCAGGCGCTTCCAGCAGTGCTTTCATGGACAGGCGCAGACGGCCTTTCTCGTCGGCTTCCAGCACTTTCACCTTGACCGCCTGACCTTCCTTGAGGTGGTCGGCTACCGCATTGACGCGCTCGTGGGCGATCTGGGAGATGTGCAACAAACCATCCTTGCCGGGCAACACGCTGACAATCGCGCCAAAATCCAGCAGCTTGATGACCGTGCCATCGTAGGTCTTGCCCACTTCCACTTCGGCGGTGATATCGGCGATGCGTTTCTTGGCCAGGTCACCGGCTTCGGAACTCATGCAGGCGATGGTCACGGTACCGTCTTCGGCGATATCGATACTGGTGCCGGTTTCCTCGGTCAATGCACGGATCACCGCGCCACCCTTGCCGATCACGTCGCGGATTTTTTCCGGATTGATCTTCATGGTGATCATGCGCGGCGCGAAGCTGGACAACTCTTCGCGCGGCTTGCCCACGGCGTCCTTCATGATACCGAGGATATGCAGGCGGCCTTCCTGGGCTTGCGTCAGGGCGGCCTTCATGATGTCCTTGGTGATGCCTTTGATCTTGATGTCCATCTGCAGCGCGGTGATGCCGTTTTCGGTGCCCGCCACCTTGAAGTCCATGTCGCCGAGGTGATCTTCGTCGCCCAGGATGTCGGTCAGCACTGCAAAGCGGTTGCCTTCCTTGATCAGGCCCATGGCGATACCGGCCACGTGATCCTTGAGCGGCACGCCGGCATCCATCAGTGAGAGACAGCCGCCGCACACCGAGGCCATGGAACTGGAACCGTTGGATTCGGTGATTTCGGAAACCACGCGCATGGAGTAGGCGAAGTCCGCTGCAGCGGGCAGCACGGCTACCAGGGCGCGCTTGGCGAGACGGCCGTGGCCGATTTCGCGGCGCTTGGGCGTACCGACACGGCCGGTTTCACCGGTGGAGTATGGGGGAAAATTGTAATGCAGCATGAAGCGGTCGGAATACTCGCCCTGCAGCGCATCGATTTTTTGTTCGTCACGTGCGGTGCCCAGCGTCGAAACCACCAGCGCCTGGGTTTCGCCACGGGTAAACAGGGCGGAGCCATGGGTACGCGGCAGCACGCCGGTGCGAATGGTGATCGGACGCACGGTACGGGTATCGCGGCCGTCAATACGCGGCTCGCCGTCGAGAATCTGGCCGCGCACGATTTTGGCTTCCAGATCCTGGAACAGATTCTTGATATGGTTGATGCGCGTTGCATCGGCATCGTCGCCGGCAACGGCGGCAACCACGCGACTGCGGATTTCATCCACTTGCGCATAGCGCGCCTGTTTTTGCTTGACCTGGTAGGCTTTGCGCACATCGGCTTCGGCCAGCGCGGCAATTCCCGCCACCAGCGCGGCATCCTTCTCGGGAGCAACCCATTCCCAGGCTTCCGGCGCCACTTCTTCAACCAGTTCGTTGATGGCGTTGATGGCGGCCAGCATCTGATCGTGACCGAACACCACGGCGCCCAGCATCACCTCTTCCGACAGTTGCTGCGCTTCGGACTCAACCATCAGCACGGCTGAGTCGGTACCGGCAACCACCAGGTCCAGTTGCGAGGATTTCAGTTCGGTTGCGGTCGGGTTGAGCACGTAGTTGCCGTCGATATAAGCCACGCGCGCTGCGCCGATGGGACCATCGAAGGGAATGCCGGAAATCGCCATGGCGGCAGAGGCGCCCAGCATGGCCGGAATGTCGGCGTCGATTTCGGGATTGGAAGACATCACCGTGGCGACGATCTGCACCTCATTGTAAAAGCCTTCCGGAAACAGCGGACGCAATGGACGGTCGATCAGGCGTGAGGTCAGGATTTCCTTCTCGGAAGGGCGACCTTCGCGCTTGAAGAAGCCACCGGGGATCTTGCCCGCGGCGTAGGTGCGTTCCTGATAATCCACCGTCATCGGGAAGAAGTCCTGCCCGGGCTTGACGTCCTTGTTGCCCACCACGGTGACCAGCACGGTCGTGCCATCCATGTCGACCATCACGGCGCCATGCGCCTGACG
>JAUYFW010000068.1 GCA_030690835.1 Sulfurimicrobium sp. | reverse complement strand
CATTTCAGCCAACCTGATGACCCCCGAAGGAAAATAATCCAGCCAAGCCGCCATTTTAGGATCATTGCGAGGGCACCCCCACGGTTTCCTATTGGGTGTGATAAACCCAAATTATCCATTAGCACCAAAACGCCGCTGTGGGAGCGGCGCCCTTGTCCTCGGGTGTTTTGGCCGGGGGCTCGCCGCGATTTGCGACCGCATTCGCGCCGGGGGCGGCGCGCCTACATACGGGCATTCCAATGGATAATCCGGAATAAACTCTCCATCCCGCCCCTCAAACACTAACTGAATATGGGCTTTCAGGAGGATGCCAGCCCTGGGCAATCTTTTCCGCCCAGAAAAGACCGATCACGGTTTTTACATCGGTAATCCGTCCGATACGCACCCACTCCAGCGCTTCCGCCAGCGGCAGACAGAAAATTTCCAGAAATTCGTCGCCATCCCGCTGATGTGGCCCAGGACTCAGGCCCTCGGCTAGATAAAGGCTTATGGCTTCATCCGAATAGCCGATGCAGGGATGGATAGTCGCCACATAGCGCCATTTGCACGCAACATAACCGGTTTCTTCCAGCAGCTCGCGTTGGCCGCAGAAAAGTGGATTTTCGCCCGGGTCGAGTTTTCCGGCTGGCAATTCATATAGATCGCGGCGCAAGGGATAACGAAACTGCCGCTCCATCACCACATCACCGTTATCCAGCAGAGGAATCACCACCACGGCCCCAGGATGAACGATATATTCGCGCGTCGCCTGCCTGCCATCCGGCAGTTCCACGCGGTCCTCCTTCACATGCAGCAGGCCGCCGTGGTAAACAGTATGGGAAGAAAGCTGTGTTTCGGTGAGATCGTCGGCTGCCATTCACTTCCCGGACGTTCGTGCGCGGCAGGATTCAGGCAAGGAGAGTAGGATATTTAACGCTGCCGCCACAGGTAGCGGTAGGTAAAACCGGGGAAGGCGAACACCAGGAACAAACAGCATGTTACCGCGTAAAATTCCCAATTCTGCGATTGGCGTGGCCCCAGTTGCCCTTCGAGCAGCATGCTCACCCCGCCCACCACGAAGTAAAGTATGACGAGTTCCAGCAAATGCCAGCCGAAATGCTTGCCGCGGCCAAGAGGAATGACGAACAGCAGGCGATCAGCCAGAAACGGCAGGTTCGCCGCCATCAGCATGAGAAGCAGAAGTATCGCGCTTCCGGGCGTCACAACAGGGAGCGCTGGATTGCGTAGGCGCACAAAGCCATCAGCGGCTGCGGCAGGAGGCCCAGCGCCAGCACGGCGAGCCCGTTGGTGCTCATGAGCATGGCCATGTCGCCCTCGGGCTTGACCGGCGCTTGATCCAGCGGCGCATCGAAGTACATCAGCTTGATGATGCGCAGGTAGTAAAACGCGCCGATCACCGAAAACAGCACCGCCGCTATCACCACCCAGAGGAAACCGGCCTGCAGCGCGGCTTGCAGCACCGACAGCTTGGCATAGAAACCGACCGTCGGCGGCACGCCCG
This sequence comes from Sulfurimicrobium sp., assembly GCA_030690835.1. Classification (GTDB taxonomy): domain Bacteria; phylum Pseudomonadota; class Gammaproteobacteria; order Burkholderiales; family Sulfuricellaceae; genus Sulfurimicrobium. The sequence continues at coordinate 9,798 of JAUYFW010000068.1, read as the reverse complement.
CCATGGAGAACATCAGCAGCAGCATCACGAAGGCATACCAGGGACTGCGTTGATTGAGCCCCTTGAAGTCTTCCAGATTCTCCGCTTCAAAACCCTGGCGCGAGAGCAGCATGATCATGCCGAAACCACCCATGCTCATCAGCACATAGACCAGGACGTAAAACATGGAAGAGCTATAGCCGTTCAGGGTGCCGGAGAGAATTCCGAGCAACAGGAAGCCCATGTGGGAAATGGTCGAGTAAGCCAGCATTCGCTTGATGTTGGTCTGGGCGATGGCGATCACGTTGCCGATCGCCATGGAGAGCAGCGCCATGATCACCAGCATGCCCTGCCAGTCATGCACCAGGCCCTGCAGGCCTTCCACCAGCAGACGCATGACGAAGGCAAAAGCGGCGATTTTCGGCGCCGAGCCGATAAACAGCGTCACCGCTGTCGGCGCGCCCTGATACACGTCGGGAATCCACATGTGGAATGGCACCACGCCGAGCTTGAACGCCAGACCGGCGACGATGAACACCAGGCCGAAGGTCAGTATCACATGGTTGCCGGTGGTGTGCTGGATCATGGTCGCCACTTGGTTCAGATTCAGGCTGCCGGTCGCGCCATACAGCATGGACATGCCATACAGCAGCAAGCCGGAAGCCAGTGCGCCAAGCACGAAATACTTCATGGCGGCTTCCGTCGCCAGGGCCGAGTCTCGTTGCAGCGCCACCATGGCGTAGAGGCTCAGCGACAGCAATTCAAGCCCCATATACAACACCAGGAAGTGATTGGCGGAAATCATCACCATCATGCCCAGCAGCGCGAACAGCGCCAAGGCAAAGAATTCCCCGCGAAACATGCCGCGCAGGCTGATATAGCTGCGCGAGTAAACCAGCACCACTGAAACAGAGATGTAGCTCATCAGCTTGAGCACATCGCCCATGGCATCGTCCACGAACATGTTGCTGAAGGTGTAGGCAGGCGCGGAAGAATGCGTGGCAACCGTGATCCAGGCGGCCCCGAGCAGGGTGATCTGGGTCAGGGCATAGGTAATGAACCGGTTCTTGGCGGGCAGGAACAGGTCAACGATAATAATCAACGAAACCATCGCCAGCACGAAGATTTCCGGCAGGGCGGGGGTCAGGTTGGGCATGGCAACGATCATTACATTCTCTCTTTATAGCTTGCTATAACGTGAAACTCGCATAGCGAGAACCGGGTTCCCCTTCTCGCCGGATTGAGCGGCTTTGCCGCCAATCCCGGCGGGGACAACCCTTGCGGTTGCTCCTTCCGGGAGAGGGCAGGGGTGAGGGAAACGGTCATGGCAAGTTGCACGATCTGGGATATCACGCTGGCCATGATCGTTACAGCTTGCTTTGCGCCACGTGAGTGAGCAGATTGTTGACCGAAGCGTGCATCACTTCGGTAAAGGGCAAGGGGTACAGGCCCATGCCCAGCACGGCTACCGCCAGCAACGCCAGCACCAGGAATTCGCGGCGGCTGATGTCGGTCAGATGTTCCACATGGGAATTGGCCACGGCACCGAACACCACCCGCTTGTACATCCACAAGGTATAGGCCGCGCCGAAAATCAAGGTGGTCGCGGCCAGGAAACCGTACCAGAAATTGGCCTTGAGGGCGCCCATGATCACCATGAACTCGCCCACGAAACCGCTGGTACCGGGCAAACCAGCATTTGCCATGGCGAACAGCATGAAGAATGCCGCGAATTTCGGCATCTTGTTGGCCACGCCGCCGTAATCGGCAATATTGCGCGTATGCATGCGGTCGTACATCACCCCCACGCAGAGGAACATCGCGCCGGCAATGAAGCCGTGGGAAACCATCTGCACCAGGGCGCCTTCCATGCCCAACTCATTGAAAATGAAAAGACCCAGGGTCACGAAGCCCATATGGGAAATGGAGGAATAGGCGATGAGCTTCTTCATGTCGCTCTGCGCCAGCGCCACCAGGCCGATGTAAACCACCGCGATCAGGGACAGGGTGATCATGAAGCCTGACAGGGCGTGGCTGGCATCGGGCACGATAGGCAAGGAGAAACGCAGGAAACCGTAAGCGCCTACTTTCAGCATGATCGCAGCCAACACCACGGAACCACCCGTGGGGGCTTCTACGTGGGCATCCGGCAACCAGGTATGGACCGGCCACATGGGCACCTTGACGGCAAAGGCGGTAAAAAAGGCAACAAAGATCAGTACCTGTGCCTCAAACGCCAGCGGTAGCCGGTGATAATCGAGAATACTGAAACTGCCGCCCGACTGGTTGAACAGGTAGATGAAGGCAACCAGCATCAACAAGGAGCCGGTCAAGGTATAGAGAAAGAATTTGACCGCCGCATACACCCGGTTCGGCCCGCCCCACACACCGATGGCGATAAACATCGGGATCAGCATCGCCTCCCAGAAGACGTAGAACAGAATCGCATCGAGCGCGGCAAACACGCCATTCATCAACCCGGACATGATGAGGAAGGCGGCCATGTATTGCGCGACCTTCTTCTCGATGACCTTCCAGCCCGCGATCACCACCAGCACGGTGGTGAAGCTGGTAAGCAGTATGAACAGAACCGAGATCCCGTCCACGCCAAGGTTGTAGTGGATATTGAACGCCGGAATCCAGGACTTGTACTCGACGAATTGCATGTCGCTGGTCAAGCGGTTGAAGCCGGTATACAACGGGATGCTGACAACAAAACCGGCCAGCGCGCCGATTAGCGCAATGACGCGAGCCACAAATGCGTTGCGATCGCTGCCCGTGGCGAGCACCAGCACACCTGCCGCGATCGGCAACCAGATTACCCAGCTTAACAATGTCGAACCTTCGCTCATAACTTCCCTAAATTACTCTGTAGCTCATCATCTCACGAACAGCGAAATCATCAGGAACACGCCGATGATCATGGCGAACGCATAGTGGTAAATGTAACCGGACTGCACATGACGGATCAGCGAGGAGGCCCAGCCGATAAGCCGCGCGGTGCCATTCACGAACAAGCCGTCTATCAGCCACACGTCGCCGGCACGCCACAACACGCGCCCCAGCATGCGTGCTCCACCGGCAAAGACAACATCGTTGAACGCATCAAAACCGTATTTCTTCTCCAGGATGGTGGAAATCAGGCTGAATTTCGCCTTGATCACCGCCGGCAGCTCGGGACGAAGGATATACAGGAACCAGGCTGTTCCCGCGCCGCCAATTGCAAGCCAGAAAGGCAGCGTGGTCAGTGCGTGCAGCATCATCGCCCAGACGCCGTGAAACTCTTCCGCCATGTGCGCCAGGGCATGATGGTCGTGCGAGATGTAGATGGCGTCGCCGAAGTATCCGCCGAACAGCATCGGCCCGATCAGCCAGCCCGCCGCCACGGATGGAATGGCCAGCAGCAACAAGGGCACGGTGACTACCCACGGCGACTCGTGCGGTACGGCAGATCCATGGTGGCCGTGGTCGTCATGATGGCCGTGACCGGCAGCAGGCGCATGGCGGAAACGCTCTTCACCGTGGAAGGTAAAAAACACCAGGCGGAAGGAATAGAAGCCGCCTATGAACACGCCCGCAAGAATCGCCATGTAGGCGAAGCCCGACCCAGGAATGGTCGAAAGTCCGACCGCCTCGATAATCGAGTCCTTGGAGAAAAAGCCGGCGAACGGCGGCAGGCCTGCATTGGCGAGGGCGCCGATCAGCATGGTCAGATAGGTGATCGGCATGTACTTGCGCAGCCCCCCCATGTAGCGCATGTCCTGCTGGTGGTGCATGGCGATGATGACCGAGCCGGCGCCAAGGAACAGCACCGCCTTGAAGAAGGCATGTGTCATGAGGTGGAATATCGCCGCCGAATAGGCCGATGCGCCCAGCGCCACGGTCATGTAGCCCAGTTGCGACAGCGTGGAGTACGCCACCACGCGCTTGATGTCGGTCTGCACGATGGCCACCAGCGCCATGAACAGCGCGGTGATGGAACCGATCACGATGACGAAGGACAGGGCGGTCTCGGATAACTCGAATAGCGGCGACATACGCGCCACCATGAAAATACCGGCGGTAACCATGGTGGCGGCATGGATCAGGGCGGAAATTGGCGTCGGGCCTTCCATGGAGTCCGGCAGCCAGACATGCAGCGGAAACTGCGCCGACTTGCCCATGGCACCGATGAACAGCAGGATGCAGATCACCGTCATCAGCTCCCAGTTTTCTCCCACCAGCAAGCTGACCTTGTGGCTCGCCATTTCCGGCGCCAATGCAAATACGGCAGCGTAATCGAGGGTGCCGAAGTAGGCCAGCACCATGCCGATGCCGAGGAGGAAACCGAAGTCTCCGACACGGTTGACTAGAAAGGCCTTGAGGTTGGCGTAGATCGCGGTCGGCCGGGTATACCAGAAGCCGATCAGCAGGTAGGACACCAGGCCCACGGCCTCCCAGCCAAAGAACAGCTGGAGGAAGTTATTGCTCATCACCAGCATCAGCATGGAGAAGGTGAACAGTGAAATGTAACTGAAGAAGCGCTGGTAGCCCGGGTCCTCGGCCATGTAGCCGATGGTATAGATATGCACCATGAGCGAGACGAATGTCACCACCATCATCATCATGACCGACAGGCGATCGATCAGGAAGCCGATCTCGAAGCGCGTCTCGCCAGAGGTCAGCCAGGTGTAAACGCTGCCGTTGAAAGTGTGTCCCGCCAGCACGTCCCGGAAAATCACGACCGACGCCACAAAGGATATGGCCACACCGATTATCGTTACCCAGTGTGAAAGGCGGCGCCCGATCAGCCAGCCGAACAAGCCGGCAATCAAGGCTCCGGCCAGGGGGGCGAGCGGCACGAGCAGATAGAGTTTTTGCATTTCAGTCATGTTTTTTTTCAGTCATCAGCGCGTTATACCGACTGTTATCCCTTTAAGTGATCCAGGTCCTGCACATTGATCGTGCGCAGATTACGGAACAGCACCACCAGAATCGCCAGGCCGATTGCAGCTTCGGCAGCGGCCACGGTGAGAATGAAAAAGACGAAAACCTGCCCCGCCGTATCGTGGAGATAATGGGAAAACGCCACGAAATTCATGTTCACCGCGAGCAGCATCAACTCGATCGCCATGAGAATAACAATGACGTTCTTGCGGTTGAGAAAAATTCCCAGCACGCTGATGGAAAACAGGATCGCGCCCAGAACCAGATAATGAGAAAGTGTCAGCACCAATGGCTCCTCAAGGTTGTTGCTCCGACGATGGTGCGGCATCCGCCGGCTGCTGTTTCAACTTATAGTCGGTCGGCACCGAAATAATGCGCAAGCGGTCATTACGGCGCACCGCGATCTGTGCCGCGGCATCCTGGTACTTGGTGTCCTTGCGGCGACGCAGCGTCAGCGCAATGGCCGCCACAATCGCCACCAGCAGGATGACTGATGCAATCTCGAACGGGTAAACGTATTCGGTGTAAATCAGGCGCCCCAATTCCTTGATATTGCTGTAGCCCGGTCCGTGCACGTTCGGCACTTCGCCGTCGCCCTTTGCCCATAAATTGCGTCCGCTCAGCACCAGCGCCATTTCCGCGGCCATCAAAACCGCCACCATCAGGGCGAAGGGCAGATTGTCCCAGAAACCCTCGCGCAACAGATCGAAGTTGATGTCGAGCATCATCACCACGAACAGGAACAGCACCATCACCGCCCCCACGTACACCAGCACCAGGGTAATTGCCAGGAATTCAGCTTCCAGGGTAATCCACAGGGCGGCGGCGGTAAAAAACGCCAGTACCAGATACAGGGCGGAATGCACCGGGTTGCGTGCGGTCACCACGCGTGCAGCCGCAAGCAGCAAGATCGCCGAGAAGAAGTAAAAAATCAGTGTTTCTAAATTCATCAACCGAGTCCTGTCAAATGACTAGCGATAACCGAATCAACGGTATGGGGCATCTGCCGCCTTGTCGCGGGCAATCTGCTCTTCATGCTTGTCGCCCACCGCCAGCAGCATTGCCTTGGTGTAGTAAAGATCGCCGCGTTTTTCGCCATGGTAGTCAAATATGCGCGTTTCCACGATGGAGTCTACCGGACACGACTCCTCGCAGAATCCGCAAAAAATGCATTTGGTCAGATCGATGTCGTAGCGCGTCGTGCGTCTTGTGCCGTCGGCCCGCTCTTCCATGTCGATCTGAATGGCCAACGCCGGGCATACCGCCTCGCACAGCTTGCATGCAATGCAACGCTCCTCGCCATTGGGATAACGGCGCAGGGCGTGCAGGCCGCGAAAACGCGGCGACATGGGAGTGCGCTCCTCCGGATACTGCACCGTAATCTTGCGCGCGAACAAATAGCGCCCGGTCAGGGCCATGCCCTTGAGCAGCTCGATCAGGAGCAGACTTTTGAAGAATGCATTAAGGCGGTTCATCATATCTACTAAGCTCAGTGGAACAAATAACCCAGCGGGGTTTGCATCATGCCGCCGATAAACAGCAGCCATACCAGCGTCACCGGAATGAATACTTTCCAGCCCAGGCGCATGATCTGGTCGTAACGGTAACGGGGGAAGGTCGCCCGGAACCACAGGAAGAGGAACAGCACGAAGCAAATCTTGGCGATCAGCCAGAAAAATCCGGGAATCCAGGTAAACGGCGCGAAATCGAACAGAGGTAGCCAGCCACCGAGGAACAATAACGCCGACAGGGTTGCCACCAAGATCATGTTGGCGTATTCGGCGAGGAAGAACACGGCAAACGCCATGCCCGAATATTCGGCGTGAAAACCGACGATTTCGGATTCGCCTTCAGCCACGTCGAACGGCGCACGGTTGATCTCGGCCACTGATGAAATCATGTACACCAGGAACATGGGGAACAGTGGCAACCAGTACCAGCTGAAGAACGTTGCCCCCTGCTGGGCCTTGACGATCTCGACCAGATTCAGGCTCTGCGCCGCCATCAACACGCCGACCAGGGCAAAACCCATGGCGATTTCATACGACACAATCTGTGCCGCCGAGCGCATTGCGCCGAGAAACGGATACTTGGAATTGGAGGCCCAGCCCGCAAGCACCACGCCGTACACACCCATCGATGTAATGGCCATGATAAACAGCAAGCTGGCATCGACGTTGGCCAGTACCAGCTCCGGGGTGAACGGGATCACCGCCCAGGCAACCAGGGCAGGCGCCATGCACAGCACGGGTGCAAGCAGAAAAAGCTTCTTGTTGGCACCGCTGGGAATGATGATTTCCTTCATCATCAGCTTCAAGCCGTCCGCAATAGGTTGCAACAGCCCCAGCGGACCAACACGGTTGGGGCCGATACGTACCTGCATGTAACCGATCACCTTGCGCTCGGCGTAAGTGACATAAGCCACGCCAAGCAGCAATGGGCCGACGATGACGACAATTTTTACCATCGTCCACACCACTGGCCAAGCAGGTCCCAACAGGGATTGAAAGAATTCCATCAGATCAGGCCTTCTCTACCACAATTTCGCCAAACATCGAACCCAGGACGGCGGTCAGGGGATGGGCGGCGGCGACCCGCGCACAACCCGATGGCAAGCTGTCATCGCGTCTGGCACGCATCACCGCACTGCCGCCACCCTGGCGCACCACCACCATCCCGCCATCCTCCACTTGCAATTGCTGCAGCAAGGCGCCGTTCATTACTGCGTCTGGCGCGGCGCCGTCCACGGTACGCTGCAGCGAATCGGCGCGGCGCACTATGGCATCCGCCTGATAAATAGGCACTTCGGCAATACGCTGGATACCGTTCGTGGCGACAAGCGCGGCATCGCCCAAATGGATATTCTGCAACTGGTTGTTGCACGCTTCATGCAGGAGCGTCTCGCCGCCGGCAAGGATTTCAGTACGCACATCTTCTGAACTGTTGTAATCGAAGCCGTTGAGGTTGAACATGTTTCCCAGCACGCGCAACACCTTCCACGCTGGGCGCGTTTCGCCCTGAGGCTTGACCACGGCATTGAAGCTTTGCGCCCGGCCCTCGGTATTGACGAAGGTACCGGAGGTTTCCGTGAAGGGCGCAATCGGCAGCAGCACATCAGCGTAATTCAGCGCTTGGTGGCGGTAGGCGCTTAACGCCACCACCAGTTCCGCATGCTCCATCGCCCGCAAGGCCTGCTGCGGATCATGGCTATCGAGCTCGATTTCGGTATTCAGCAGCACATAGGCCAGACGCGGCGTTGCCAGCATTTCCGCGGCATTCATGCCGGCGCTGCTGACGCCCTTGCCCAGGGAACCTGCATAAGGGACCGCTCCGGCAAGACAAGCTCCGACGCTGTTGGCGGCTTCCCCCAGCACGCCCAGCGAGGCGCCCGAAATGCGCGCAATTTCCTGCGCCAGGCTGTGCAACTCGCTGTAACGTGGATGGTGCTGCGCCAGATTGCCCAGTAACACCGCCGCCTTTTCACCACTCGACAGACTGGCGGCAATGGCCATCGCTGCGGGGGATACGCTCACGCCCGCCAGCGCCAGGGGCACCGCGATCTGTTTAAGCTCGGACAGCGCCTTCAGCACTTGGGACAAGGCATTGACGAGCTCATTAGGGGCCACGATCAGCTTGTTGGCCACCTTGGCAAGCAGGTCGTCGTCCAGCGGATTCACCAGGTTCAACTCGGCGCCCGCCTTGGCGGCCTGACGCAGGCGTTGCGCCAGTAATGGATGATCCTTGCGCAGCGTGCTACCGATGATCAGTGCGCTCTTCACTTCCTGCAGCGCGACAATGCTCTGTCCAAGCCATGGCGCTCCTTGCAGGGCGGTATCAAGGCGGAAGTCGGACTGGCGCGTACGGTGATCCACGTTGCCGCTGCCGATACCGCGCATGAATTTCTGTAACAAATAAAGTTCTTCCAGCGTGCTGTGCGGCGTCGCCAGCGCGCCGATCTGGGCTGCGCCGTGGTCGTCGCGAATGCGCTTCAGCCCGTTGGCCACATACTCCAGCGCGGTCTGCCAATTGCATTCCTGCCATTCGCCATGGTGTTTGATCATGGGTTGCGTGAGGCGCTGCGCGGAGTTCAGCCCTTCGTAGGAAAAGCGGTCCTTGTCGGACAGCCAGCACTCGTTGATGGCTTCATTTTCGCGCGGCACGACACGATAGACGCGGTTACCCTTTACCTGAACCGCCAAATTGGCGCCGAGGCTGTCGTGCGGGCTGACCGAGGCGCGCCGGGTCAATTCCCAGGCACGAGCCGAGTAACGGAACGGCTTGCTGGTCAGCGCGCCCACCGGACACAGGTCGATCATGTTTCCGGACAGCTCGGAATTCACCGTGCGCTCGACGAACGGCATGATTTCGGAGTGTTCACCGCGTCCGGCCTGGCCCAGTTCCATGATGCCGGCGATTTCCTGACCGAAGCGCACGCAACGGGTACAGTGAATGCAACGCGTCATGTCGGTGGAAATCAGCGGTCCCAATTCCTTGTTGCGGACAACCCTTTTTTCTTCGTGGTAACGCGATGCCACGTCGCCGTAACCGACCGCCAAATCCTGCAACTGGCACTCACCGCCTTGGTCGCAAATCGGACAATCCAGGGGATGGTTGATAAGAAGAAACTCCATCACCCCCTTTTGCGCGCGGATAGCGGACTCGGAACGGGTAAACACCTTCATGCCATCGGTGACCGGCGTCGCGCAGGCAGGCAATGGCTTGGGCGCCTTCTCCACCTGCACCAGACACATGCGGCAATTGGCGGCGATGGATAGTTTCTTGTGGTAACAGAAGTGAGGAATATGAATTCCGACCTGACGCGCGGCATCCATTACGGTGCTGCCGTCTTTTACTTCCACCTGCCTGCCGTCAATTTCAATGTGGGCCATATTT
>JAUYFW010000065.1 GCA_030690835.1 Sulfurimicrobium sp. | reverse complement strand
TGATGGCCTCCAAACCCTCCCTTTCATCCGTCTGCAGCGTCACTTTGTAAAGCTTCATTGGAAAGCCCTCGCCGTCTTGAAAAAGATGACGGAAGACTAGCACAATATATACGACATGTTATGCGTGACGTGACACTAGTGCGTCACACGCGTCACGCCGCCACCCGTCAATACGCGTATACGGTCACCGGGACGGAAAGTTTCATCCGCTTCCTGAGACACAGCGATCATCCGGCCGTTATCCAGCCTGACGGTGATTTCCAGACCCGGTTTTTTGGTTATGCCTTCTTCGATGGCGGAGCCTGCAAGTCCGCCCGCCACCGCACCGACAATAGCGCCTACCACACTGCCTTTACCACCGCCGATGGTACTGCCGGCGATGCCGCCCACCGCCGCGCCCGCAACGGTACCCACAGGCGTCTTGGTGCCTTCGAGCTGCACCTGGCGTACGCTCTCGACCACGCCCATTTTCACTTCCTGGGTCTGGCGCGCCTGCGAGCGGGTATAAGCGCCACTCGACTGGCTCGAGGCACAGCCGCCAAGCGTTGTTGCCATTACCAGAAACACACCAGCCAACTTGATTTTATTCATGATTTCACTTTCCAGATGGATTCAAAAATAGCTTCGGTCGCCATCAACTCAGTGGACCTCGCTACGATTACTGTTACGCATTATAAGACAATCTATATTTTGCTTAAGTTTAACCAGTGAACAAGAAATCTTGCATTACAAAATCTTCAGAAACAGCGGGTTTATTATGCCTGCCGTCCTTTCCAGGCTCCCGCTCCTGCCCCTGCTAAAGACCATTCCGGCAATACGGTTGAGCCATCTAACTGGATATGCTAGTCTTCTTGTCCAAAATTATGGCGCTATCCCACTACATCCACACCTTCGGCCAACACCTGCTCGCACGACACGGCGAGCGGGTGCACAAGATCGCCCTGGATGCCGGTTTCACCTGCCCCAACCGCGATGGTTCAAAAGGCATTGGCGGCTGCACCTTCTGCAACAACATCTCGTTCAACCCCAACGGACGACAACCACAAGAACTGGAAGCGCAACTCGACAGCGGCAGGCGCGCCATCGCCAAGCGCACGCGGGCGAAAAAATTCCTTGCCTACTTTCAAGCCTATACCAACACCTACGCCGACGTTGCGCAACTCGATGCGCTTTACCGCCAGGCCATGACCCGGCACGACATTGTCGGCCTTTCGGTCGGCACGCGTCCGGATTGCGTCTCCAGTGACGTGCTCGACCTGCTCGCCCGTTATCGCGACGAGGGCCGCATCGTGTGGCTGGAACTGGGACTGCAATCGGCGTTCGACGAAACCCTGCGGCGCGTCAATCGCGGCCATGGTTTGAAGGAATACCGCGACGTGACACTCGCGGCACGCCGGCGCGGCATTCCGGTATGTGCCCACCTGATTCTCGGCCTGCCGGGAGAAGACGAATCCCATTTCCACGCCAGCCTCGACAGTGTGCTGGACATCGGCGTGGATGGCCTCAAACTGCACCCGCTGCATGTGGTAAAACACACCGTCCTCGCCAATCAGTGGCGGCGCGGCGAATACCGGCCGCTGACGCGGGAAGCCTACATCCGGCACGCCTGCGACCTGATCGAGCGCACGCCGGAAGATATTATTTACCACCGCGTCACCGGCACGGCGGCGAAAGACATTCTGCTGGCCCCGGACTGGTGCTCGCAGAAGTGGAACGTGCTCAATGGCATTGAGCGTGAACTGGCGCGGCGCGGCCACCGCCAGGGCCAGTTCGCGGGCATGCCGATGGAAAAGGAGAAAATACTCGATGCCGCCTAAATCCGAACAAGCCTTCCCGGAACTGGTCTGCCCGGCGGGCAGCCTTCCGGCCCTGAAAAGCGCCGTGGACAACGGTGCGGACTGTGTCTACATGGGCTTCCGCGACGACACCAACGCGCGCAACTTCACCGGCCTCAATTTCGACCTCGCCAACGCCAGGGAAGGCGTGCGCTATGCCCATGCCAAGGGCCGCAAAGTGCTACTTGCCCTGAATACCTACCCCCAGGCCAGTGGCTGGCAGCGCTGGACCAACGCCATCGACAACGCCGCCGACCTGGGCATGGACGCGGTCATTCTGGCTGACCCAGGCCTGATGCAATATGCCGCGAAAACCCATCCCGATTTGCGCCTGCATCTATCGGTGCAGGGTTCGGCCACCAATTACGAGGCGATCAATTTCTATCACGAGCATTTCGGCATCCAGCGCGCGGTGGTGCCGCGCGTGCTGGCGCTGGCGCAGGTCGAGCAATTGATGGCCAACACCCCGGTGGAAATCGAGTTGTTCGGCTTCGGCGGACTCTGCGTCATGGTGGAAGGGCGCTGTGCCCTGTCTTCCTACGCCACAGGCGAATCCCCCAACACCTGCGGCGTATGCTCGCCCCCCAAGGCGGTGCGCTGGCAACAGACTGCGGCCGGGCTGGAATCGCGTTTGAACGGCATCCTCATCGACCGCTACGATGCCAAGGAAAACACCGGCTACCCCACCTTGTGCAAGGGCAGGTTCGAAGTCGCGGGGGAAACCTACTACGCGATCGAGGAGCCCACCAGCCTCAATACCCTGGAACTGTTGCCGGAACTGATGCGCATGGGCATTGCCGCGATCAAGATCGAGGGGCGTCAGCGCAGCCCCGCCTACGTCGCCCAGGTCACCAAGGTGTGGCGCCAGGCGATCGATGCCTGCCGTCGCGAGGGCCAGGGCTTCGTTGTTAAACCGGCGTGGATGGCGGAGTTGGGCAAGGTCTCGGAAGGGCAGCAGCAGACCCTTGGCGCATATTACCGGCCATGGAAATGATCCTATGAAATTAGCCCTAGGCCCCAACCTTTACTACTGGGATCGCGACAAAACCTTCTCGTTCTACAGCGAAATCGCCGCGTCCCCGGTGGATATCGTCTATCTCGGCGAAACAGTCTGTTCGCGCCGCCACCTGCTGCGCCTGCAGGACTATCTGGATTTGGCCGAGCAACTCATGGCCGCCGGCAAGGAAGTGGTGCTCTCGACCCAAACCCTGATCGAGTCGGAATCGGACCTCAAAACCCTGCGCAGGATCAGCGGCAACGAAAAATTCAGCGTGGAAGCCAACGAAATGGGCGCGGTGCGCCTGCTGGCGAACAAGGTGCCATTCGTCGCCGGGCCAACGCTCAACATCTACAGTCCGCAAACGCTAGCCTTGCTCGCCGGACTGGGTGCGATGCGCTGGGTGATGCCGGTGGAAATGTCGCGCGCGGCGCTGGAACCGATGCAACAAAGCCGTAGCAGCGGGCTGGAAACGGAAGTGTTCGCTTACGGACGACTGCCGCTGGCGTATTCCGCGCGCTGCTTCACCGCGCGCCACCATAATTTGCAAAAGGACGACTGCCAGTTCCGCTGTCTCGATTATGATAATGGCCTTTCCCTGAAGACCCGCGAGGGCCAGCCCTTCCTCACCCTGAACGGCATCCAGACCCAATCGGCACGGCCCTATAACCTGATCGGCGAACTGGAAACCCTGCGAGATTCAGGGGTGGATGTCATACGGGTCAGCCCGCAGGCCTACCATACTGGAAAAATCCTCCACCTGTTCCGCGCATGCATGGAACAGCGGCTTTCCCCGGCACTGGCCCTGGCACAGATGGAGAAACTGATGCCGGAAGCGCCGTGCAATGGTTACTGGCACGGCAAACCCGGTCTGGACTACATACCCAACAACAATTTAACCGCCACTGCATGAGAGGCCCAGCATGAAACCATTTTTCATCCCGCAAGCCGTCAGCACTCTTTTCTCCCTGCTGCCGCAATATCCCCATTCCATGATTTTCACACGCGCGATCAATCTGGCCCTGAAGGGGAAATTGCAGGATGAAGTCTGGTCCCCCTTGCGCGGCAAGCAGGTCTGCATCCGCGTCAGGGATGCCGGCATCGCATTCCACTTCACCCTCACAGCGGACGGCCTGGCGGCCCGCCAGGCCGTGGCCCAGCCGGACCTCACCATCTCCGCCAGCGCGCAGGATTTCATTTTCCTCGCGCTGCGCAAGGAAGACCCGGATACCCTGTTTTTCTGTCGCCGCCTGGTGATGGAGGGCGACACCGAACTGGGCCTGCTGCTGAAAAACACCCTGGACGGCATGGAACTGCCGCCGATGGATTTCCGTTCCCTGTTGCCCGCCCGCTTGTTCGGCCAACTCCGCACCCGCCTGCTGGCCTGATTCCCTGCTCTGTAGCCCATGTGCCGCCGTTCCTGGCGGCGGCATGCGCTCGTCCTGAAAATTGCTGGCTCGCACACACAAAACCACAACATGTTGATATAATCCGTACACTAAATATTAGATTTAGTGATTTTCCTGTGCCAGGACGAGAACAACGGAGGAATCAGCCATGCCCTTTGCCCACGCGTACCAGCAACAGAACCGCTCCGAATCACAGCGCAACCACCATGTTCACCTCCGCCTCATCAATGGCGGCCCGCGCATCAATGAGCCACGCGGCGAAATGCGCTGCTCGCGGCGCATTCCGCTCGAGTGCTATGTCAAGGTGAGAGTGTCCGAGAGCGGCGAAACCTTCTACGCCATGAGCAAGGATCTCAGCGTGGACGGGCTGGCGCTTACCGCACACTACGTGCCGCGTTTCGGTGAATTGATGGAAATCCAGTTGCAATCGCCGCGCGGCTCCACGCTCAAGCCCTTCAAGGCACTGGTTCAGGTGCGGCGCTGCGTCCAGCTGGGCGAGAACAAGGGTTATGAGATTGGTACGGCGATCATAAAAGTGCGCCAGTAAGTAAAAGCAGTTTTTAGTTTTGAATGTTCAATGTTGAATGGCGGATGGAATGCGCTTCGCGCGTGATCCCATGCCGACGCGGCTTGCGCGGCGACTTTCATTAAACCCAGATTATCCATTAGCGCGCGTAGGGGCGGTTTTAACCGCCTTGGGCGAATGAATTCGCCCCTACATAATGTCGTTTTGGGCATATCTGGGCTAATGGCCAATCTGGGTTAAACATTCAACACTAAACATTAAAAACTGTTTTTGCCCCTTGCTTAAAACCCCGCCGCTTCAATGGCTGGTGCCGGCGGAGCGGGTGGTCTTGTTGTAAACGTTATATTTTCCCGATGGCTTCTTCATCGGGATACGCTTCACTTCCTTCAGCGTCGCGGTATCGTAGATCACCAGCGCGCCATCCATTTCCCAGATGCTCACCAGCGCATATTTCCCATTGCGGGAAAATTCCACATGAGCCGCGGTCTTGCCCGGCTCGGGACGCAGAATGTGGGCCACTTCCAGAGTTTTCTTGTCGATCAGGTGCATCACGTCATTGCTCGCCGGATTGCCGGTGGCAAAGCCATCCGTCCAGGCATAACGCGTATTCTCATGGCTGCGCATGAAAAACCCCGGCCCCAGCGTTTTGATCTCCTTGATAGTTTTCCAGCTTTGCATGTCGATCACGCTCACCACGCCATCTTTCATGTTGGGCGTAGCCATCACCGGCCG
>JAUYFW010000055.1 GCA_030690835.1 Sulfurimicrobium sp. | reverse complement strand
AAAAAATGCCGTCACTCCCGCTTTGCGAAAAAAGCAAATCTGGTATCGTTGCGATCATTAAACCTTTTTATACAGGACCGTCACCATGACCACCGGAAACCTTTTCATTGTCGCCGCGCCTTCCGGAGCGGGGAAAACCAGCCTGGTAAAGGAACTGCTTGCCGCCGATGCGGGCATCCAGCTTTCGATCTCCTACACCACGCGCGCGCCGCGACCGGGCGAGGTGGATGGCCAGCATTATCACTTTGTCAGCCGTGAAAGCTTCGAGGGAATGCTGGAACGGGGCGACTTTCTCGAAAGCGCCGAAGTCTATGGCAATTTTTACGGCACCTCGCAGCCCTGGATCGAAGCCAGCCGCAAGACCGGCCAGGACATCCTGCTGGAAATCGACTGGCAGGGCGCCGCGCAAGTGCGCAAGCTGATTCCCGAGGCGATTGGCATCTTCATCCTGCCGCCCTCGGTGGAAGCCTTGCGCCAGCGACTGACCGGACGCGGCCAGGATTCCGAGGAGATCATCCAGCGGCGCGTCGCCGCCGCGCGCGAGGACATCAGCCATGTGGGCGAATTCGATTATGTTATTATCAACGACGATTTCAACACCGCCCTGCGGGACCTGCTGGCGGCTGTCCGGGCGCAGCGCCTCAGGGTCGCTGTTCAACTCGACCGGCACGGCGACCTGATCGCCTCACTGACATAAACAAGCTAACAAGGACCTATACCATGGCACGCATTACCATCGACGATTGCATGAAATACTTCACCAACCGCTTTGAACTGGCGCTCGCCGCCACCTACCGGGCACGACAACTGGCCAATGGCGCCACTCCGCTGGTGGACCCCCAGCGCGACAAGCCCACCGTGATCGCCCTGCGCGAAATCGCCCATGGCAAGGTGGGCAAGGAAATCCTTAACCGTGGACAGGCTTAGCTGTCAGCCATCAGCAGTCAGCTTTCAGTTCTTCCCCTGATGGCTGATAGCTGACCAGCTGACAGCTAAAAATGCCCAACTCATCCCAGCTTAGCGACACCCTTTCCGGCTACCTCAAGCCCGAGGACGTCGCCCAGGTCGAGGAAGCTTTCCGCGTCGCCGAAACCGCCCACCACGGGCAAATGCGCAAGAGCGGCGAAGCCTACATTTCTCACCCGCTCGCGGTCGCCACCATCCTGGCCGAATGGCGCCTCGACGCCCAGGCCATCATGGCCGCGCTGCTGCACGACGTAGTGGAGGACACGCCCACCACCAGCCAGGAAATCGGCGAGAAATTCGGCAAGCAGGTGGCGGAACTGGTGGAGGGCGTCTCCAAGCTGGACAAGATCGAGTTCCAGTCCGAGGCCCATGCCCAGGCGGAAAATTTCCGCAAGATGTTGCTGGCCATGGCGCGCGATGTACGGGTGATCCTGATCAAGCTTGCCGATCGCCTGCACAACATGCGCACGCTGGAATCCATGCAGGCGGCGAAACAGCAGCGCATTTCGCACGAAACCCTGGAAATCTACGCCCCGATCGCCAATCGCCTGGGCCTCAACAACGTTTACCGCGAGCTGGAAGACCTGGCTTTCCGCTTTGCCCACCCCAATCGCTTTACCGTCCTTTCCAAGGCCGTCAAGGCTGCGCGCGGCAACCGACGCGAAGTGGTCAGCAAGGTGCTGGAGGCCATCGAGCTCAAGCTGGCCGGTTGCCACGTCGAGGCTACCGTCACCGGACGCGAAAAACACCTCTATAGCATCTACAAGAAGATGCAGGAAAAGAACCTGGCCTTTTCCGAGGTATTCGACATTTATGGTTTTCGCGTCACGGTAAAGGACGTGCCGACCTGCTACCTCGCCCTGGGCGCCCTGCACGCGCTATACAAGCCGATTCCGGGCAAGTTCAAGGATTACATCGCCATTCCCAAGGCCAACGGTTACCAGTCGCTGCACACCACGCTGTTCGGCCCGTTCGGCACGCCGATCGAAATCCAGATCCGCAGCCAGGAAATGCACCACATCGCCGAAGCCGGCGTCGCCTCGCACTGGCTTTACAAGAGCGGCGAAACCGGCATCAGCGACATGCAGCAGAAAACTCACCAGTGGCTGCAAAGCTTGCTGGAGATTCAGAGCGAAAGCCGCGATGCGGCCGAGTTTCTGGAGCATATCAAGGTCGACCTGTTCCCCGACGAAGTTTACGTTTTCACGCCCAAGGGCAGGATCATGGCCTTGCCGCGCGGCGCCACGGCGGTGGACTTCGCCTACGCGGTGCATACCGGTGTCGGCAATCGTGCCGTGGCGGTCAAGATCAACCACGAGCACGCGCCGCTGCGTAGCGAACTGAAAAATGGCGACCATGTGGAAATCATCACCGCCAGCCATGCCAACCCCAATCCGGCATGGCTCAACTACGTCGCCACCGGCAAGGCGCGCTCCCACATCCGCCATTTTCTCAAGACCCTGCACTATGAAGAATCGGTGGCCCTGGGCGGACGCCTGCTGGAACAGGCATTGCGCGCGCTGAAAGTCGACCTCGCCGCCATCGGAGAGGGCCCCTGGGAAAAGCTGCTGCGCGAAAATGCGGGAAAAACCAAGGACGAAATCCTCGCCGACATCGGCCTGGGCAAGCGCCTCAACATTGTCGTGGCACGCCAACTGGTTTCCCTGGGCGACGTTTCTTCCGACGAACACCGCCCCCAGGGCGCCATCACCATACGCGGCACCGAAGGCATGGCGGTGCAATTTGCCAGCTGCTGTCGCCCCATCCCGGGCGACCCCATCCTCGGTTTCATCAACAAGGGCAAGGGCCTCATCATCCACACCCACGACTGCCCCACCATCGCCCACTATCGCAACGACCCGGACAAATGGGTGGACGTGGAATGGGACCCCGAGACCAGGAAGATGTTCGAGGTCTCCATCAAGCTGGTGGTCGCCAACCAGCGCGGCGTACTGGCCAAGGTGGCGGCGACCATCGCCGATGCCGATTCGAACATCGACAACGTGAGCATGGAAGAAGAGGACGGCAGCGCCTACACCACCATGTATTTCACCTTGCAGGTGGAAAACCGCATGCATCTGGCCAAGGTCATGCGCGGCCTGCGCCAGATTGCGGAAGTGGTGAGAATCAGCCGGATGAAGGGTTAACCCCCAACCCCTCCCGGCCTCCCCTTGTCAGGGGAGGAGCGCGGCTTCCCCCCTGACAAGGGGGGATTGAGGGGGGTTACGAGCAGCCAATTGAGAACCAGCAAACAAGGAAAACAAATATGACCAAGCAAGTATTGAGCACCCCCAACGCCCCCGCCGCCATCGGCACCTATTCGCAAGGCATCCGCGTCGGCGACACGGTTTACCTCTCCGGCCAGATCGGTCTTGACCCACAAACCATGCAGATGACGGAAGACATCGAGGCCCAGATCAATCAGGTGTTCCTCAACCTCGGTGCGGTCGCCAATGCCGCCGGCGTGGGTCTCAACGCCAGCGTCAAGCTCAACGTCTATCTCACCGACCTGGGCCATTTCGCCAAGGTCAACGAAATCATGGCCGGGTATTTCGACCAGCCCTACCCCGCCCGCGCAGCCGTCGGCGTGAAAGAACTGCCGCGCGGCGCGCTGGTGGAAATGGACGCAATTTTGTATCTGGGGGCATGATCCGGAAAGACATATCAGCCACAGAGAACACAGAGTTCACAGAGAAAACCATGCAAAAACCACTTCATCTCTGTGCCCTCTGTGTTCTCTGTGGCTTGAATTGTGGTTCTTAGCCCGAATGTTCCAGAAAATCGGCAAGACCACCCGGGACAAGCTGGCCAAGCTGGGCATTCGCAGCCCGCTCGACCTGCTGCTGCACCTGCCGCTGCGCTACCAGGACGAAACGCATCTCTACCCCATCGCCGACGCTCCATTAAGCCAGGCGGTGCTGGTCGAGGGCATCGTCACCCACGCCAGCGTGACCTACAAGCCGCGCAAGATGCTGAGCGTCAAGATTCGCGACGGCAGCGGCGTCCTGCAATTGCGTTTTCTGCACTTCTACCCCAGCCAGGTCAAAATCCTCACTCCCGGCGTCACGGTAAGGGTCACGGGGGAAGTCCGCCATGGCTTTTTCGGCGCGGAAATGATCCACCCCCAGTGCCGCGTCGTCAAGGAAGACACGCCGCTCGCCGAAGCGCTCACCCCGGTTTATCCCACCACACAGGGCCTGTCGCAAGCCACGCTGCGCAAACTGGTCGGCGAGGCATTGCAGCAGTGCGAGCTGGATGACACCTTGCCGCAAGCCATCCGCAGCCATCTCAAGCTGGCGGATTTCAAGGACTGCGTGAGCCTGCTGCACCAGCCGCCGCCCGACGTCGCCCCGGCGGCGCTGGACGAAAGAAACCACCCCGCCTGGCAGCGGCTGATTTTCGACGAGCTGCTGGCGCAACAGCTATCCATGCGCCTGCACTACCGGCGCCGCCATGCGCGCGGCGCGCCGCCCCTGCCGCCCGGCAAGACGCTGAGCACTGCGCTGCTGGCGAGCCTGCCGTTCGCCCTGACCGGCGCACAGCAGCGGGTAGCGCACGAAATCAGCGCCGATCTCGCCCGCCCCCACCCCATGCAGCGCCTGCTGCAAGGCGACGTGGGCAGCGGCAAGACCATCGTCGCGGCGCTGGCGGCCTGCCAGGCGATCGAAAACGGCTTCCAGGCGGCGCTCATGGCGCCGACCGAAATCCTCGCCGAACAGCATTACCTCAAGCTCGCCGCCTGGCTGGCGCCGCTCGGCATAAGCGTCGCCTGGCTCACCGGCAGCCTCGGCAAGAAAGACAAGAAAGCCGCGCTGGAACAGGTAGCCAGCGGCACGGCGCAACTCGCCATCGGCACCCACGCCCTGTTCCAGGAGCAGGTGACGTTCAGCAACCTGGGCCTCTCCATCATCGACGAGCAGCACCGCTTCGGCGTGCACCAGCGCCTGGCGCTGCGGCAAAAGGGCGGCGAAGTGCATCAGTTGATGATGAGCGCCACGCCCATTCCGCGCACCCTGTCGATGAGCTATTACGCCGACCTGGACGTTTCCGTCATCGACGAACTGCCCCCCGGCCGCACGCCCATCGTCACCAAACTGGTGGACAACGCCCGCCGCGACGAAGTGTTCGGGCGCGTGCGCGATGCCTGCGTGCAAGGCCGGCAAGCCTACTGGGTGTGTCCGCTGATCGAAGAATCGGAAACCCTGCAGCTCAAGACCGCGCTCGAAACCCATGAAACACTCAGCCAGGCCTTCCCCGAACTCAACATCGGCCTGCTTCACGGCCGCCTGCCGGCAGCGGACAAAGCCGCCACCATGGCGGCGTTCAAGTCTGGCGACATCCAGTTGCTGGTTGCCACCACGGTGATCGAAGTCGGCGTGGACGTGCCCAATGCCTCATTGATGGTGATCGAACACGCCGAACGCTTCGGCCTTTCGCAACTGCACCAGTTGCGCGGCCGGGTAGGGCGCGGCACGGCACAAAGTGCCTGCATCCTGATGTACCAGCCCCCCCTGTCGGAAACCGCCCGCGCCCGGCTCAAGATCATTTACGAAAATACCGACGGTTTCGAAGTGGCGCGCCAGGACCTCCACCTGCGCGGCCCCGGCGAGTTCCTCGGCGCACGCCAGAGCGGCGTGCCCATGCTCCGCTTCGCCGACCTGGAACGTGATCAGGCGCTGCTCGATCCCACGCGCGCCATTGCCGAACGCATGCTGGCCGAATTTCCCGAGCTCGCCGAACTGCATCTGGCGAGGTGGCTGGGCCAGCAGCAGGAATTTTTGAAAGCGTGAAACTGGCGTAGTTTCTCCATTGAACCCAGATAATCCATTTAGGGCCAAAACGCCGCAAGGAGCGGCGCCCTCGCCGCGATTCGCGCCGGGGGCGGCGCTCCTACATGCGCGTGCATTCCAATGGATAATCCGGTTTAATGTCAATACTGTTTAGATAGATAAAATTCGAGGCATTGGCTCGCAAGGCGTATTGATCGGATCGCCTCGTTTTCGGAGATTGAATTTGCTCATTTTTCGTTTCACGCCACGGGGATTTCGTTTGCCGCGACTGGTGACAGCGCGAACCGAGGCGATCTCCTTGAGCAGACTGTTGAGCCAGCTTGAGCGAAGCTCAGGGGGGAATAGCGGCACAAGCAGGGAGGCGGCGCTTGAGGACGCGCACGGCATGAACGAAAGACAGGTCTTCAGCGGCCTGTTGTGTCTTGTCTGC
>JAUYFW010000053.1 GCA_030690835.1 Sulfurimicrobium sp. | reverse complement strand
GGCGCTATATCGAGGTCATGCTGTCTGTAGCAGTTCAACCTCAAATACCAGCGTGGCGTTGGGAGGGATCACCCCGCCCGCGCCACGGGCACCGTAGCCGAGATGAGGAGGAATCGTAAGCTTGCGCACGCCGCCCGCCTTCATGCCTTGCACGCCTTCGTCCCAGCCCTTGATGACATTACCGGCGCCGAGGGGGAAGTCGAAGGGGTCGTTGCGATCCTTGCTGGAATCGAACTTGGTGCCGTCGGTGAGCAAGCCGGTATAGTGTACCGATACCTGTTGGCCGGCCTTTGCTTCGTCGCCTGTGCCCAGGGTAATGTCTTCGTAGATCAGCCCGCTTTCGGTGGTGATTTCAGCCATGGAAACTCCGCTTCGGTTAGAAAAAAAGGCATTATGCCAGAGCCTGTCCCAGGCTTGAAATCAAACTTGCCGAGCGCTTCAAAAATCCTTTAGGATTGCACACCTATGACAATTATTGCGGTCTTCAATCAAAAGGGTGGCGTCGGCAAGACCACCACCAGTCTTAATCTCGTTGGCGCCCTGGCGCGCGCGGGGCTGGATCCACTGGCGATCGACCTCGATCCACAGGCCCATCTCACCATTATCGGCGACGTGCCGGTGGCGTCCGGTGCGGATAGCATGTTCGGTTTTTATGCCGAAACCAAGACCTTGTCTGATCTGGTGCGCAAGTTCTCCATCGGCGGCAACATCATTCCCTCGCATATGGAATTGTCCAAGGTGGACGCCCTCCACGGCAAGGGGCTCAAGTCGGTGATGCGCCTCAAGAATGCCATCCAGGCGGAGATGCTGGAGCAGGAGGGCGCGCCGATTGTGATTGATTGCTGTCCCATGCTCAACGTGCTGTCGCTCAACGCCATTTTTGCTTCGGGCAAGGTGCTGGTGCCGATTTCGGCGGATTTCCTCTCGGTGAGGGGGGCGCTCCAGCTGGAAAATACCCTCAAGGCGCTCGAGCATGTGGTGAAGAAACGCATCGAGCGGCGCTACGTGGTGACCCGCTTCGATGCGCGCCGCCGCATGACGCACGAAATCGTGGCGCAGTTGCGTGAGCGTTTCGGCGCAGAACTGTGCACCACCCACATCACTGAAAACGTCAGCCTGGCGGAAAGCCCCGCCTACAACAAGGACGTCTTTACCCACGCGCCACATAGCCAGGGGGCGAAGGATTACGACGCCCTGGTGACGGAACTGGCAGCAACAGGCTTTTTCTGATGCCAGCCGAAATCGCGGTGCTGGGCGTGGATTATGCCCAAGGCTATGGCATCCATAAGCCGGCACCAATGGAGGGCATCCACTATGGCCAGACACGCACTTAAGAAACGCTCGAAAAAAGCCGGCCTGCCGCCTGGCTCGCTGGTGCATATCGGAGAGCAGAAAACCGAAGCCATGAAATTCTCGGTGCTGGATTACGACGAGCAAAACTGTAGCGAAACCCCCCTGACCGATCTCGACCAGTGCATAAGCTTGCGCGGCAAGCCGAGCGTGACCTGGGTGGATATCGAGGGGGTGCACGACATTCAGGCACTGGAAAAGATCGGCCACTGTTTCGGCCTGCATCCGCTGGTGATGGAGGATATCCTCAACACCGACCAGCGCCCCAAGATCGAGGACTACGGCGACTATCTCTATATCGTGCTGCGCATGCTCACCAACGGCAGCGAGACGGGAGAGATTGCTTCCGAGCAGGTGAGCCTGATCCTGGGCGAGAATTTCGTGCTCTCCGTCCAGGAAGGGGCCAAGGGCGACGTATTCGAGCCGGTGCGCAACCGCATCCGCAACGGCAAGGGGCAGATTCGCAAGCTGGGCGCGGATTATCTTGCCTATTCGCTGATCGACGCGGTGGTGGACAATTATTTCATTGTGCTGGAAAAAATCGGCGAGCGTGTCGAATTGCTGGAGGAAACCCTGATCAGCGACCCCGGGCCGGAAACGCTGCACCTGATCCACAATCTCAAGCGCGAGATGATCTACCTGCGCAAGTCGGTATGGCCCCTGCGCGAGGTGGTGAGCGGGATGCAGCGCCGCGATTCGACCCTGATCCGCGAGAGCACCGGCTATTATCTGCGTGACGTGTACGACCACACCATCCAGGTGATCGACACCGTCGAAACCTTCCGCGACATGCTGTCGGGGATGCTCGATATCTACCTCTCCAGCATCAGTAACCGCACCAACGCGGTGATGAAAGTGCTCACCGTGATCGCCACCATTTTCATGCCGCTGACCTGGATTGCCGGGGTTTATGGCATGAATTTCAGGCACATGCCGGAACTGGCCTGGATTTATGGCTATCCGGCGGTGTGGTTGGCGATGATCTTCGTGGCCATCGGCATGGTGATTTATTTCAAGAAGAAAAAGTGGTGGTGAAACAATGGCGAAGCTAGTGCTGGCAGGTGATATCGGCGGCACCAAGACCCTGCTGCAACTGGTGGAAGTGTCGGGCGACGCGCGCCACACGGCCCATGAGCGGCGTTTCGACAGCGCGGCGCATGGCGATTTCAACGCTATCGTGGGGGAATTCCTCTATGCAGCAGGATTCATCCCTGCCGCCGCCCAGCCCATTGCCGCCGCCTGCTTTGGCGTGGCCGGACCGATCCACGGCCAGAGCGCGAAAATCACCAACCTGCCCTGGACCATCAACGCCGCTGCGGTGGGCGCGGAATTCGGTATTGCCAAGGTGCAACTGATCAACGATTTTGCTGCCGTGGGCCATGGCATCGAGGCGCTTCACCCGGATGACCTGGCGACCCTGCAAGCGGGGGAAGATGAGCCGCACGGCGCGCGCGCCGTGCTGGGCGCCGGTACCGGGCTGGGCGAGGGCATCCTGTTGTGGCAGGGCGATCATTATCGGGCGCTGCCGTCGGAAGGCGGGCATGCGGACTTCGCCCCCGCCGATGATGATCAGATCGGCCTGCTGCGTTATCTGCAGCCGTTGTTCGGGCATGTTTCCTACGAACGTATCCTCTCCGGTTCCGGTTTGGTCAAAATCTTCGAATATGTCACCGACACCGCTCTGGCAAAGGCGACGCCGGCTTTGCAGGCCGCCATGCTTGAAATCGACCCCGCCGCCGCCATTTCCGACTATGGCCTCGACGAGCGCGATCCGGCAGCGCTCAAGGCGCTGGATATGTTCGTCGCTATTTACGGCGCCCAGGCGGGTAATCTGGCGTTGACCCTGCTGGCCTCAGGCGGCGTGTACGTGGCGGGAGGCATTGCGCCGAAAATCATCTCCAAGCTCAAGCGCGGCGGTTTCGTGCGCGCCTTCAACGACAAGGGGCGCTTTGCCGCCTTGACGCAGCGCATCCCGGTACGGGTGGTGATGAACCAGAAAGTGGGCCTGATGGGCGCAGCCCTGGTAGCAAGCAGGCTGGCGGACGGTATTCAAGTAGAATAGCAAGACAAATTCCGGGAAACGATCATGAATGACGAAACACAAGAAACATTCGAGCCAAAAAACGAACTCGAACATAAACTGCTGGCAGCGGCGAATGGCGAACTATCCAGCGAGGAACTGATAGCCGGCCTGCTGGATGCGCAGGTATTCATGCCGGTGGAGGACGAGGATAGCGGGATAATAGGCTTTCAGCGCTCCACCTACGCCCGTCCTCTGGTGGTGCAGGCCGAGGAGGGGGTTCATGTGCTGGTGCTGTTCAGCAGCCCCGAGCGTTCCAAGCTGGTGGTGCAGGAATTCCCCAAATTCGGTGGCGGCTTGCTGACCGATTTCCGCTGGGTGCTGGAACGCATCGACGCCGGTGCCGGCGTGACCATCAACCCGGGCTGGGAAGTGGGCATCGATCTGGACCCCGAAACCGTCGTGCAACTGGCGCAGGAACTGCTCGCGGAAAAAGCCAAATTGCACTGACCTGATTTACGCTAGTGCTCAGTCAACGTAAAAGGGATGGTAGGGTGCGCCATGCGCACCCTACCATCCCCGCGCTTCTGCATGACCGGCTTGGGATGGTGGCTACTCCACTGATCCGAACGACCTGTCGCTACTGTAGGCTGGCAATGGCAGACCGGCGATGCGGCTGCCCTGGCTGACCGGCCCGCCGGGGAACAGGCGGTAAAGATATTTTCTGCCCCCCTGCTCGGCGAATTCCTCTTCCATGCAGTGCAGCAGGGTGCGCCCACTGGGGGCAAGGCCACATTCCTCGTAGTGGTCGCGCATGAAACAGACCACTTCCCAATGTTCGGGTGTCAGGGTGATTCTCTCTTGTGCGGAGAGTTCCCTGGCGACGTCCTCGGACCAGGGTTCGAGTTCTTCCAGATTGCAGGGCATGCCGTTCGACGAACGTTCGGCGGCGGCAATGGCTTGATTGATGTCCAACATGATTAGTCCCTCCTTTGCGTGAGGCAGGTCGCTGTAAAGCAGCACTCGATTCCTGCCTCATTAACAATAACCCGACGGCTTGTGCTGAACCTGTTAGACGCCGCAAGGGAGGGTGCGTTCTGAGGATATCCGCGTCCTGTTAAGCGGCTCCCAGCGCCTTTTTGACCACGGCCAGCATTTCCGGCGTGTAGTCGAGCTTGAGCGCGGCTTCGTGGCCTTTTTCCGACATCTTCTTCCAGGTCTTGCGCAGGATGTCGAGCAGCTTTTCTTCTTCGTAATGGCTGTATTTATTTACGAATGCCTCCAGATAGTGTTGCAGGAAAGTCAGGTCGATGACGTCTTCCAGCGCCTGGGTTTCCGGGTTGAGCTTGAGTTTTTCCTTGCGCAGCAGCGACTTGACACTGGCGATCATCTCTTCGTCGTAGCCGGCTTCACGCATGATTTCGCCGGCGGTTTCGCCGTGATACTTGTACAGAAAGGTGCGCCATTGCATGTAGCCAGCCTTGTCCATCGGGTAGCTGTCGCGCGGGATTTTCCAGCGGCAGATGTGCTGGGCACGCACGGCGAGTTGCAGCGCTTCGGCGGCGTCAGGGGCGAAACGCTGCCGCATGTCGCTCATGCGCTGGGCGTAGAGCAATTCCTTGGGATACTCCTTGCCCTCGAATACTTCCATGTTGGGGTCTTGCGCGTTGGCGGCGTCAAACTTGGCAATCGCCTGATCGAAGCGGGATTTATCAGAAATCATGTTGGGCATCCTTGATTCGGGTCAAGACAAATAAAAAAAGTATATCATCAAGCACTAATAGAGGTCGATTCGGTATTATCAAAAAGTTACGGAAAATGAAAAAGCGCTGAATCAGCCCGTTGTGGGGCAGTTCAGCGCTTGATAGGCGGGGTGGAATTCCCGAGCGGGTCAGCTTTTTTCTATGGCGTTGGAGATGTCGCGCTTGTGCTCTTCTTCCTGGATCAGAATGTCTTCCAGCACGCGGCGCAGGCCATATTCCTTGAGTGCCTCGGCCTGTCCGATGCGCTCCTTGTAGCGGGCGATGGCGTTGTTCTCGCCCCACAGGTCCTGCTTGAGCATTTCCTTGCTGCTGGGGGAGATTTCACGCTTCTCCACGTCGACGGTCGGCACGCCGCCGAGAAAGTCGATCTGGTCGGAAAGCATCACGGCGTGTGCCATTTCTTCCTGGGCGTGAATGATCAGCTCCTTTTGGATGGAGTCGTACTGGGGGCCGGTGATCGCCGATGCGTGCTGTACATACTGGATAGCGGCGGCGTACTCCCATTCCAGATCCTTGTTCAATTCCTCGATCAGTTTTTTCTTGGTGATCTTCATCGTCGTGCTCCTTGAATATGCCAGATTTGCAACAGAAAAAAGCCGCCAGAGGCTTGCCCCCTGGCGGCTTTCGCTTACAGCCCGCAGGGGCGATTACAGTTCGCTGGAGTGCTTCGCCAGGTACTCGGCTACACCCTTGGTGTCGGCTTTCATGCCGGCCTTGCCTTTGCTCCAGCCAGCGGGGCAGACTTCGCCGTGCTGCTCGGTGAATTGCAGGGCGTCAACCATGCGCAGCATCTCATCGATGTCGCGACCCAGCGGCAGATCGTTCACCACCTGGTGGCGCACGGTGCCGCTCTTGTCGATCAGGAAGGAGCCGCGGTAGGCGACGCCGGCATCGGCTTCGACATCATAGGCCTTGCAGATTTCATGCTTGATGTCGGCTACCAGCGGGTATTGCACCTGGCCGATGCCGCCATTGTTGACCGCGGTGTTTTTCCATGCCAGGTGGCTGAAGTGGGAGTCGATGGAAACGCCG
Source organism: Sulfurimicrobium sp. (assembly GCA_030690835.1). Lineage (GTDB taxonomy): Bacteria > Pseudomonadota > Gammaproteobacteria > Burkholderiales > Sulfuricellaceae > Sulfurimicrobium. Next base: position 1,526 of record JAUYFW010000053.1, on the reverse strand, counting down.
ATTACTTCCACGTTGCGATCCTTGAAATCCTTCAGACGGTGGTCGAAAGCAATCAGTTCGGACGGGCACACGAAGGTGAAGTCGAGCGGGTAGAAGAAAACGACAGCGTATTTTTCCTTGATGTGGGTCTTGAGGTTAAAGCTTTCTTCAATGCTGTTGTTGCCCATTACCGCCGCAGCGGTGAAATCGGGAGCGGCCTTGCCGACGAGAACTGCCATGATGATTTCCTTTTCGGGTTGTTGATCGGTGATACAATCTGATTGTATTTAGAATAAGTCCAAAGTGCAATCCGAATTTTATTAATAGCCAATCTAACTTTCATGTATTTATCCCCCAGCAAATCAATCCCGTTTCCTTGTCATGTAATCAATGGAATGTAATCAATGGGGTTAATCAATGGGGTTAATCAATGGGGTCAGTCTCTGTAATCAAAATGTGAATCAATGAATGTGAATCAATGGGGTCAGTCTCGATTGATCTTTCATTGTTTTCCATGTTTCCCCGATTTCCTGTCGCCACCCTTGGGAAGTGGGCTGGCGCGGCGGTTTAGCTGAGCCGCGATGATATCCTTGAAATGTTTGCTTCCCAGCACCCATGCCTTGTTGATTGAAGCCCTCACTTCATCCAGTGTCTTTTCGTCGAGATGTGCCTCGAACAATGCCCGGTATGCCGCTTGTCGCGCATCATCTGAATCACCCAGTGCGAGAAAGAGCGGGTGCGGTGTCAGGAGTTGGTCACTGGCACCCAGAGCATTCCCCCGGTAGCTTGACCAGGGATACTCTGCCGGGTGCCTGGCCATATTGGCGCGCACCGGATTCAGCTCGATATACCGGTAGCACGTCAGCGCATAGGTTTCGCTGTCGATCAGGCTGGCCTTGTATCGACCCTCCCACAGCGTACCGCTGCGACGGTAAGTGTAATTGAAATACTGGACATAATAGCGTCCCAGCATCTGGTTCATTTTGGAAATGCCATCCTCCGTGCGGGGCGTAACCAGCAGGTGCACATGATTCGTCATCAGCACATAGGCGTGTATGTCGCACTGGTGCTTCCTGGAGGCGTCCTGCAGCTTGTCGAGGTAAAAGCGGTAGTCCTCGTCGGCATTGAATATGGGCTCGCGGTTATTGCCACGGACAATCACATGTTGCGGATGGCCAGGCAGGACAAAGCGCGGGAGACGGGCCATGGGGTAGCCTTATCGATTCAAGGGAAACAACAGAATACTGGTTATGGGTTATGGAATCAATCGAGACCGACCCCATTGATTCCTGCATTGATTCTCTGTGATCTGGGACAGGAGGTTGCCGGGGGCGCCACCGTCCAAGGTGTAGCTGACCAGCGGTCCGCTGGCGTTGCTGATCCGGGTCAGGCGGTTGAGGGCGTCGTAGACCTGGGTCCGGGTGCAGTGACGGGAACTGGCGAAAGCGGATGTAATGAAATTGTTCTCCCTTGGTGTCAAAACATCCGGCGCAATAACGATTACGCCCCGCGCTAGTTATGGGTTATGGAATCAATCGAGACTGACC
>JAUYFW010000049.1 GCA_030690835.1 Sulfurimicrobium sp. | reverse complement strand
GACACCATCGTGGTCCACATATCCTTGAAAAACTGACGCTCATGAACACCGGAATTGAGAATGCGGTGGTTCTGCCCCAGCAGTTCTTCCCGGCTGTACTGGCTGATTTCGCAGAATTTGTCATTGGCGTAGGTAATATTGCCCTGGGGATCGGCAATGGCAACGATGGAGTGTTGGTCGAGGGCGAATTTCTGGCTCATCAGTTCGGCGCTAGTCTGCTCCAATTCCTGAGCATGCCGCGCCAGGGCCACCTCGAACTTCTCGCGTTCGGCCAGATGCTGTTTCAGTTGCTGGTTGACGTGGGTCAGTTCTTCCGTGCGCGCGGCGACGATCTGCTCCAGGGTTTCATTGCTGCGGCCCAGCTCGCTGTAGCTGCGGTTCAGTTCCTGCGCCATTTCGCCGAAGTTTTCCACCAGCGCGTCGATCTCGCGCACCCGGCTGTGATCGAGCCGGACATCCTCGTTGCCCAGCAGTCTGGCCTTGATGTGGGTGGTGGCCTCGACCAGGCGCTCCAGCGGCGCGACCAGGCTTCGGCTGACCAGGGAGGCCACCAGGAAGGCAATGATGATGCCCGCCCACATCAGGATCAGGTTGTTAGCCAGCCTTTGCTGCAGGGCAAGGAAATAGGGCCGCACCGGAATTTCCAGGTACAGCGTCCAGGCATCGGCGGGGCCGACGCGCGTCTCGCTCACGTAGCGCGCGGCGTATATCCGCTGCAAGCTCAGCCCGCTGCTCACCATGCCGGCCCTGGCATCCCACACCGGAGCCGAGGTTCGCCCAGGCGGCATGCGTTCCAACTCCGCCAGATCGCCACGGGTACTGGCGATCACCCGCAACTGGCGGTCAAGCAGAGTGACTTGTACGCCATTCTCCCGCGCATGCATCTGCAGCAGTTTTTTTATTTCGGAGAGGCCCATCAGTTGCTGGCGCTGATCGCTCCAGGGCGCCATCCGCGACTGGATTTCCAGCGCGTAATCATCCAGTTGTCCCTGAATATGCGACTCCATGCGCTGGACTTCATCCTTGCCGTTAAGCACGATGACCATAAAGGCCGAAAACACCAGAAAGGCAGCCAGCAGGTTGAAAACGAGATGCCTCAGCGCTACCCGTTGCTGCGCCTCCGCCGCGCCAACCCAGCGCCGCAGCGGCAGGTAATCCAGCAGCAAACCGGCCACCAGCGCGTTGAAGATGCCATTGAAGCCCAGAATCATGGTGAAGTACCAGGCCGAGGAAAGGTCGCCATGCAGCAACCACAGGTCCATGCCCCACATCAGCGGCATGCCCAGCAGCAACCAGTACGCACCATCGACCAGCGCGATGTTGCGGCAGCGGCCATAGCGCAAAGCCAGGCCGACGATCAAGGGCTCCAGCACCAGCAGGGTGGCGGCAGCGGCGTAACTGGAAGTCTCGAACAGGGCAAAGACCGCTCCCGCCATGCCCGCCGTCACGCCCCAGCCGATGCCGAACAGGCGCAGCACCAACAGCGTGGCAATGCCGCCAAACAGGAAACCGGCACCGATGAACAGGTGGAGATGGAAATAATTGCCGGCAAACGCCGCAACAATCAGGAACGCCAGCGCCGCTGCGGAGCGCGGGACAAAATGAAAATTCAGTTGCATTGCACCTTAATTAGAGCCAAAACACCGCTGTGGGAGCGGCGCCCTCGCCGCGATTTGCGGCCGCATTCGCGCCCAACCCCCACCCCAACCTTCCCCCGCAAGCGGGGGAAGGAGCGATCGCCTCCCCTCCCGCTTGCGGGAGGGGATTGAGGGGAGGGCTGGCGGCGCTCCTACATGCATGTGCATTCCAATCAGGGATAAAACGGTAGATGAAAACTGACAGATGTCATATCCTACACGCCAACATAGTGATTAGTCGATCACTAACCACATTTGGCATAAATATCTTTTCGAGATGCGACATGGGCCATGGCAAACAACGACCGCGAATTTGATTTCACCGACAAGGATTTTGAGTCGGTGTGCAAGCAGATCTACAGCCATGCTGGCATTGCGCTCAATGCCAGCAAGAAGGACATGGTTTACAGCCGTCTCGCACGGCGCCTGCGCGCCACCGGCCTGTCGACCTTCCGCGATTATCTGAAACTGCTGGAAAGCAACGATGAAAACGAATGGCAGGCCTTTACCAATGCCCTGACCACCAACCTCACCTCGTTCTTCCGCGAGCAACACCACTTTCCCATCCTGGCCGAACATGCGCGCAAGCTGAAGGGACGCCACCCCATCAACCTGTGGTGCTCCGCCTCCTCGACCGGGGAGGAGCCCTATTCCATGGCGATGACCATGGTGGAAGTGTTCAACACCTATACCCCGCCAGTGCACATCATCGCCACCGATCTGGACACCAACGTGCTGGCCAAGGCGGAAGCAGGGATTTACACCATGGATCGGCTGGAAAAAATGCCCACGGACAAGGTTAAAAACTTTTTTCTCAAGGGCAGCGGCCAACAGGAAGGCTTGGCTCGTGTACGCCCGGAACTGCGCAACATGATCTCCTTTCGCCAGATCAATCTTCTCGACGGAAATTGGCCGCTCAGAGCTCCGTTCGATGCCATTTTTTGTCGCAATGTCATGATTTATTTCGACAAGCAAACCCAGCACCAGATCCTGAGCAAATTTGTGCCGATGCTGCGCCCGGATGGGCTGCTCTTCGCCGGCCATTCCGAAAGCTTTCACCACGCTGCGGATCTGTTCAAGCTTGTCGGCAACACGGTCTACCAAGTTGCCGACAAGACAAAGGCTCACCATGGCTGAAATGCCGCGAAATCGGCCCGGGGGCGGACCTCCTACAGACGCCTCACTCCTGACCGATATGAAAAAAATGCCAAAAATCAAGGTTCTGATTGTCGACGACTCGGTGTTGACCCGAGCAATTTTCCCTTGATCGCGCCAAGCCTTTCCGCGGATGCCGTCTTGCCCGCGCTCTCCAACGCCATCACCTCCACCGAGAAGTTGATCATCGTGGGCGCCTCCACCGGAGGCACGGAAGCGATCAAGGAATTTTTGACCAAGCTGCCGCCGGATTGTCCCAGCATCCTTATTACCCAGCACATGCCGGAAGCATTCACGCTATCCTTCGCCCAACGCCTCGACAGCCTGTGCAAAATTTCGGTCAAGGAAGCGCAACATGGCGACCGCGTTTTGCCCGGGCATGCCTACATCGCACCGGGGCACTCCCACCTGCTGCTCAAGCGTAGCGGCGCAAACTACATCTGCGAACTCAACCAGGGGCCGCCGGTGAATCGCCACCGCCCCTCGGTGGACGTATTATTTCGCTCCGTAGCCAACTGCGCCGGGAAAAACGTCATTGGCGTGATTCTCACCGGCATGGGCAAGGACGGCGCGGCCGGCATGCTAGAAATGAAACAGGCGGGCGCTTACAATTTTGCCCAGGATGAAGCCAGCTGCGTGGTCTTCGGCATGCCCAAGGAAGCCATTGCCGCGGGCGGTGTGGATGAAGTGGTACCCCTGCGGGAAATGGCGTCAAAAGTAATGAAATACCTGGCAAGCCTGGGTTCACGCGCGTTCAGGGTTTAACACGCGATTTATTGGCACGCATACAAATTTCAGTCATTTTTGAAAGGATTAACAACGATGAGCGCTGTCCAGATCAAAATCTCGGTGGAAAGCGGCAATGCCAAAATCGCCATGGCCGGCCGCTTTGATTTCAACTCGCATCGTCAGTTCCGCGAGGCTTACCAGCAAGTCCTGGACGATCCGGCAGTCAAGGAAATTGAAATCGACCTGGGGGCCGTCGATTATCTGGACAGTTCCGCGCTGGGCATGCTTTTGCTGTTGCGGGAAAAGCTTCTCGCAGGCACGTCACACAGCGAAGGCTCGCAAAAAACCGCCGCAGCCAATAAGCTTATAGCGCTCACCCATTGCCGTGGCGTGGTACGGCAGGTGCTGGAAGTGGCGAATTTCAATAAACTGTTCACCATTAAGTGAGGGGTTAGCGAAGTAATCGGCCCTATGCCGCAAATCGCGCCGAAGAAACACTGCGCGCCTCCGTTGTGGCAAAGTGGAATGCGGCGCTGCGGAAGACCGATGTAGCAATGGTGCATATTGCCCGCGGGTTAGCGTGGTCATGGGTGACGTCATCGACATTGGTGAAGCGGCACAGCGGTTCACAGCCGCCGTGACGCTATCCCGTTTGAGAGAGTGAGCAAGACGACGTACCCGATGCAGCGCCACATTCCCAACCGAATGATGGAGCAAGCCATGGCACAACGCAATCGCAGTTTCCCCCTCAAACCGGGCAAGTCCCGAGCCGCCCTGACGATCACCCACCCCAATGCCGCCGGCATCGACATCGGCAGCGCCTCCCACTATGTCGCCGTGCCGCCCGACCGGGACGACGAACCGGTGCGGGAGTTTCCCAGCTTCACGGTCGACCTTGAAGCCCTGGCCGACTGGCTCACGGCCTGCGGCGTCGACACGGTCGCCATGGAATCCACCGGCGTGTGACTTCCTTCCCCTATTTGAATTGCTGGAGAAGCGTGGTTTCACCGTGCTGCTGGTCAACGCGCGCCACGTCAAGAACGTCTCGGGTCGCAAATCCGACGTGCTGGACTGCCAGTGGTTGCAGCAGCTCATGACCTACGGCCTGCTTCGCGGGGCGTTTCGCCCGACCGATGCGGTGTGCGCATTGCGTTCGCTGTGGCGCCAGCGCGGGATGCTCCTGAAAGCCCAAGGCCGGCACGTGCAGCACATGCAAAAAGCGCTCACGCAGATGAACATCCGGCTCACCAACGTCATCTCCGACGTGGTGGGCGAAACGGGGCAGAAGATACTGCGCGCCATCGTCGCCGGCGAGCGGGACGGGCTGGCGCTGGCTGAAATGAAAAATGCGCGCATACGCGCAAGCCGGGAAGAAATCGCCAAGAGACTGCAAGGCAACTGGCGCAGCGAGCATCTGTTTGCGCTCAAGCAGGCGCTGGCCATGTTCGACTTCATCGGCACGCAGCTGGCCGAGTGCGACCGGGAGATCGAAGCCCAATTGCAAAGCCTGCAAGTTTACGAGGGCGAACCGGCGAAAGGCAAGAAGCGCGGGCGCACCCGCAACGCGCCGAAGTTCGATTTGCGCACGCAATTGTTCAGAATGTGCGGGGTGGATCTCACGCGCATCGACGGCATCGACGTGACCACCGCGCTGGCGGTCGTCAGCGAGACCGGGGCGGACATGTCGCGCTTTCCCACGGTCGGACACTTCACGAGCTGGCTGGGTCTTTGCCCCGGCACCAAGATTACCGGCGGCAAGGTGATGAGCGGCAAGACCAAGCGCGTCGCCAACCGCGCGTCCCAGGCATTGAAGTTGGCTGCAGCGGCGCTACGCAGCAGCCAATCGGCGCTGGGCGCGTACTTCCGCAGGATGTGCGCGCGCATGGACAAGCCCAAGGCCGTGACGGCGGCGGCGCACAAGCTGGCGCGGCTGATTTACACGATGCTCACCAAAGGCGAGGAATACACCGATAAAGGACAGGATTATTATGAGGAGCGCTACCGCGAACGGGTGTTGCGGCAACTGGCCCAGCGTGCTGAAAAAATGGGTATGAAACTCGTCGCCAGCGAAAACCCGGCTTAAATACGCCATGTTAAATCAGTTGCTTGGGAGGTGTTTCTTGAGAGG
>JAUYFW010000038.1 GCA_030690835.1 Sulfurimicrobium sp. | reverse complement strand
CAACTGGCTGGCTGCACGCTGGAAGGTATGGCTCACCTGGAAACCAAGCCCCAGCGCATTATGATCGGGAAAGCCAAGATTAAATGCCCAGCGGAAACAAAGGCAGCGAAAATAGCGCATGAAGGCTATATCGAAGGCCAGCTCCTCGGTATCGACCACAGAACCGGTTTGCGGGTTACCTGCAAATACCAGCCACTCTGCAGTCTTGCCACGCTAGGGAACGGCGATACAGGGTTTTTCCTGACATCCAAACCTTTGGGGAACTGAGGTGTCTCGTATTGTGCGTCATGAGAACGCGGTTACCAGCTCAGTGGTGGGTGCCGATTTCCTGCTCCATTCCCAGTGCGTAAGTGGTCACGCGGTTCCGCCCGCCTTCCTTGCTCGCATAGAGCGCGGTATCGGCTTCGTGAATCAGCGTTTCATATTTTTCGCTGCGTGAGCGTATTTGCGTGAGTCCCACGCTGATCGTCACCGGGATCTCGATATTGTTGAATTGTATGGGGGCTTCCGCAATAGCTTCGCGCAGCCGCTCCGCGAGTATTTGTGCGCCGTGCAGTTCTGTTGCCGCCAGCATGACGGTGAATTCTTCCCCGCCGTAGCGGCCAAAAACATCCGTACTGCGCAGCATGGGCATAATGCGGCTGGTAACCTCGCACAGCACTTGATCTCCCGCCAGATGCCCGTAGGTATCGTTCACTTTCTTGAAGTGGTCCAGGTCGAACAGAATCAGGGAGAAAATACCTCCGTAGCGTTTGCAGCGGCTGAACTCGCTGTCAAGACGCTGTTCGAGGTAACGGCGGTTGAAAATGCCGGTCAACCCATCCCGGTTGCTGCTTTCCTCCAGGGCGGCCATCGCCTGCTTCAGCATCGTCTGCGAGATGCCGGTGTCGGTGGCATCGAACAGGGTCACGCACACCGCCTCCACCTCGCCCCGTTCATTTTTTATGGGCATGAAGGTGCAGTTCTGATACATGAAATCGACGCCGCCCGTGATGGGGCGGTTATGCGGGAAGCGGAACAGATACGGCCTCTGTTCCCAAGATGTGAAGGCAAAATTCTTCAGGATAAAAACGCTGTCTATTTTTTTCTTGAGCCAGTTTTTCTGCAGCTCGGGAAAAGTGTCAAACAGGTTGCGGCCCACCACGTCCGCAGCACTTTGGCCGCTGTGGTTGGCCATGAAGTTGTTCCACAAGGTGACTTCCATCTCCCGGTTGATGACGAATATGCCTACGTCCACCCATTTGACAATGAAGTCGGGAAGGCCGTGAGTGTCTATCGATTCAGTCATGCGTTCGCTACCGAGGGTCAGAAGGATTCGATGAAATCGTCGATGACGCCGCGCATGCGGTCGATCGCTTCTTCCGGCATCAACATGACAAGGTGGGCAGTGAAGTTTCGTTCTTCCAGGCGGAAATTGACTTCCATCAGCAACGCGTGCGACCAGTTGAGTTTTTCTGGCCTGAGCAGCGCATCAACCGGCATTTTTTCACCAATCAGGGAGGGGGCCGAAAAGCTGAGCTCCGTGCGCAACTGTTCGGCAATGCCACACAGGCAGGCACCTACCAGGACGTTGCTGACATCGAGCAGCAGTTCCTGCTCCGCAGCGCGGTCCAGTTCGTCGTCGTAGCCCATCAGGTCGGCCAGATCGTTGCAGCCATCCTGACCATAAATTACCAGCACCTCGCCGCGCAGATAGCCGTTGAACGACTGCCGGGCGGCTGTCACCTCGGCGTTCCTGCCGATCAGCTCGCACATGGAGTTGGCGACTTCCGCCACATCCACGATGGTGATACGAGGGATGGAGAGCGTGATGAAGGTGTCAAGGGTCGTTGCCAGCGAAGCGCCCGCCTGGCCCATCGCCACGTTGGTGATCTCCTGCAGGGCGTCGCGCTGGTCAGCGCTTAACGGAGTCAAAGTCATAGAATCCATATTCCTTGAGAACCGACTCGATTACTTCGGAGGTGACCGGCTTTTTTACGAAGGCAATCGCGCCAAGCGATTTCACCCGTTGCTGGGCGATCGGCTGAATATCGGCGGACACAACGATGACGAGGCTGTTCATGTCTTCCTGGCGCAGGGCTTCCAGAACCTGGTAGCCATCCATGATGGGCATGGTCAGGTCGAGAAACATGATCTCCGCTTTTCCTGCCCGGTAGGCTTCTACCGCTTCCACTCCGTTGCTTGCCTGGGTGATTTCCATCTCCCAGTGCGCGGGCAGGGACTTGATCAGCATCTTGCGGGCCATCGCCGAGTCATCAACAACAAGTACGGAAACAGGCATGGAACTTGACTCAAAAGTTGGTTGAAGTGGCGTCAGGGTGACTTGTCAGCGATACCCCGGAAACCCATAAGGTTTGTGTAGGGGAATTTTTTCTGCAACGGATTGTGCTGATTGCGTAAAATTTTATGATTATAACCCGAATAATTATGGCACAAACCGGGTCTGGTGAAAACAGGCGGGGGTTGTGTCACCCGAGACGATGCGACGGGTGATGTTGTGTTGTCGAATCGACCTGCTTGGGCGGCGCGGCTTTCATTGCGGGACGAAATGTGAAAAAATTGCGGTAATTTAACGAATTCAAAGCGATGTTCAAAAATGATTGACCAGGACGGTTATCGCCCCAATGTCGGCATAGTTCTGTGCAATGCCAGGAACGAGGTGTTCTGGGGCAAGCGGATCAGGGAGCATTCATGGCAGTTCCCGCAAGGCGGCATCAAATCCGGCGAGTTGCCGGATCAGGCCATGTTCCGCGAATTGCACGAAGAGGTC
>JAUYFW010000020.1 GCA_030690835.1 Sulfurimicrobium sp. | reverse complement strand
CTAAACATTCAAAACTAAAAACTGCCTTTACTTAATCAGCAGGTGACGATCTGGCCGGACACACCCCGGCTATCGCCCCCCATCAGGTAGAGATACTGCGGCATCAGGCTTTCCGGCAGAGGCAGAGACTCCTTCACCTCGCCGGGATGCGTCTTGGTGCGCTGCGGCGACTGCACCGGCCCGGGAACAATGCCGTTAAGACGCAGATTGGGGTAAAGCTCCAGCTCTTGCGCCCACACCTTCACCAACACTTCCACGCCCGCCATGGACACCGCAAAACTACCCCAATAAGCTGCCGGAGTATGGCCATGGGTTTCCGAAGTCATCACCACGGCAGCGTCCGGTGCCGCCTTGAGCAGAGGCAGGCAGGCGCGGGTCAGCGCAAAAGGCGCCAGCAGATTGACCCGCATCGAAACCTGCCATTGCGCCAGCGAGTGCGTTTCCAGGGTGTGCAGGGTATCGAGATGCGCGGCATTGTGCAAAATGCCGTCCAGGCGCCCTAGCTGGGCACGAATGCCACCGGCGAACGACTCGTAGTCTTTTTCCTCCGCGCTGAACAGATCAAGGGGGAAGATCGTCGCCTGGGGGGCGCCTGCCGCCTCGATTTCGTCGTACACCGCTTCTAGCTTTGCCACGTTACGACCATGCAGGATCACCGTCGCACCATGGGCAGCAAATGCCAGCGCGGCGCTGCGGCCGATACCCTGGCCTGCGCCAGTCACCAGAATTACGCGCTCCTGGAGCAGATTTTGTGCTGGCTGATAGTTTTTCATGGGAATCCATAATCGTAATGTCGAATTTACGAATTATAACGGATATCCCGATCCGGCTTAACAGGGTGGCAACTTAAACGGGGAACTGATCCAGAAGTGTTTCATGGAGTTGGGTAAACTCCTTGCTCCGCAAGAATTCTCTCGATCGCGGCTTTTCAGCGGGAGACAGCAGCAAGGCGCGACGGCCCTTGCTGTCGTGGCTGTTTGTAGCGGCGACGTAATGCGATTCTTGCTGTCCGACATTGATCCTCCTGCGAGACTCAATCTAATGTGAGCACCAACCTCTTCTCAAAGATGCTCATACTTGGCATTCTGAAGATTTCGCCAAACTATCGCACTCGTCCACACATGCCAGTACAGCACGAACAATAGGCACGGACCTTTTAAATGTGGACTGGATCGCCACATCCTTGATTCGTCCCGCGCGTGCATTGACCAGCGCCTCGGCCTTGCGCAGAGCCTGTAGCGCTTCGGCCTGCTCGGCTGGGGTGCCACGCCGGAAGATGACGTAGTGGTTCAGGTAGGCGCGTTCGATGTCTTCGACCACGTCCGTCTCTGGCAAACCCTCCATGGCCTGTCGCGACCAGCGCTTGGCTTCCTGCTCGCGATTCAAATACAGACAGGCGAGCGCGATGCCGGACACATCCATCATTTCATAGCCCTTGATGCCCAGCTGGTGCCGGATCGATCTGGCGCATCTGAATGCTTTGAGCGCTCGCCCTGCCTGATTTTTTTCCAATAACACATAGCCCAGGTTATTCGCGGTCAGCCCACGGATATAGGGCTGATTGAGCTTTTTGTTGATGCGGTTGGCCTGCCGGTAACACCGAAAGGCCTGTGGCAACTCTCCGCTCCACCAGTACGCAGTGCCAAGACTATTGAGGCATTTGCCCAGGCCCTTTTCATCCTTAAAGCGCAGATAGAGTTGCTCGCTTGCCCGCAGCTTCTCAAGTGCATCGTCATACAACCCCAGACTGCGGTAAACAATGCCCAGATGGTTAAGCGCCTCTGCCTCGCTGCCGGCGTCGCGGATATCCTGATACATCGTCACCGACTCAAGGAGATGCTGTCGTGCAGACTCGTCATCATGCAAATGCCAGTAGCACATACCCATGACGGAATGCGCATGGGCCAAACCCTCCTGATTGCTGGACGCCTTAAAATAATTAATGGCCTTACGAGCGAAATCGATTGCCAGGCTAAACTGATCGGTGTGGCGCAGACACCAGCCAATGTTTAGATGCGCGCATCCCAATGTACTATCATCTTTGTTTATACCCGCTACGTTCAGTGCCTTTTGCAGATAGTCAATGGCAGGTCGGTATAAACCCACATGCTGAAACAACTGACCCATGCCCGTCGCCGCGTCATAGCTGGTCTGTGCATCGACATCCGCTCTCACCCGGCTAGCATATGCCGTTGTGCAAAGCTGCTCCAGCCTGGATGGGTTCACCAACTTCCAGTATTGCGCCAAGTCGAACAGGCGATGCTGCGCGCTGGCAGAGGCAATAAACACGGCATCTGTCACACACTGCTCCAGCTTGTCGAACTCCTCGACAGCCTGCAGATGCCAGGGCAAATGGCGCTTCGCATAGTTTAACAACGCTGGTGCACCGCGCTCGAACTGGGCCCACCCATCGCGTGCCAGCAATTGATGACCATCCAGCGGGCTGACGCTGTAGTGGCCACTTCTGTCTGGTGCAATCAGCCAGCTGTGCAAAGCGTGGTGATACAGATAAACCCGGTCTGCATAGATGACCAGCAACGCACCGAACTCATGCAGTCGGTCTCGCATCTGCGAGACCGACACACTCAGTACGCGCGCCATGTCTACCAGCCGCAAAGGCTCGCAGGCTGCAAGGATTAGGGCCAGGCAGGGGCCGTGGTCTTGACGATAGCGATGCGGGTCGCCAAAGCGTTGTTGAAAGTCTTTGTAGTAGGCCGCGCCCAATCCCCGCGGGAAAGCATCCAGCGCCTGCAAGGTCAGACTATTATTAGCCAGTTCATCCCTTAGCTTCTCAAGATACAGCCAGTTTCCCTCGCTAATCTCAAGCAAGCGATCACGCACGGCCGGGGACAACTCTCCATGAGGCAGGAGCGGTGCAACATGCTGGTAGATGTACTCACTTACATCACTCAGATTGTCGGCTGAATCAGAAATCAAAGAAAAGGGGGTCCACGCCTGCAGAGGCACACTTACAGCAGTTGCAGGCTCGCTGGTCAGCACAAAGCGCAGCCATCGCGGCAAACGCGGAATCTCGCGGCCCAGCAGGTCAGCAACAGGATTGATACCGTCCACTGTCGCCGCATCCAGCCCATCGATCAGGATGACCACCGGCTGATTTGGGGTGGGAATGCTGTGCGCCACCTGGACAATTAGCCGGATAAACAAGGCCTCAGCAGGGGCATCCCGGCAGAACGTTTCGATGTCGCCCATGGCACTTAAGTGCTCGAAAACGTCGGGCAACTGGGTGGACAACTGCCACACAATTGAGCGCACCACCTGACGAGGATCCGCCTCGCTTTTTTCGGCGTGCCAGCAAACGTGCAACGCATTAACCTCTGGCCGATGCTCACACAGCCATGCCGCAATGGCTGACTTGCCGCTACCGGGCGCCCCCGTGATCCAGAAGACCTGCGCTCCGCCCGGGTCGGCCAGCCATGCATCGATGGCACGCCATACCCAGTGTCTACCCGTGAAGCGCGGCAGGTGATAGCGCAATTCGCCCTCATACCACGTTGGGTTGAGCGCCCGCCTCAGTCGCCCTTCCTCGCCTTCCTGCGTCAGGGACAGGCTTTCCAGGGATTCGCAGAGTTGCTGAAATTTCTGTTCATAGCTGCCAGGGTGCAGGTCGATCGGCACGCATCCCCGCATATCAAGTCGTTGCAAACGGCAGATGGAGAGCGGCGGTTCAACGTCGATCACCATCACAGGAATCACCGGTACATGCCTATCGAGTGCACGTTCCAACTCGTTGAGGCAATAACCGCTCGGACGGCGCACAGAGTGGGGTGTCATCAGGAGCAGCAGCCGCCCGGCGCGGGCATCCTGGGCGATAGCCTCCAGACCATTTTCAATGACCTGCTCCCAGCCTTGGCCCGCATGCAGGTCTATATCGTCGAACCAGACCTCGTACCCCTTCTTGTCCTTCAGGTCACGTACGAGTTGCTCAGCCAAAGGCTTGAACTCGTCGTGCCCGTAACTCATGAAGATGCGTAGCGGCTGCTTGGGCGGCGCCGCTAGACCACCTGTTCCGGCTACTGATGCGTCAGTCTGTGCTGAATACCCTATGTGATCAGTCATACCTTCTCAGCCAGCAGTTTGAACTTCCCTGTAATCGTGGCGCATGTAAAATCTCTCATAGCTCCCTCCTGATGTATTCCAAGGGATCCTTCTCGCCCGCTTTGCGCACGGTAAGCATGGCCTCCTTAAAGTGATTGCCGCTGCAACAGGCCATGATCAGCGGCGCCGTGGCTGCATCGCAGAACTTGGTGATCGATATGCCCTGCACGCTCACCTTGCCTGTGGCTGTGCCACCTCCGCCGCCCGTGTTGGTGCCGGGCTGGCTCATACCCCCAGACGTCGATCTCGTCCTTGTGCTTGGCATCAGTGGATTCACCTTTTAATGTCGCCAATTTTCAGTAACACATCAATAGTCATTTTGCTTCTCCTTTACCCTGCCCCAATCAGAAGCACCCTCTATTGAGGCCGATGTCGCATGTCCCCAAGCCTCGGGAATCAAATATCCTTCAGCAGCGCCTGCCCGCGCTGGTAGCAATCAGCGAACCGATCCAGGCCATGTGAGCCGCCATTGACCAATCTGCGGGCATGGCGCAGGTCATTTTCCATCAGCGCTTCCTTGATGGCGCGCTCTTTGGCCTTGATAAAGCTGCACAACAAGCGTGCGGCGATGACCGGGTCATTGGCCAGATCGGGATTGTTGATGAGGTCGTCGCCCAGGCCGATGGCCTGGCCGTGTTGCCGGTAGTTGTCTTTGCCGGTGAGTTGGATGAAGCCGCGGCCGCGATAGCGTTCGCCGTCTCCGGGCTGGCTGTTGCCGATATCGGTGCGCTTATCGTAAAGATCGAAGGGCTTTCCGCCGGGTGAGGTGTTAAATTTCGACTTTCCTTCGGAGATGGGCACGAAACCTTCCGTCTCTGCCCGAATGGTGGCCAGAGCCATCAGCACCATCGGCTTCTCCTGCAGTTCGGCTTCAACCAGCCCTTGCAGCACGGTGGGCAAGTGCTTCTCAATGTTCTTGCGAGTGGTGTAGGGAAACATGACGCAAGTTTTCTCCACCGTTACCTGCGAAATGGCGCTGGGCAAGGTGGCATCGCCTACCAGACCCAAAGCGGCCAGGGTGCGAGGTCCCGCTACACCATCGGCCAGCAACCTCTGGCTGGACTGGAAAGCGCGGACCGCGGCTTCGGTGCCGGGCCCAAAATCTCCGTCGATCTTACCGGGCGGGAAACCCAACTCGGCCAGGCGGGATTGCAAGAGCTTGACTACATCTCCGGATGATCCGGGGCGCAAGGTGTTCATGACTTGTTGTCTCCTAATAGGGTTATATGATCAGGTCAAAATGGTCGTCAACGTCTCCATCCATCGGCGCTACGTTTTACCTTTCGCGCTTCACAAACTGTTTCACGTTAACCCCGCCCTGCCAGCGAAGCCTCATAGCCCTTGCGCACCCACATGATGACGTCGCCAACGTGCAGTTCCTCCAGTCCTTCCGGCAGCTTCACATCGGGGTCGAGGGGATGGAGTTGAAATGCGTGTTCACCCTTTTTCTTGAGGGCCGTATCCAGTTCCCACACCACCCATTCCGATTCGCTGGCATTCTTCGACCAGAAGAGGAGGAACAGATCGCGCCGCCTGATTTCATCGTCGAGACGGGGCTTCCACTCCTCGCCGGGATGGAGGTCGAGACAGTCGAGAAAAGGGTCGATTCCGGCGCTGATCTTGATTGACGCCACCCGGTCCAGCACCCGGAGGCGGTCCTTGGACGAGTAGGAGACGAAGGCGCTCTTTGCCGGTTCGACCTTTGCCATCGCATTCTCTCCGGCCACCGGATGCAACGTGATTTCCAGGTCAAGCCGCAAGCGCGCCACCATGATCCCTTCGATGACCACGTCGAACTTGAGCACCACCTTGCCTTCGGGCGCTTCACGCGGGACTTCCACATCGAATTCAAGCAGCGAACGACCGCCATTCCAGACGAATGGCTGTTCAGCCGGGTCAATCGTCAGACCACGCCCGGAAAGCTTTACAGTCACCTGGGTGCCGTGCTGCCAGCGGCACTCCCTAACCCCGAGGACCGGTTCGACCTTGGGCGAGAGTTGTTTAAGCAACTGGCGCACTTCTTCCTCCAGTTGTTTCTCATAGGCCACGAACCGGGCCGTGAACTCGTCGCCCGGCTTCACCGCTTTCGGGGCCGACGCCCCCAGCCATATGGGTTCGGATTCGGGTTCAGCCGGGGGCTCGCTTCCCGATGGGCCTGGCTCTGCGCTCTTCGTTGAGAGCGGTGGCTCCTCCTGGTGATGGAGCATTTTCTCCGCCAACTCACCGATCCTTGCCCTTATCCGGTCGAAGATTCCAGGCGGCGGACCTGATTTTATCCTGGCAAGCCTATTTCCAAGGAGAAGGTTGTCGTCCTTCGCGCTGCCGCCCAGGACGACGGATTCGGACTTTGCTGGCGCTGATGGAGCGGGTTCACTGCTGCCCTTCATTTTGGGTATTTTTTCCGGCGGCGCACCCATGACCATGCGCACTTGCCCCCTGAGGTGCGGGACAAACCGCTCTGCAAAATCGGCCAGCGTCTCTTGCCAGCCTTCCTCTGCAAGCTCGACGCTAGAAAGCCTGGCCAGCGGCTGCAGCGATTCCGGCAATTGCGCCCATGACGGCAGTTGCACGCCCTGTACCAGGACGGGCACCACGATGGCATGCCTCTCAAGGGCCTCCTCTACCAGCGTGCGCAGCGGATCGCCGGAATCGTCAAGCAATGCCATCGACTCATACCACCCGGACCCCATGACCAGGAGAAGAGCGCGGCAGGCGCCCTTCTCACTTTCTGCCGCATGAGCATCAGCAAAGGACCACCCGCGCCGATCAGCGGCACCGGACACAATGAGGACATTCCCGTCTCCCAGCGCCGCCCGGAACTGCACGGCAACACGCTCGGCCCATATCCTGTCGCCCTGACGGGCTGCAATCATCAAGCTGCTCATTACCGTGTCTCCTTCAATGCGGCACCACAACGTCCTGCATCCGCGTCAAACTGCCATGCCTGCGATGAGCCTTTTCAATGCGTCCTTCACCTTGTTGGGCTTGTCGCCTGAAGGCAGCATGTCAATCATGAATTTCAATTGATTGGCGGCTGAATCCTGCTCGCGCGCGCTGCCCAGGCGTTTGAGAACATCGCAGTAGCGGGCGATCAAGCCGTTCAAAACATCCGGGTTGGTGATGCAGGCACTGGAGCGGCCGTCGTAACAGGCCCAAAGGGCATTTATCCTTTCCGCCTCGACTTCGGCCAGGGCATGGAAAAAGTCCCGGTTCTCCGTAAAACGCCGCCTGCCGTTTTCGGCACCGGCTTGCAGCAGGCTGGAAAGCTGACCCGCGCGCCCGTCGAACCCGGCACGTTCGCCCCTGGCTGCGACCAGGAAATCTCCCTCCAGGGCGTTGAACAGCGGGTAGTAATCCCACTCGCCGTTGCGTTGATGCGCATGTTCTGCGGCACGCCAGTAGGCTGCCCGCATCTCGACCAGGCAAGCCTTGATATCCTTGCGGTTGCCGCGCGCGTGGTGAGCCTGGGCGAGGTGTTTCCAGTATGAGCCGACCAGCGATAGCCGCTCCACGGTCGGTCCGATTTCAACCAGCAGCTTGAGCCGTTTCAGGCCCTGATCCATGTAGTTGGCACCAGCTTCACGCTTCTTGTCGTCCTTGGCTGCGAGCGACTTGGCGCCGTGGCGGATCTCCATGTTGGCAAGCTGTTCCAGGGCTTTCAGGCTGGAACCGGCGTCTTCCAGGGCCAGCGCGGCGCGGTAGTGGCCAATGGCACGGTCGCTATCGCCGAGTGCAGCCCAGGCACTGGCGAGTTTTTCCCGAACGCAGGCGCTCTGGAAGTCGGAGCCGCGCGCGGCTTGTTCGATCTCGTGGATCTGCTTGCTGTAGTAGCTCTTTTTCTCGGCATCGCTGGCACCCTGAAGCCGGGCACACAGAATGTCGAGGTCGGCGATGAGGTCGCTGGCGTGGACGTACCCGCCGGAACCTGCCTGCTCCGCCTGCGCGTCCGGGAAGCAATAACGTTCGTCGCCGTAGGCCTGGAAGGCGCCCCATGTATTGCTGAGGCGATGTTGCTCGTAGGTGGCGGCACGTGCCATGAGCACCGCCCGGCCAAAGCGCTTGCCGGCGAACATGGCCGTGTAGAAGGCCTGCGCAAAGGTGCTGGCGGCACTGTCGTCCACGGCCCAGCCGGCCGCGATGACGGCCTTGCAGCCCATCTCGATGAATTGCGTGGCCAGATTGGCGGCGAGTTCGCCCCAGCGCGGCTGGGCGTCCTCTTTCATGGCGCCGAGATGGCAGCAATTGATGAAGACGAATTCCGGCACGTGCCTGAGCTTGTTGACCTGCGCCGCTGTCAGGCAGGTCTTCGGCCCGAGGACCATGCCGGTGAGGCCGGTCTCCTTGTCCTTGACGACACCGTGGCCGGCCAGGTGCATGAAGCGGTAGCGGCCATAAAACAGCGCATCGAACACCTGCTGGGCGTTGGCGCGGTAGAGATCGCTGATCTCGTGGCCCTGGCCCGAGAAGGCCCTGGCGACGGCTTTGGCCTCGGCTTGCGCACCAGGAAGTTCGATCATGCCGGATTGGGTGTCGCCGACGATGAAGACCCGGTTCTCGGTCACGACCGGCACCCTGCCCCGGCCGTGGGTCGAGGCGAGCTGGCGCACCAGTTCGACGCGCGTGGCCAGCGGCTTTTCGTCGGGCTGGTCGCTGTCGCGCATCAGTTCCCACGGATAGGCGGCAGCGGCGGCATCGACAGACATCATCAGGGTACGCACTTCGGCCACGGCCTCTTTCATCCCGTTCGGCACCATGAGTTCGAACACCGCGCGCGACAGGCCGGGCTGATCCTGGGTGGCGCGGGTGATCGAGGCGATCAGGCCATCCACCGCCTGGCGCTGGTCCGCCTCGGCGGCAACCTCGTTGCGCGCCCGGTCGCTGATGACGGTGAAACGCAGGCCACCTTTGTCGCCTTCGACGATGTGCACGCGATACGCGCCAGGCTCCCCGCCGCTGCTGATACAACGCCCACGATAGCCGCCTGCACCGGGCCGCAGGCGTCCGTCGAAGCGCACCGCAGCGGCAAACTGCGCATCTCCGGCCAGGTCGCGCAGGGCCTGAACCGTCGCGATGGCACGGTCCTCGGCCTCTTCAAACAGGGCCAGCCGGCCGATGCGGAAATTCGACCCGGCACGGCCCAGTGCCTCGTTGGCGCGCCGCAGGGCATCGAGCAGGCAGCGCGCGCCAACCTCGATACTGAGGCCGGTAAAGCCGGTGCCGACCAGCAGCGCGGAGACAGCCAGTCGACCAGACCCGGCGGCATCGGCGCGGGGGCACTGCTCGCAACTGCGCGCGTATTCCAGCAGGCCATTGCTCAGTGCCTGGGTGAGATTGCCGGGCATCAGTTCGCCCACTGGCCCCAGGCCGACGACGATGGCGCCGCCGGGCTTCCCATTCGGGATCGGGTTGAGGAAAACCATGGCGTCGTCCGCTTGACCCGGATAGCGGCCCAGCTTGAAGGTACGCTCCAGTTGACCGCCCAGATGGCCGTCGAGGAACTTGCCGCTGCCGCGCAGGCTGTCGTTGGCGTAAGCGCCGATCAGGACCGGCGAGTCGGCGCTGGCCAGACTGCCGTGGATGACTTCGAGGATGGCGGGCGGCTCCTTTTTCGCCGTGGCACGCCTGCCCGGGCGGGCGCCGCCGGTGGCGGCGGCGAGGACTTCGTCGAGGCTGGGATACAGGGCATGGCTTTCCAGGCCGCGCGGACGGAAAACAGGCGCGGACTCTCCGCGCGCTCCGGCCGGGATGCGGGTCAGCGCGGGTTCGCGCGTGTCGCCAGTCTCGATCAGCTCCCGGTAGGCCTCGAAGGCCTTCTCATGGCTGGCCAGATCGCCATGCGCGGAATCGGTGTACCACACCGGCACGCCGGGTGGAATGCCTGTCTTCCAGGGCACCCGGCCATCGCCCTCGTCGACCCAGCCGATCTCCACCTGGCCCTCGACGATGCGCACGGCGATGGGCGTGGGTGCGCGGCCCGCGACGTAGAGGGTGCATTCCGGGTCAAGCTCGGCGCCGCGCAGGGTGGCGATGGCGGCGCGCGCTTTTTCCAGCGGGTCTGGTTGCGGCGGCAGCCAGGACTTGCCCTTCTTCGAATCCTGGTCCTCGCCGTACCAGGTCTGCCAGACCTTGGCGTCGAAGTAGTCAACACCATCGCTGGCCTTGCCGTTATCCTCCGGCCAGGGCAGGAGTTCCAGCACGCCCGGAAAATCACGGACGATTTCGAGGAATTCGCGCATGT
>JAUYFW010000003.1 GCA_030690835.1 Sulfurimicrobium sp. | reverse complement strand
TGTGTCCACAAAATCTTCTGCTGTTCCCGTAGCTAAAATTGTCCGATTCAGAATCTCAGATCCACGTGCCGACACCGCACGAAGCAGAATCTCATCGGCACTGGCTATCAAATGCCGATTCTGCAACCCATCTAAAAATTTGGATGTTGACATCACAATGACGTTATCCGGAAGTCGAACAAGGAAATTCGCTTTCTGAATGTCGCTGTCTTCGAATAAAAGAATAGCCGCATCCACGCCATCTTTAAGCTCATTAGCTAATACTTCTGATGCTGCACTTTCACCGCGACTTCTTGATTTTGCGTTTGGACGATCTTTCAGGATGCTCTTGAAGTCCTCGTATTCCTCGGTTTTGCCGACCAATACATCCTTGTTCTCATGGTCACCCAGCCAGTCCAAAATCTCTCGCGCGCCAGGCTTGTTAATGTGTCGAATCACTTCGAACTTAACCATGTCAGGGACAATAACCTGAACTCCTGGCATGAGAAGCACATCAAGCGCATTCGCGATAGCCAGGGTAACAAGAGGGCTGGCGTCAGTTACGATGAGGGATATTTTCATTGTGGGCGCACACCAAAAATAGCATCGTGCAAAGCAAGTTGTTTACTGTTTAGGTGTACGGTGCTGTCAACCCTTGGAAGAGGCAGCCCGCGTTTGCCCATCTCTGCAAGAACCTCGCCAAACCACAAGCCAGTTTCATCCTCAAGAGCGCGTCGGGTCATTCGCCCAGCCGAATACGCTTCGAACAACTCATTCTGTTGTGGCACGGGATTAACATCTGGATTGCCACGATTGCCCGCAATGTCCTTTCGGATCAAGGTTTCAATGTAATTCGTTAATGTCCGGTTATTCGCCTCGGCGACACGCTTGGCGACCGCCAAAACTTCTTGATCAAGCCTGATAGTCATTGATTGGCGCATGATAGCCTCCATTCCATATTGCACAGCGTAATGCGGTTAGGTGCGTTTGTCAATACGTCGCTATTCCTTCTCCAGTTTCTTGACCAAGGCCGGAATATAAGCCCCATAGTTTCTTGGTCGCGGCGCCGGCAAGAACAGAGGTAAGCTGGAAAAAATGGAGTCCAACGTTTCTGTAAAATGCTGGAAACGGAGGACTGGCGTTCTATATCCACGGCGAAGTGAGGTTTCTGAAGGAAGGCGCGAATCCTATCTTTATGATTTATAGCTGTTATTTCTTAACCGATTGCCGTGAGGGTCTGACCCTATTATTCATGAGGCTGTCCATCATCCGCGCTTCGCCGCTCCCACGCCAGAAGTAGAAAACCCCGCCTCCTTGCGAGAAGCGGGGTTTTGCTGCGTCAGGGAGAGATGCGCTCTATCAAGCCCACCTCTCACCGGAGATCATGGCACCAGCTCGCGCCAGATCACTCTCTTGCCCTGGAAACCTCCTGATTTGTTGCTGAATCCAACGCCAGGAATCAGCTTTGGGTTGTGGTCTTCCGATTCCACGACCGATACCACTATCGAGCCATCGGGGAGCATGACCAAGTTAACGCCAACAGGGGGGGTGTTCGTCTTCAGGCCAATATAGCCTCCAGTTGAGCCAGCTGCCGCCAGGCCAGTCTTGTAATCCACATAATTGACATATCCGTATCCACCGGGGGCGCACACCGTATTGGAAGGGACCGTGGTGGGAACAAGCAGGGTGCCGAATTCGAGTCGCGGATCGACATTGGCTCTCTCTCCCAGGTCGGGGAAATCGGCATACCAGCCGCGCTGCGAAACCCAGTCGACGGTAGAACCGGAGACCGTCCGGTTTGCGCCGGCATTGGTCCAAGTCCGTTGCACCATCGTGTCCGCGCCAGTTCCCGAACGCGGATTTATGAAAGTCGCCGTCGCATTGTCGTCCTTGATCGCATAGAGCGTATTCTGCTGCGTGGCTACCAGATCGGAAATTTCGAGATACTTTCCGGTCGCAACATAAACCACGCGCTTGTCGTAGATTTTCGCAAATTCCGGCCGGGTCGTGATGGGTTGAACCACGCCGGCGCTATCCTTCAATACCGCGAACTTCAGCAGGCTGTAATTTGACATGTCGATACGCCAGAGGTTGCCATCCAAATCCCCGCCATAGATGTATTTCGCGGTATTGTCGCGCTCGGAGGCATCGGCATAGAACTCGATCTTCGCCAGTCCGCTAGGGGTGGTCGCATCCCCGGCCCCAGTACCAATCTTGTTGAGAACGGTTCCAGTGAGTGGGTCGAGCACATACACGTAACCCTTGCCATCTCCCGGCTGACCACCTCCTTCGTTGGCATTGTTGTAGCCGGAAGTCAGGAACACCACCCATTTCCCGTCCGAAGGCCGCTTGCCGATTTTCGGATTCGCGAAACTGTAGCCCAGGTCATCATCCATTTTCAGGGCATGGTCGGTGGTTTGCGTATAGGTGAACTCCCAGAGGAATGTGGGGGCAGCGGGGTCCGTCACGTCCAAGGCATAATAACCCCGGCCTCCACCATGCAGGCTGCCCACGAGTATTGATTTCCATGATGTTCCGTCATGAATATCGCTGATGACCGCAGTACCGTTGACATAGTTGGTATGCATGGTGGCATAGTTCTTGTCCGCCAGCTTCCACATCTTGGGCATCACCATGCTGGGGACGTAGGCCCAGCGCTCTTCTCCCGTATCCGCATTGAAGGCATGCAACATGCCGTCGTTGGCACCCAGAAATATCGTTTTTGCACGGTTCGCCTGGGCTGTTTTAAAGGCGTCGTAGCCGGTATCGGTGTAAGAGAACACGGGTTTTCCGATAAACCGGGGCTCGGACTCGACTGCATCGCCCAGCGTCGCCTCGCGGTAGCGATAGAGCTTGTCCGTGTTAACTGTTCGGTCTTCATAGCCGGTCTGGCCGCGCAGATAATTGACCAGGTTGGCTCCGGACGCGAGCGTCTGCTGCGGTGCGGTCAGGCCGGGCCATTGGCTCAGGGCCGTGGGCGTATTGAAATAAGCCTTCTGGCTAGCAGTCATGTAGTCATACTTGAAGTCAGTCAGGGCGCTGCCGCTGGCATCCTTCATGTAAATGGTGCGTGTATCGCTGCTGGCGGTCACCTTGTTTTTCAGCGTACCGGTGCAACTGGCTGGCACCTCGATCTTGCAATCGCTGCCGACCAGCGTTCCGCCAACGCAAGTGGTTTGGGAAGGCGTCACGCAATACCAGACATTGCTGCCTCCGCCGGTATAATTCTCAAGATAGCTTGGAGCGGTGCAGGTAGCCGCCACGACGTCTTCCGCGCACC
Source organism: Sulfurimicrobium sp. (assembly GCA_030690835.1). Taxonomy (GTDB): domain Bacteria; phylum Pseudomonadota; class Gammaproteobacteria; order Burkholderiales; family Sulfuricellaceae; genus Sulfurimicrobium. Next base: position 10,781 of record JAUYFW010000003.1, on the reverse strand, counting down.
ATGCTGCGGTCTTGCTGGTCGCGCCTGTCGTCAGGTCAATCAGGCGGGCCTCCAGATTGCCGCGCCAGCTCACGGTCGTGTAGCTGGCGACAAAGGCTTTGTTATCCGAACTCACCGGATTCAACGTACTCGTGGCTGCCGCCGCGCCGGCTCCAACTTTAGACTTCATGGATGCCAGCGCCTTTTCGAGGCCCTTGACAATCTGATCCGGATTTTTCGCACTGAAATACTCGCCCCGGCCATTGACCGCCGCGTGCCAGAGATCGTCGATGCGCGTGCCGTCCTGAGCAGGGAGCGGGTTGGGCCAGTTGACGCTATTCAGGTTATTTTTCAGGTTATAGAAATCTCCCGCTGTCGCGGTCAGATAATCGTCCTGATACACCAGCGTGCCATCGGCGCCCAGACCGATGGTAAAACTGGTCATATGTTGTTTGATGTTGTTATCCGTGGCGCTGACGAACACATTGTTCTCACATACATCCAGGCCCAGTGAGCCAGTACAGTTAGTCAGCGCGCTGGTGCGCAGGTCGGTGTCATAGTAATATTTGGCAATATCCGCCAGCGTGTCGCTGGTTGCAGTGGGGCCTTCATACATCGGGCGCGGGGTGGCTCCACCATCCAGGTTGCCCACGCTGCCACTCGACAGGCTGTATGTGCCTGTCGAGCTATTCCAGTATCCATCCGTGGAGAGAATAGAAAAATTCTGCTGGCAGGAATACTGCACGGGGTCCTGCTGGCCGCTCACCTTGTTGGCAAAAAGGCGGCCCACCTTGCCCAGCGAGTTTTGCAGCGGTGTGCCTCCGTCCGCGTTGGCAGCAAACAATTTGCTGTACCACGAGTTCTTGTGCGCCAGCTCGAATTTGTCGATATGAAGGAAACGGGTTCCGTCCGTTGCGCCGGTATAGTTGATGGTGTTGAAGCCCACGCGATATTTGTTGTCTATGGCCTTGAAGGCGCGGCTCACTCCGGATTTCATCATGCTCATGCGGGTGTGGTAGTAAGTGAACCAGTTGGCGTAGTTGGTCATTTCCTCGTCGTGGGTGCAGGTCGTTCCGACGCAATCGGTGCGGTTCGGGTGCTTGGCCGCCGAACCGGGATAGGGGTAGCTGATGATGGCCGGATCGATTTCGGTGTAAACCGTATTGCCGGGCAAGCCGCCGCTGAAAGCGGTGGGCGTGATGGTCATGGTTCCGGATATGGTAACCACGGGCGTGTAGGTAATGGCGCCAGGCGCGGTAATCGTGACGACGCTACCGGATACCGTTGCTTTGTACCCGGCAGTCGTGCAGTTGCTCGCGGAGGTTGTGGTGCAAGCATTGATATTGTCTTTTATCCGTGTCGCAACAGTGCTGCTGGTAGTAGAGGCCGATGTGGCTGCTGAAAGAATTTCCAGCCCGTTGACCACGACGCTGTTAACGCTGGTGCTTACGTTTCCGGAGACCGTCAAGGTGGCGGTCGCACCCACGGCGCCGGGATGCCGTTTGTAAGTAAAAGCACCGATGCGAATCGACTGACAAGCGTTCGTCCCACCGCTTTGCGCCAGAGCCACGTTATTGCACCAGCGTAATGGGGCTGGGTAAGGGTAAGAGGCGGAGGGTGCAGATGCCGTGACACAGACTTTCAGGTTCGGCAAGGTGCAATATTCGCCAGGTACAAAGGTGAAAAAATTGGCCCGGCCGCCGGTCAGATCGCAGGCGCCATTCGGCGCGCCAGCCGATGGAATGCTGCCATCCGGGCAGAGCTGTTGAACGAGGCCGGAAACAAGGTAATAACTCAGGACGCCATAGGCATCGTACTTGACGCTGTTCCAGCCCGAGGCCTTGCTGGGGTAGGTGGCCGTATTCAGCGTCCCGTCCGCGTTGAAATGTACCGGCGGGGTATAGGTGATTGCCGGGTTGTAGTAAGTCACGTTCCAGGCGGAATTCCTATAGAGATTCGGCTGGCTGGCACGGGAATAGCTATATACCCAGTCCGGCATGAAATCCCAGGTCATACTGCCCGAATCGTCCAGGGTGAACATGATATTGGGCAAAACCGTCGTTGTCGTGGAGTTCGCCAGCGGCGCGGTGGCCAGGTTCACCAGGGCAGCATGCGCGGCGCTTGGCAGCGCGAGGCCGGCACATAGCGCCAGACAAGCCAGTATTTTTTGGTAGCTGTTCATTGGCAGTGAGTGTGTCATCATGAGCTCCTAGTAGGCATATGCTTGGATGTAACTGACGGTATTCTTGGGGCCGGTTACCCTTGCGGTAATGCGATAGACCGGGCTGCCGGAGATGGCGCCGGTACCGAGTCCGGCATCGGAGTAATCCCGGCCGCGCATGGAGCCGTCGTCCTCGGAGGCATCGCTGAAAAGGCAGTTGGCTGTAGAAAGTACTTGGTTAGCATTGCGGCACATACGCTGAATGATGTAGCGAACCGTATTGCCTGTCGTTGAATCCAGCCCGTTGGCGTCAAAGTTGGCGCCCGTGCCGGGCCGGCTGGCGGCTGAAGTCCAGGTCGAAGCTGCGGTCAGGTCGACCGGGGCCGCTATGCTCGAGTAGTAGCCATTGGCCGGTGCATCCACATTGAAGGCATGCGTGGGATCCATCCATGGGTCCTTGTTGAGCGCCAACTGGGCGGTATTTGTCGTCACCATCCACGGGATGGAGGCTTCCACGCCGGCATCCGCGGAGGAAGTTGCCGCCTGCTTGAAGGCGAGATTGCCGGCAACCAGGTTGAAAGTATCAACCGAGCGCACCAGCGCGACCGCTGCAAGCGACATGACCACCAGCGCAATCAGCGCGATGAAGAGCACGACGCCTTGTTGATGTTTCCTGTTTTTTCGATAGTGTTTCATGATTTCTCCATGCTCTCCGCACATGATCAAAGCGTGTTGCTGGACCAGACCATGTTGCGCAGGGGGATGATGGCCTCAAAGACGCCGTAGCGGTAATGGTCCCAGTCCGTACCAAGCCCGGATAAATTGACGTTGACCGGCGTCGCATCGCCCGTCCATATGCAGGTCTGATTCGGCTTGGGGGTGGCTGGAGTACAGGTGTAGCTGACCACGTCCTTCTCATATGCGCCGTTGCGCGCAATGAGCGCAACGCGGACCGCCCTGATGCGGAGGCGTGTTGCGAGGTCCGGTGCGGCAGCACCGGCATCGGCCCAGGTAGTGATGAAACTATCATTGGCTGTGGCCGGCGCGGCAGTCAGCCCGTATTGGGCTTGCATGCTGACCACATCGGCAGCGCTAGGGATGCTGTTGCGGGTCAGGCCACCACCGGCTGCTGTCGTAAAGACAACCTCATTCCATGCGCCCATGCAGGCGATGTTTCCGGTTATCACAGCGGGCGCGGCGGCCAGTGTGATATGGGTGTTGTCCGGCAGGGCGCTAACCGTTTGCATCGCGCAACTTGCACCACTCACTACCAGCGCGACATCGCCGACCTGGCAGCCCATATTATTGACGACCGTCACGCTGGTGCCCGCAAATGTGCCGCTGATCGGAATGCCGCCGCGCTGCGTCGAGCCGTAACGGATGGTCAGCGTATCGCTCCCCGCGCCGCCTTCGGTAATGCGCACCGGGAACAGCCCGGCACCGCTCACTGGGTGGGTTGGGAGTGGATCGCACTTGAGCGCGGGATTCTGAATGCTGAAAACCGGAAGGCCATATCCCGCCATGGCCGCTTCGCGCTGAATGGAATAAAGCGCCACATTGCCGTTGGTCTGAGCATCCGCCCCGCCAGTCGTAGTGCGTTTCTGGCCTTCAAAGACCGAAAAGACCTGCATGATGACCAGGGTTGCAAGGAGCCCGATCACCAGGCCCACCATAAGTTCAACCAGGCTGAAACCCAGGCTGCGCGATTTTTGCATAATATTGGTATCCATGTCAGGGATTCACTCGCGCGACCATGACGTAAGTATGCGTTATGGGCGATCCGGTTTCCGAGGGGGGAGTCCAGTTAATCGTGACGCGGAATTCGCCTGGCAGCGATATCAGTTCGGTAATACGTATCCCACCCGGCAAGATGGCTGAAATATCTGTGCCTGGAATCGGTTCAAGATAGGTTCCCGTATTCGCCGGGTCCGACCAGATCAAGCCCATCCTTTGCTGCGCGAGCAAGCCGGCCTCGGAACGAAATTTTGCGTCAGTGGTGTTCTTGATCATCGCCGCCTGCAATCCGACAACAGCCAGAACCCCCATCGAAAAGATCAGGATGGCGATGAGCGCTTCAAGCAGGATGACGCCTTGCTGTGAACCAGGTGCAGACTGTTTCGTGACGGTTTTCATGATCATTACCTATCGTTAACAGTGGCGAGTATCGGTCGCGGAAACATTGGGGTCGCACATGCGGATGTTTCCGCCGGTATCGATCGTGATGCGCAAATCGCGGCTATCTGCGGTCGAGAGCGCGGTATTGTCGATGTTGAACCATACTGTCGAGCCCGCGCCCGGAACGGGGAACGTCATCCTGCCAAAGCTGTCGAAGCGTATGGTTCCGCCGTTGCTGGGCGTGACCGTGACGTCCGAGGATGAGCCTTCTCCGACCGATCGGCTCTGAATGGCGTTGGTATCCGGGCAGCCTGGTGTAATCGCCGTGCATTGCACCGTCCAGGCGGAGCCAGTGCCCACCACGAATTCCACGCTTGAATTCCGGCGCACCGCCTCGTTGCGTGCAAGTTGCAGGCCATTTACAAAGGACTCGGCCGCGCTTCTGATGCGGGTGTTCTGTATCCATACCGAGTAAGACGGCATCGCCAAGGCCATCAACAAGCCCAAAATGGCGATCGTGATCATCAGCTCGATCAGGGTGAAGCCCCTTTCCGCGCGGGAAACCCGTCCTGAGCCTTGCCGAAGTATTAGCATGATCCACCTGCTTTATCCAGCCAGCAACTCGCGCCCACCGTCCCTCCCGCAACCGAGGTTTTGGCATTGCCTTGGTCTATCGTGTATATCCAATCTGCGGCGGGCATCCCCTGGGCGGTGACGCCGGTTGCGGTGATTTCGTAGGCAATGGCTGTCGGCACAACGGTGAACGCATAGGTAAAATACTTCGTGCCGCCCGTGTTCAGCGTGGCGCCGACATAGGTGCGGTTATCCTGGAAGTACTGTTCCAGCCTGACCCGGTTGTCGGCGAGCGTGGTGGTCGCCTCCTGAACTTTTCCCCGCCTTACATAGTCCGTGTAGGAGGGCATCGCAATCGCAGCCAGAATACCGATGATTGCCACGACGACCATGACCTCTATCAGCGTGAACCCGCTCACGCCGATGCGTTGCGGCCCCGCATTTTTATTGATTGCAACCATCTTTTTCCCCTCTTCAACCTGGATCTGACGTTACCGCAAAAGCATCCGTAAATAACAATAAGTGGCAAGTGAATCATTACAGGCGGCGATTGTTTCGTCGGCGATTCCCTGTCTGTACGATTTGCATCCTAGAGAATGCCTGACAAGATTACCAGCACAAAATGACAAGCGGGAGCTTTTTCTGGACAAGCGGCGAGGTGCTTGATAGGGATGTCCATAAGACAATAGGGAACGCAGCCCGATTAACCCGGCAGTCCCTACCCTCGGCTAACAAGGGCACAGCAAAACCCCGCTTTTCACAAGGAGGCGGGGTTTTCTACTTCTGCTGTGTGAGCAAAAAATGTATGCGCGACAAACTTGACCCATTCTATTGTTGTGCATACAATAAAAAACATGGAAATCACATTCGACCACGTCAAGGACACCGCCAACATTGCCAAGCATGGGGTATCGCTCATCCTCACGGCTGACTTGGAATGGGATAGTGCAAGGCCAACGAACGAGAGGTGAGACGCTATGTTTCTGAAAACTAAATCCGGTCGCCGGATCGAGCTGCCAACTCCGGTAGAGGATGCCGCTATCACGGCGGCGGCGATGTCCGATCCTGACGCTATTCCACTGACCGATGCCGAATGGGAAGCGGTCAAGCCCTTTGTGCGGCGTGGCCGCCCACCTGCCACCGTAACCAAGGAACGCATCACCATCCGCCTGTCGCGCGAGGTGGTTGATCAGTTCCGCGCCTCTGGCGACGGCTGGCAAACCCGTGTGGATATGGCACTGAAGGATTGGCTCAAAACGCATTTGCCCACTTGATAAGGTAGTACAGGGCGCAACAGGCACAGTCGTATTGCGCCGAATGTTGAACAGCGGTGCAATACGCTCACCTTTCGACTACGCTCAGGACGGGCTTATGGCGCCAAAATCACAGCGAAACGACGCGATCTTGGCGGGCATGGCCCTTGCGGTTATTGCACCCCACGCTTGTTGGATTGATTACGAATCAATAGTGCGCTAATATTAAACCGTGAATAGAAACTACAAATCTCCGTTCAGGCTGTTTGTCAAAAAGGCCCACAAGCCTTTGCGACTTGCCATTGAAGATGAGGTGGATAGTGTTTGCGAAAATCCTGCTATTGGCGAACCAAAGAAAGGTGACTTGGCAGGGATTCTTGTTCACAAGTTCAAGTTCAATCGACAGGAGTACCTGATTGCCTACAGGCCACCAACGGTAGTCCAGACGGGCAATGCCGCTTTGGTTGAGTTTTTGGTGATCGATTTCTACAAAGTTGGGACGCACGACAACTTCTACGATGAACTGAAGCGCTACTTGAGAGGGGAATAGCCATGGGTCATGCCGTTACTGCCGAAGAACTGTTTGCTTCTATAAAAAGCATGCCATCTACAGAACGAGCACGCTTCTTCATGATGCTTGGGGACAATGCATTTCAAAATGAAGATTACTCGCACGAGCAGGTGTTTGGCGATCTTGCAAATGATGAATTCACAGCCAGAGAAGCCGCTGAGTATCTTGAAATATCCATCCCGACGTTCCGGAGATACGTTCAAGGCGGGAAGATCCATCCAAGCCATGTCGTTGGCCGCAACCAATTTTTTGCGACCCAAGACCTGAAGCCATTTAAGCGCGCTCTGCGAAATGTGAGGCGGCAGGCAGCCTGACACAAGGGGTCCGTGGTAGCGGCTTGATACGCATTCGAGCATCTTTCGGAACCCCCGATAGGGTGGTATTCGAGTATCCGCCCCGCTCAATCCAGAACAACAAGATGCTCGGGCGATGCCCCAGATACCGCTTCCGGAGCAATACGCCGGTCAAGGGTCACCAGTCGACCGCCGTGGCGCACGGCAAGAGACAGCAAATAGACATCCGTCACCTGGCGATGCCCCAGCACGCGCGACCAGTCAAACACACCTGCCCCCAACAGATTGACATCCGCGGGCCAGAATTCATGCTCCGGGCTGGCAGCGGCCTCCGTCAGCCGTGAAGCGATTTGTGCCGCCGGCATGGCGCCAGGGTAGGCTGGCTGGGACATGATGCGGATACAGCCATTTTGTGTGATCGGGCAGGATGCCCAGCCATGCCGAATCTCGCGCTCCAGCCAGGACATTGCCACGGCGTGATGGATATGCCCTTCATCCAGCAACGCGATCAGTACATTCACATCCAGCAGGGCACGCATCAACCCGGATTATCCATTGGAATGCACGCGCATGTAGGAGCGCCGCCCCCGGCGCGAATCGCGGCGAGGGCGCCGCTCCTACAGCGGTGTTTTGGCCCTAATGGATAATCTGGGATCAAACGCCTTCCTGGTCGCGCAAATTGTTGACCTGTTCGTTAGTTGCCACCACCCCGCGCGCGGGGAATGGCCGAAAACCACCAACCAGCCTCGTTTCCGAATGGCCCGGCCGATCCTGTGATTGACGCCCAGCCAAGGCTTCTCTAACCAGCTTTGAAACAATATGACCCGCCGAAACATTCTGTAAACGCGCCAATTCCTTGGCTGCCATAAGAACGTCGTCCTCAATATCGATTGTGGTGCGCATACACCCTTCTCCATAACATCAACACATCATGATGCTATAGCTTCACTTGTCCGCCGTCAAATTAGTCTTCCCCCATTTTCGAAAAACAATAGGGCACTCTCGACAAAATCTTGAGTTACTCTATCCCACTGCCGCCTCACCTTAATGACAGGGCCGCAGCATAAATCAGAATTTCCTTAACTGTGGCTTTTAGAACGAATCTTGAAACCTGATTGCATCATTGTCGGAAGCGGCGTCATCGGCTGCGGCACGGCGCTTGAACTGGCGAGCACCGGCGCAAAGGTATCATTGCTGGAACGCGGCGAGGCGGGGCAGGAGTCCTCCTGGGCGGGCGGGGGCATTCTCTACCCCCTGCTGCCGTGGGATTACGCCGGGGCCGTCAACCATTTGGTACAGCGAAGCATTGCCCTGTTCCCCACCTGGGCCGAGGAACTGCAAGCTGCAAGCGGAATTGATCCTGAATACCGGCGCTGCGGCATGCTGGTATTGCCGCCTTTTTCCACACCCAAGGCTCGTGCTTGGTGCGACACGCACGCCACTCGACTGGAAATGTCAGGGGCTCGGAAGATCATTCCCGAACTGGCGGCGGACGAAGAAGCTTTATGGCTCCCGGATGTAGCCCAGGCCCGCAACCCGAGGCTGCTCAAAGCCTTGCGGCGCCGACTGGAACAGCTTGGCGTCGAAATCTCCGGGCACGCCGAGGTCACGGGGTGGAAAAATGATGGCGCAAGAATCACCGGTGTTGAGACAAGCCGCGGCGTACTCAATGCCGGGCGTTACATCGTCACTTCGGGCGCATGGAGCAGGCAACTGCTGGGCAAACATGCGCTGAATCTCGACATCCGCCCCATTCGCGGACAGATGTTGCTGTTCAAGACCAAGCCCGGCGCGTTGCCCGCCATTATCCTGAAAAACGGGGTTTACCTGATTCCGCGCCGTGATGGCCATGTGCTGGCGGGGAGTACGCTGGAGGATGTTGGCTTCGATAAATCCACGACGGAAGAAGCCAAAACCATGCTTTATACCCAGGCGACAGGGATTCTGCCCTTGCTGAAACAGGCGCCACTGGTCCGGCACTGGGCGGGCCTGCGCCCGGGATCTCCGGACAACATCCCCACGATTGATCGTCACCCGCAACTGGAAAATCTATACATTAGCAGCGGTCATTTTCGCTACGGCGTCACCATGGCACCCGCCAGCGCGGAAATCATGGCCAATCTGATTCTGGGACGCCCTCAGGCGATAGACATCACCCCCTATCGCTGGCCGGGCGGCAATCACCACGCCGTAGGGGCGAATTCATTCGCCAAAGAGCGCCATGGACAGGGCTCGCCTGTGGGCGAATGAATTCGCCCCTACGTACAATCCGCGATCAAGCTTACCTTGACATTTCTTCCCCTCGCGCCAAGAATATTGTTGAAGTTTTCAACAACAGGATCAGGCCATGACGACCGTTAATTTCAGTGTGCCGGAAGAAGTGAAACGGGCCTTCAACGCAGCGTTCCAGGGCCAGAACAAGAGCGCGGTCATTGCTGCCCTGATGAAACGCGCGATAGCGGAACAGGAACTACAGGAGAAACGCTCCCAGGCAATGGACTCGCTGCTGGCGCGGCGCCAGCACAAACCCGCTTTCAGTGCCGAGGAGATTCGCACGGCCCGAGAAGATGGGCGGCCATGAATATCGTCGTCGACGCGAGTGTCATTGTGAAATGGCTGATACCCCAACCGGACGATGAGAACGATATTGAACAGGCCTTTGCCGTCCTGGAGTGCATAAAATCCCGACAGGTGGAAATATGCCAGCCGCCTCACTGGCTGGCGGAAGTTGCCGCCGCGGCGACACGCCTTACCCCTCAAAGCGCGGACGAAGATATCCGCGATTTGTGCGCAATGAAGCTTCCTGTCATCGAGACCCCGGAAATCTACCGGCACGCCAGCGGATTATCCCGCACGCTCGGCCATCACTTGTTTGATACGCTTTACCACGCAACCGCACTATGTCTTGGCGACGCCTATCTGGTCACCGCGGACGAAAAATATCATGCCAAAGCCGCGAGCCATGGGCATATCTTGCTGCTTAAGGATTTCCACCTGCCGGCATGACGCACTTGAACAGGACATATCCAATGGATCGCAAAACACACTGGGAGCAGGTCTATTCCACCCGCAAGCCACATGAGGTCGGCTGGTATCAGGCCTATCCGGAAATTCCGCTGCATCTGATCGCTTCGACTGGCATTACCAAGAACGAAGCCATTATCGACGTGGGCGGTGGCGCTTCAAACCTGGTGGATGCCTTGCTGGAAAACGGCTACCGCGATGTGACCGTGCTCGATCTTTCCGCTGCCGCGCTGGAGGCCACCCAGGCCCGCCTGGGCGCGACAGCGAGCCAAGTGAAATGGCTGGTCGCGGATGTCACCTGCTTTACTCCGCCGCAACCCTATCAGGTGTGGCATGACCGTGCCGTCTTCCATTTCCTCACCGACGCCTCGGATCGCCAGCGCTATCTGGAAGCGGCCCGCGCCGCCCTGCCCCCCGGCGGACACCTGATCATGGCGACCTTCGCGCTCGATGGCCCACCCCAGTGCAGCGGGCTCGATGTGGTGCGCTACAGCCCGGAAAGCCTGCGGCAGGAAGTGGGTGACGGATTTGCCCTTGCGGAATCTTTTGGCGGCCTCCATATCACCCCTTCTCAGGGCAAGCAGTCCTACACGTTTTGCCGCTTTATCCGGAAAAAGTGATGATGAAACTGGTAATCAAGGTCGGCTCGACTTACAGCAATGGAAATTTTCATAGCCACTGGGAAGTGCGCCAGGTGCTGGCTCAGGGCGTGCCCTGTGATCAGGAAAGCACGCCTGAGTGCGTGGAATACAAGGTATTGGTGGGTCCGCAGCGGCGCCGCAACTTTATCTGCCGCGCCGAAGAATTCTCGC
>JAUYFW010000183.1 GCA_030690835.1 Sulfurimicrobium sp. | reverse complement strand
GACAAGTCGCCAGGGAGTTTGCTTACAGAAAACAGGCTGTTATCCTCTCAGCATCGGAGTGTGATGGAATCTGACAAAGTAGAATTAAGGGCTCGTTAATGTATAACTGTGGCATACGCTGGGGCCGTTTTGGGCGCAGGCCACGGCGCGAGACGCGCGGTTGTGTCATTCACAACAAGCGGCTTGCACCCGCTAGGGGCGTCCCCGCCGGGTGCGGCTGCAACGCTGCTCGCACCGGCGAGACAACGCCGGATTGCGCCCAAAGCGGCCCCAGCCCGAAGGGTTGCTGCGTATTCGGGCGTCTGCGGCGTTTCGAGGCTTGAGAATGGAACGACCATTCGCCGCGCCTCGCGCCTTGCATCCATCCCGAATACGCAGCAACGTATGCCACAGTTATTCATTAACGAGCCCTAAGGTTATAGCCTTGCCAGGCCTCGCATGGCGCGTCGCCCGAGCATTCAAAAAAGCGGATCATTTTGTCCCGGTTTGGCTACTGGCGCAATATTCCGGTAAAATCGCCAGCTTCATTCGATTGACTATCTTTCCCGCCCCTGGGTTAGGCTTTTTAACTTTTTTCGTAAGAACATCTCAATCCCCGATGACCAAGCCTGCAAAAACGGCCTCTCCCAAAAGCTTCGAAAGCGCCCTGACCGAACTGGAGCAGGTCGTCGCCGCCATGGAGGCGGGCCAGATGCCGCTGGAGCAGTCGCTCACGGCCTATCAGCGCGGTATGGAACTGCTCAAATACTGTCAGGCGACCTTACAGGACGCGCAGCAGCAGGTGAAAATTCTCGAAGCGGGTTCCTTGATTGACTTTAATGCGGAGGGTGGCGATTCCCGTGCTAGCGAATAACGATTTTCAGGATTGGATGCGGCAGCGCCAGGTGCGCATGGAGGCGGTGCTGGAGCAACTGTTGCCGGCGCCGGAGCTGGTGCCGCAACGCCTGCACCAGGCCATGCGTTATGCGGCCCTGGGCGGCGGCAAGCGGGTGCGTCCGCTGCTGGCTTTTGCCGCCGGCGAATTGAGCGGTGCGCCGGTAGATCGGGTGGAAACCGTGGCAGCGGCGGTAGAGCTGATTCACGTCTATTCCCTGGTGCATGATGACTTGCCATGCATGGATGATGATGACCTGCGGCGCGGCAAGCCGACCTGTCACGTGCAGTTTGACGAGGCCACCGCCCTGCTGGTGGGCGATAGTTTGCAAAGCCTGGCGTTTCAGCTCGTGACGGAACGCACCATCGCCCATAGCGCGGCATTGCAACTGGAGATGGTCAGGGTGTTGGCGCTGGCTGCCGGTTCGCGTGGCATGGCGGGCGGGCAGGCGATCGACCTCGACTCCGTTGGCAAGAGCCTGAGCCAGCCCGAACTGGAATTCATGCACATCCACAAGACCGGCGCCCTGATTCGCGCCGCCGTGCTGCTCGGCGCCCACTGCGGCAATAATGGCGTGGAGGCCGAACAGCTGGAAGCGATCAATCACTACGCCAAGTGCGTTGGCCTGGCATTCCAGGTGGTGGACGACATTCTCGACGTGGAAGCCAGTACCGCGACCCTGGGCAAGACCGCCGGCAAGGACGCGGAAAACAACAAGCCGACCTATGTCAGCGTCCTCGGGCTGAGCGACGCGCGCAATCTGGCGGAAGAATTGCACCAGAACGCGCTTTCCGCGCTGACTGGTTTTGGTGACAAGGCCAGAAGGCTGGTGCAACTCGCCGATTTTATCGTGCGGCGCCAGTCCTGATGTACCCACTGCTTGAAACAATAGACAACCCGGACCGGTTGCGCGCGCTTGAGCGCAAGCAACTGCCCCAGCTTGCCGCTGAATTGCGCGCCTTTTTGATCGAAAGCGTATCGCGTACCGGCGGGCACCTTTCATCCAATCTTGGCACGGTGGAGCTGACCATCGCGCTGCACTATGTCTTCAATACCCCGTCCGATCGTCTGGTATGGGACGTCGGGCATCAGACCTACCCGCACAAGATTCTCACCGGCCGACGCGCGGCGATGGCCAGCTTGCGCCAACTGGGTGGAATCGCCGGCTTTCCGCGCCGCGACGAAAGCCCCTATGACGCGTTCGGCGCCGGGCATTCCAGCACTTCCATCAGCGCCGCGCTGGGCATGGCCGTGGCAGCCAAGCAGCAGGGCACGGGGCGGCGTGCCGTGGCCATTATCGGCGACGGCGCCATGACCGCGGGCATGGCGTTCGAGGCGCTCAACAACGCGGGGGCCATGGATGCCAACCTGCTGGTGATTCTCAACGACAACGATATGTCGATTTCGCCTAATGTGGGCGCGCTCAACAACTACCTTGCCAAGCTCATGTCGGGGCGCTTCTATGCCGCCGCCCGCAAGGCTGGCGAAAAGATGCTGTCGGTGGCGCCACCCATACTCGAACTGGCCAAACGCGCCGAGGAGCACATGAAGGGCATGGTGATTCCCGGCACCCTGTTCGAGGAATTCGGCTTCAATTACATCGGCCCCATCGACGGGCATGACCTGGACGCGCTGATTCCAACCCTGAGCAACATCAAGCAGCTCGAAGGCCCGCAGTTCCTGCACGTGGTGACCCAGAAGGGCAAGGGTTTCAAGCGCGCCGAGGAGAACCCCTGCCTCTATCACGGCGTCGCGAAATTCAACCCCGAGGATGGCGTGCTGGACAGCCAGCAGGGCGGCCGCAAAACCTATACCCAGGTATTTGGTGACTGGCTGTGCGACATGGCCGCGGCGGATTCTCGCCTGGTGGGCATCACCCCCGCGATGTGCGAGGGCTCCGGCATGGTGAAGTTTTCCGAGGATTTCCCAAGCCGCTACTTCGATGTGGGCATCGCCGAGCAACACGCCGTGACTTTTGCCGCCGGGCTGGCCTGCGAGGGGCTGAAGCCGGTGGTGGCGATCTATTCCACCTTCCTGCAGCGCGCCTATGACCAACTGGTGCACGATGTCGCGCTGCAGAACCTGCCCGTGGTTTTTGCCATCGACCGCGCCGGACTGGTGGGCGCGGATGGCTCGACCCATGCCGGCAGCTTCGACCTTTCCTTTCTGCGCTGCATCCCCAATATGGTGGTGATGGCGCCGAGCGACGAAAACGAATGCCGCCAGATGCTCTATACCGCTTTCCGGCTCGATCAGCCCACGGCTGTGCGCTATCCGCGCGGCTGCGGTGACGGTGTGGCAATCGCCGAGGAAATGACTGCCTTGCCAGTGGGGCGCGGCGAGATGCGCCGTCACGGCGACAAAATCGCCATTCTGGCGTTCGGCAGCATGCTGAGCCCGGCCCTGCAGGCGGCCGAGAAATTGAACGCCAGCGTGGCCAACATGCGCTTCGTCAAGCCGCTGGACGATGCGCTGGTCAAGGAACTCGCGGCCAGCCATCAACTGCTGGTGACGGTGGAGGAAAATGCCGTCATGGGGGGCGCCGGCAGCGCGGTGGCCGAGAGCCTGGACCAGCAGGGGATTACCGTTTCCCTGTTGCAACTCGGATTGCCCGACCAGTTCATCGAGCAGGGCGATCACGCGGTATTGCTGAGGATGTGCGGCCTCGACGGGGACGGCCTGGTACAGTCCATCAGAAAATTATTACCCGAGTAGTTTACTCGGCTATTGGAAGCGGTTATACTGGCGACCATAAACCAGTCGATGTAAGGAATTGAATTCATGAGTAACTGCAATGTTCCCTGTGACGGAACCACGGCCGCCTGCGAGATCGAGGATGTTCAAGCCCGGCACGATACCCGTCAGCTGGCGATCGACAAGGTGGGCATCAAGTCCATTCGTCATCCGATCAAGGTGGCGGACAAGAGCGAGGGCGTGCAGCATACGGTAGCCGTGTTCAACATGTACGTGCACCTGCCGCACAATTTCAAGGGCACGCACATGTCGCGTTTCGTCGAAATCCTCAATGGCTACGAGCGTGAGATTTCGGTGGAAAACTTCGAAACCATGCTGCGTGAAATGGTGGTGCGGCTCGAAGCCGAGTCCGGCCACGTGGAAATGTCCTTCCCCTATTTCATCAACAAGAAGGCGCCGATTTCCGGCGTGCAGAGCCTGCTGGACTACGAAGTGACGTTCATTGGCGAAATCCACCAGGGCCAGTATCGCCAGACCACCAAAGTGGTCGTGCCGGTGACCAGCCTGTGTCCCTGCTCGAAGAAAATTTCCGATTATGGCGCCCACAACCAGCGTTCGCACGTCACGGTGACGGCGCGCACCAACGAAATGGTGTGGATCGAGGATATTGTGCGCATGGTGGAAGATCAGGCTTCGTGCGAGCTGTTCGGCTTGCTCAAGCGGCCCGACGAGAAATATGTCACCGAGCGCGCTTATGACAATCCCAAGTTCGTCGAGGACATGGTGCGTGACGTGGCGGCAGTGTTCAATGCCGACCAGCGCATCGATGCCTACATCGTCGAATCGGAGAACTTCGAGTCGATTCACAACCACTCGGCCTATGCCCTGATCGAGCGGGACAAAACCAGGTAGGTCGGCTTGTAGGTCGGGCTTCAGCCCGAAAATGTGGATGTCGGGCTGAAGCCCGACCTACAGCCCTAATAGCGTTTGGTCAACACCATGCTATCTCCCTCGCGCTTCATGTTCACGCGGTTGAGGAAACTCATGCCGAGCAGCACCACCGGCATGGCGCTTTCATGGACCGTGCCGGTCACGCCGTTGAGGCTGATAGCGCCTACTTTCACGTTATTCAGACTGACACGGTAAACCGGCGCGATGCCGTTGGCGGTAGAGGAAAAGCCGCGCTCCCCTTTCTGGTATGCAATGCCCATGCGCTTGGCTTCGGCGCTGCTCATGGCCACGGTGGTGGCGCCGGTGTCCACGATAAAGTGAGTGGCATTGCCGTTGATACTGCCCAAGGTGATGAAGTGTCCCTGCGCATCCGCGGTCAACGTCACGCTGGCCTGGCCGCCGGAAGCCTGAGCGCCTCCCGTCGAGGCGCCTTGTCCCAATCCCAGCGTCATCCGCTTGCCGTCAATTTCCAGCAACGCCTGATTCGAATCCGCGCTGATGAGCTTTACGCCCTCCGGTGTTTGTTCGCCCGCCCTGAGCAATTTTTGCGTGCCGCCGTTGATGGTGACGACGGCCTTGCCGCTGAACAGGCCAGCCACGCTGACATCGGTGGCGATGGATGAGACAGGGAACAGCAGCACGCCGGCGAGAGTCAGGCTAGAATAAGGCTTTTGCATGAATGGGAGCCCATGAAATGAAACCGGTTGCAATTTTTCGCCACGCTCGGAGCGAAGGTCCGGGTTATTTTGCCACATTCCTGAATGAAAAAAGTATTCCCTGGCGCTTGATCAGAGTAGACGAAGGCGCGCCCCTGCCGCAGGACGTGCACGCTTTTTCCGGCCTGGTCTTCATGGGGGGGCCGATGAGCGTGAACGATGATCTGCCCTGGATTCCCCCGGCTCTGGATTTGATCCGTCAGGCCGTCGCATGCGGTATCCCGGTGCTGGGCCATTGCCTCGGCGGGCAATTGATGGCCAAGGCGCTGGGCGGAGTGGTGACGCCGAATCCGGTCAAGGAAATCGGCTGGGGCGAGGTGAAGGTTGCCAGCAATCCGGTCGCCGAGGCGTGGTTTGGGGAGGTCAAGGCGTTTGAAGCTTTTCACTGGCATGGCGAGACTTTTTCCATTCCACCCGATGCCGCCATCGTCCTGAGAAACGCCCATTGTGCCCATCAGGGGTTTGCCCAAGGCAAGCATCTGGCCCTGCAGTGCCATGTGGAAATGACCGAAGAGATGGTTGTTGAATGGTGCAATATCGGTGCGGACGAAGTTCAATCGTCTTTGGGTAGTCCCGCTGTGGAGACGGTGCAGTTGATGCAGTGGGCTTTGCCGGAGCGAATTAAAAAACTCAACGCCAACGCGGCTGCCATTTATGGCCACTGGATACTGGGGCTGGCACAATAATGATTGGCCAATTCCGCTTGTTTGCGTGTTTGTAATTGTTCGCAATATGGCGACTGTGCAATAATTTACCTTTTCCCCCGAATTTTCTGTAATGAGCGCACAAACGCTGTATGACAAGTTGTGGCAGTCCCATGTGGTGCATGCCGAGCCGGATGGCACCACGCTGCTTTATATCGACCGCCATCTGCTGCATGAGGTGACCAGCCCGCAGGCCTTTGAGGGCCTGCGCTTGGGCTGCCGCAAGCCATGGCGTTTGTCCGCCAACCTGGCGGTGGCGGATCATAACGTTCCTACCACCGACCGCAAGAATGGCATTGCCGACCCGATTTCGCGCCTCCAGGTGGACACGCTGGACCAGAATTGCGATGAATTCGGTATCACCGAATTCAGAATGAACGACGTGCGCCAGGGCATCGTTCACGTCATCGGCCCGGAGCAGGGTGCGACGTTGCCGGGCATGACCGTGGTGTGCGGCGATTCCCACACCAGCACCCATGGCGCTTTCGCGGCGCTGGCGCATGGCATCGGCACCTCCGAAGTGGAACACGTGCTGGCCACGCAATGCCTGCTGCAGAAGAAGTCCAGAACCATGCTGGTCAAGGTGGACGGCGCACTTGGCAAGGGCGTGACAGCCAAGGACATCGCCCTGGCGGTGATCGGCAGGATCGGCACGGCGGGCGGCAACGGTCATGCCATCGAATTCGCCGGCACGGCGATTCGCGCGCTTTCCATGGAAGGCCGCATGACCCTGTGCAACATGGCGATCGAGGCCGGCGCCCGAGCCGGCATGGTGGCGGCGGACGACACCACCATCGATTACGTCAAGGGCCGTCCGTTTGCACCCAGGGGCGACCAGTGGGACCAGGCCGTGGCGTACTGGCGTACCTTGCACAGCGACGCAGGCGCCCATTTCGACCAGGTGGTGGAGCTGGATGGCTCGGCGATCAAACCCCAGGTGACTTGGGGCACTTCGCCGGAAATGGTCGCGACGATCGATGACTGCGTGCCCGATCCGGCCCGCGAAACCGATCCCGTCAAACGCGGTGGCATGGAGCGGGCGCTGGCTTACATGGGGTTGCAGGCCAATACACCTTTGGCTCAAATCGCCGTGGACAAGATATTCATCGGTTCCTGCACCAACTCCAGAATCGAGGATTTGCGTGCCGCGGCAGCTGTCGCCAAGGGGCGGCATATCGCCCCCAACGTCAAATTGGCGCTGGTGGTGCCGGGTTCCGGGCTGGTGAAGAACCAGGCGGAGCAGGAAGGTCTGGACAAGATTTTCCGTGACGCCGGTTTCGAATGGCGCGAGCCGGGGTGTTCCATGTGTCTGGCGATGAACGCCGACCGCCTGGAGCCGGGCGAGCGCTGCGCTTCCACCTCCAACCGCAATTTTGAAGGGCGGCAGGGAACGGGTGGGCGCACTCATCTGGTGAGCCCGGAAATGGCCGCTGCTGCAGCGATTGCGGGTCATTTCACGGATGTGCGTAAACTTGGAGGATGATTATCATGCGTAATCTGAAGATTTTTTTGCCGGTGCTCTGTTTGCTGTTCCTGGCAGGCTGCAATACGGTTCAAGGCGTGGGCAAGGGTACGACCAATCTGGGCAACAAGATCGAACGCAAGGGTGAAGAAAAGAACAGCCCCGTGCTGAAGGGGATAGGGAAGGACATGTCCATAGTGGGTGAAAAAATAGAACAAACTGCCGAAGAGAAAAAGTAAGCCGATAATGGAAAAATTTACCCACCTGAATGGCCTCGTGGCGCCGCTGGATCGTGCCAATGTGGATACCGATGCCATCATCCCGAAGCAGTTCCTGAAATCCATCAAGCGTAGTGGTTTCGGGCCCAACGCGTTCGACGAATGGCGTTACCTCGACCACGGCGAACCGGGTATGGATAATTCCGTGCGTCCGCTTAATCCCGATTTCGTGCTCAACCAGGCGCGTTACCACGGCGCGCAAATCCTCTTGACGCGCGAAAATTTCGGTTGCGGATCGAGCCGGGAACATGCGCCCTGGGCGTTGCTGGACTACGGCTTCCGCGCCGTTATCGCGCCCAGTTTCGCCGATATTTTTTTCAATAACTGCTTCAAGAACGGTATTTTGCCGATCGTGCTGGATGCCGTGGATGTAGATCGCCTGTTCAACGAGGTGGCGGCGCAGGATGGCTATCGCCTTGCAGTCGACCTCGAGGCACAAACCGTCACCACTCCCGGCGGGCATGTTTTCAGCTTCGATGTGGATAGCTTCCGCAAATACTGTTTGTTGCACGGTCTGGACGATATCGGCCTGACCCTGCAGCATGCCGAAAGAATTACCGCTTACGAAGAGCGGCGCCGCCAGTCGGAGCCGTGGGTGTTTAACTAGCGGACAGCAATCAGCTTTCAGCGGTCAGCTTTAAAAGCCTCCGTTTGAAAGCTGACCGCTGAAAGCTGATTGCTGAAAGCTATCAAAAAATGAAAATCGCAGTTTTGCCCGGTGACGGCATCGGCCCGGAAATCGTGGCCCAGGCAGTAAAGGTATTAAAAGCGTTGGCCAGCGACGGCCTGAAGGTCGAACTGGAAGAAGCGCATATCGGCGGTGCGGGTTACGACGCGGCGGGTGATCCATTGCCGGACGCCACCATGAAGCTGGCGCAGGATTCCGACGCCGTGCTGCTCGGCGCCGTGGGCGGCTGGCAATACGACACCCTGCCGCGCCCGATGCGCCCGGAGCAGGGCCTGCTGCGCATCCGCAAGGGCATGAACGTGTTCGCCAACCTGCGTCCGGCGCTGCTCTATCCCGAACTGGCGAGCGCTTCCACGCTCAAGCCGGAAGTGGTGTCCGGCCTGGACATCATGATTGTGCGCGAGCTGACAGGGGACATCTACTTCGGCCAGCCGCGCGGCATCCAGATTAACGACAAGGGCGAGCGCGAGGGTGTCAATACCATGCGTTACTGCGAATCCGAAATCCGCCGTATCGCCAAGGTGGGCTACGAAATCGCCATGAAACGCGGCAAGAAGATGTGTTCCGTGGACAAGGCCAACGTGCTGGAAACCACCGAGCTGTGGCGCGAAATCGTGACCGAAATGAACAAGGACTACCCTGAAGTCGAGCTCTCGCACATGTACGTGGACAATGCCGCCATGCAACTGGTGCGCGCGCCCAAGCAGTTCGATGTGATGATTACCGGCAACATCTTTGGCGACATTCTGTCCGACGAAGCTTCCATGCTTACCGGTTCCATCGGCATGTTGCCGTCGGCGTCGCTGGATGCCAACAACAAGGGGCTGTACGAACCGAGCCACGGTTCGGCGCCGGACATCGCCGGCAAGGATATTGCCAACCCGCTGGCGACCATTCTCTCGGTAGCGATGATGCTGCGTTATACCTTCAACAACGAGGAAGGCGCAACCAGGATAGAAAACGCAGTGAAAAAAGTGCTGGCGCAGGGCTACCGCACGGCGGATATCTACACCGAGGGCACGCGGAAAACTTCGTGCAGCGAAATGGGCGACGCAGTGGTAAAGAATCTGTAAAACGTGAAAGGTGAAAGGTGAAGCCGCTTCGCTGTGAAGAGTGAACGGCTTTGCTTTTCACGCTTCACTTTTCACAAGGAAGGCGAAGCCGAGTGGCTTCACATTTCACAACTTTTTGAGGTCTAGAAAATGATGAAAGTAGGTCTGATCGGCTGGCGTGGCATGGTTGGTTCGGTGCTGATGCAGCGCATGCGCGAGGAGCGAGATTTTGACGTGATCGACCCGGTGTTCTTCACCACCTCCAACGCAGGCGGCAAGGGTCCGGATATCGGCAAGGACGTGCCGCCGCTCAAGGATGCGAAAGACATCAATGAGCTCAAGGCCATGGACGCGATCATCTCCTGCCAGGGCGGTGACTACACCAAGGAAGTGTATGGCGATCTGCGCGCTGCCGGCTGGCAGGGCTACTGGATCGACGCAGCTTCCACGCTGCGCATGAAGGACGACGCCATTATCATTCTCGACCCGGTCAACAGGAACGTGATCAAGGATGGCCTGGCCAAGGGTGTTAAAACCTATGTCGGCGGCAACTGCACCGTTTCCCTGATGCTGATGGCGATCGGTGGCCTGTTCGACCAGGGCTTGATCGAGTGGATTAGCCCCATGACCTATCAGGCGGCTTCCGGCGCCGGTGCGCGCAACATGCGCGAGCTGATCCAGCAGATGGGTGCTGTCAACGGCGAGGTCAAAGCCTTGCTGGACGATCCGGCTTCGGCGATCCTGGAGATTGACAAAAAAGTAGCCGACTTCATCCGTTCGGACAGGTATCCGCTTGATGCATGGCCAGTGCCGCTGGCCGGCTCCCTGATCCCATGGATCGATGTCCAGCTCGAATCCGGCCAGAGCAAGGAAGAATGGAAGGCGCAGGTGGAGTGCAACAAGATTCTTGGGCGCAGCGGCAACCAGGTTCCCATCGATGGTTTGTGCGTGCGCGTCGGCGCCATGCGCTGCCACAGCCAGGCACTGACCATCAAGATGACCAAGGACGTGCCGCTCGACGAAATTCACGCCATCATCGCCGCGCACAACGACTGGGTAAAGGTCGTGCCAAATGACCGCGAGATTACCATGCGGGAACTCACCCCTGCCGCCGTGACCGGTACGCTGACGGTGCCGGTTGGCCGCATGCGCAAACTCACCATGGGGCCGCAGTATTTGTCCGCCTTCACCGTGGGCGACCAGTTGTTGTGGGGCGCGGCCGAGCCGTTGCGCCGCATGCTGCGAATATTGATCGAGGCTTGAGTTACGCGCATTTCCGAAAAAAAGCCCGTCGTCTGTTTGGCGGGCTTTTTGATTAACTTTAGTTTAAGAATCCCGAAGGTGTTGTTTTTAAGTGGACTTTTACCATACCTGATACACAAGTTTAGCTTGCATCCCTAACTATATGATGTTAAGTTAAATACCCTAGCCAAAATATCATGAGGGTGGCATGGCGCGCACATTCAAATTAAAACCATGGGTATATGCAGGCTTGTTAGCTCTGTCTCCGTTATCTGCCGAAGCGGCCGGACTGGGCAAGTTAACCGTTACGTCCGCACTGGGACAACCTTTACGGGCAGAAATCGAGCTGGTGGCGGTCCAGAAAGACGAGCTGGGTTCCATCATGGCGCGCCTCGCCTCCGCGGATGCATACAGGGAAGCCAGTATCGAGCGCGGCGGCGCGTTGCTGGACATCAAATTCAGTGTCGAGCAGAAGAAAACTGGCGCCCAGGTTGTCAAGCTCTCGACCGCTCAGCCGGTCAACGAGCCCTTCCTGGACATGTTGATCGAGCTCAATTGGGCGGCCGGCCGCCTGCTGCGCGAATATACCGTACTGCTTGATCCGCCGGGCTATGCCGAACCTCAGTCGGTGCAGCCGGTGATTGTGCCCTCGGTCAAATCCGCGCTGACGGAATCTTCGGTTCCGACCCCAATTCAGGAATCCAGCCCA
Source organism: Sulfurimicrobium sp. (assembly GCA_030690835.1). Taxonomy (GTDB): domain Bacteria; phylum Pseudomonadota; class Gammaproteobacteria; order Burkholderiales; family Sulfuricellaceae; genus Sulfurimicrobium. The sequence continues at coordinate 6,878 of JAUYFW010000183.1, read as the reverse complement.
GCACCGAGTGGAAAATCCGGAGCAGCCAAGCCGGTTAAGGTAGCCAAGCCAGTTGCAGAGGTTGCGGTTTCGCCGGGGCAAGAAAATGGTGAAATCAAGAATTACGGCCCAGTGAAAAAAGGCGAAACCCTGGCTGGAATCGCATCCCAGTTGAAGCCCGACGGCTATAACCTCGAACAAATGTTGGTGGCTTTGTATCAGACCAACAAAAAGGCTTTTGCCGGCAGTAACATGAACCGCCTTAAAACCGGCCAGATACTGCGTGTTCCCGAAGAGCCGCAACTGGCTTCCGTCGGCCGTTCCGAGGCTGCCCACGAAGTCAAGGCCCATACGGCCGACTGGAATGCCTACCGCCAGAAACTTGCCGCAGCGGTAAGCGAGGCACCCACCCCCCAGGAAGCGGCCCCCAGGCAAGAGGCCAAGGGCAAAATCACCACCGCGGTTGAAGATAAAGCCGCGCCACCGGCCGCAACCAAGGATGTGCTCAAGGTAACCAAGGGGGAGGCGCCAGCTAACGGCAAGAGCATGCAAGCGCTGCAAAGCAAGGTGCAAACCCTGCAGGAAGAAACCACGGCGCGGGAAAAGTCGCTCAAGGAAGCCAATGACCGCATCGCGGCGCTGGAAAAAAACATCAAGGAAATGCAGCAGCTCATCGAGCTAAAAAACAAGAATCTGGCGGACTTGCAGAAGCAGGCTGTAGCCAAACCCGAACCCGAACCCGTGCCGCCGCCCAAGCCTGCCGCCGCACCGGAAAAACCCGCCGAGCCCGTTGCCAAACCTGTGGAGCCTGTAACGGCACCAGCCGAAGCGCCCAAGCCGGTAGTCGAAAAACCGGTCCAACCCAAGCCTGAAGTGCAGCCTGCCCCCAGCCTGCTGGATAGTATTACCGGCAATCCGCTCTATCTTGCCGGGGCTGCCGGAGCGCTGGCGCTGCTGGGTGGCGGCGCGCTGATAGCCATCAACCGGCGGCGCAGAAAGAGCTTGTCGAGCTTCGAGGACAGTATTCTCACCAGCGGCGATCTCAAGGCCAATACGGTATTCGGCGAGACTGCGGGCGGCGTGGTGGATACCGGCGACACGTCGTTCCTGACCGATTTCAGCCAGGCCGGATTGGGCACGATCGACACCAATGATGTCGACCCGATCGCGGAGGCCGAGGTTTACATGGCTTATGGCCGTGATGCGCAGGCTGAGGAAATTCTCAAGGAGGCGATGGTCAAGGATCCCGGCCGTCATGAGATCCACTTGAAGCTGCTGGAAATCTATGCCGCGCGCAAAAATCTGATTGCCTTCGAAACCCTTGCCGGCGAGCTATACGCGGCCATTGGTGGCCAAGCCAGCCCGCTGTGGGAAAAAGTGGCGGAAATGGGCCGTGCGCTTGACCCCAATAATCCACTCTACGGCAAGCAGGAAGGCGGCAGAGCCGTGGCCGAGTCCGCGGCGGTTGCTGCGGTGGCCGTCGATTTGGCCGAGCCAACCCAGGGGTTGCTTGAAGCCGAGACTGAAGCCGAGGTGCCAGAGGAAGATTTGACCCCGGATCTGGATTTCGGGGTGGATGAAGTTTTGGCCCCGGCAGAAGCCGAGGCACCCATGGCGGAAGCGGCTCCTGTCGAAGCTGCGGCGGCCGAACCTGGCGAAGAAGATTTCGGCGCGCTTGAATTCGATCTCGGTTCCTTTGCGGAACAGCCCGCTGTAGCCTTAGCGGCTGCGGAAGTCGCGGAAGCTGCTCCTGCAACCGAGGCTGAGCCTGTCATGGAGTTCGATCTCGGTGATCTGATGTTTCCTCAAGCCGAGGCTCAATCCGAGGCGGCACCACTGTCTGAACCGGCAGCGGAAGCCGGGATTTCTGTCGAGGAATCCACCCAGGCTGGAGGCATGGAACTCGATCTGGACGACTTGCTGGCACCATTCGAGGCGGAACCTGCGGCGGTTGCGGAGCCTCTCCCCTCTGATGAAGAGTTTGATCTGGATTTTTCACTGGATTTGCCGGAGAGCGCGCCGGCAGGGAATATTGAAGAGGAAGCCGCGGCAGTGCGGGAAGAGGAGGCGATCGTCATCGAATCCGCTCCAGTTCCGGAAGAAGAGGCGCACCTGGATTTCGACTTCGATTTGGGTGAGGAAGCAAAGGCTGTCGCACCTGAAGAGAAAACACTGGCGTCAATGCCGGAGCTCGATTTGTCCGGTATCAGTCTGAATCTGGAGGAGCCGGCAGCGCAGGCGCCTGTTTCCTTGTCCGCACCCGGAGAAGAGGGCGGCGGTTCGGCGGAAGCCGCGACCAAGCTTGACCTGGCACGCGCCTATGTTGAAATGGGCGATACTGACGGAGCGAGGGAGATTCTGGAAGAAGTGCTGAAGGAAGGTAGTGCGCAGCAACAGGCCGATGCCAATCAGCTGCTGGCATCCCTCTAACTGTCATGGCGAAGCGCCGCCCCAAATAATGAAACAAGTGAAAAGTGAAGCCGTTCGGGCTACGCCCTTACTGTAAAGTGTGAAAGGTAAGAGCGATTACAGTGGATGCCTTTCACATTTCACAAAGAAGCGTAGCGAGTGGCTTCACATTTCACAAAATTGTTTCACGTTAACGCATAACTCCAGCGAAAACGCCCTCCATGGCAGCGCCGTGGGGGGCTTTTCATTTGTCGATTGTGATTGATTTGCAGATTCATCCCGCCACCAAGATACTGCTCTGGCTGGGCTTCGCCCTTGCCGTTCAGACGCTTGATTTTGCCGTGCTCATGCTGGTGAGTGTGCTCGCCATCTTGTGGCTGGCGCTGCTCGGAGGTCTGTCCGAGGCGCTGTTCATGCTGCGCCGTGCGCGCTGGCTGCTGCTGTCGCTGTTGCTGGTTTATGCTTTTGCTACCCCGGGCGACCTGCTTTCCCCTCTGTTGGGTGCCTTCAGCCCATCGCTTCCGGGCTTGCGCGGTGGAGCCTTGCAGGCATGGCGTCTGGCGCTGCTGCTGGTGGCGCTGGCGTTGTTGTTGCGCTCCTGTCCTCGGGAGAGTTTGTTGAGTGGCCTTTATGTCCTGATGCGTCCATTTCGCGCCATGGGGCTGAATCCCGAGCGTGTCGCGGTGCGACTCTGGCTCACGCTGCATTATGCGCGGCAGCAGTCCCGGCAAAAGATGCAAGCCTGGCGGGATGAATTGCGCTCCGCGCTCGATCCCGCGCCGAATGCCGCGCTGCATGTGACTCTGGAACTGCCTGTGTTTACCTGGCGCGATGTCATGGCGCTGGTGCTGGCAACGTTCATGCTAGGAGCAGCATTGTGGTGAGAATAGCGCTGGGACTGGAATACGACGGCAGCCATTTTTGCGGCTGGCAGAGCCAGTCTTCCGCTTGCGGCGTGCAGGATGCACTGGAACGGGCCCTGTCGGAAATCGCCGGGGAGAGCGTCCGGGTTCACGCTGCCGGGCGCACCGATACCGGCGTGCATGCGCTCTCCCAGGTGATTCATTTCGATACCACGGCGACTCGACCCGAAAGCGCATGGGTGCGCGGCACCAATGCCTTGCTGCCGCATAGCGTCAGTGTGCTGTGGGCGCGCCAGGTGGGTGACGATTTTCATGCCCGTTTTTCCGCGCAGGAGCGCCGCTACCGGTACCTCCTGCTCAACCACCCGATCCGCCCCGGCTTGTTTAGCGGCAAAATCGGCTGGTTCCATGTGCCGCTGGATCTTGAACTGATGCGCCAGGGGGCGGCTTTTCTGGTCGGGGAGCACGATTTTTCCGCTTTCCGCGCCTCTGGTTGTCAGGCCAGGTCGCCGGTGAAAAATCTGCGCGAACTGGCTATTGCCCGCGAGGGCGATACTTATATTTTTGACCTGGCCGCCAATGGCTTTCTGCATCACATGGTGCGCAATATTGTCGGCTGTCTGGTGTACGTGGGCAAGAAAAGATACCCGCCGGAATGGATCGGCGAACTGCTCGCCAGGGCTGACCGTACGCATGCCGCGCCAACCTTCGCGCCTGACGGATTGTATTTTTCAGGTGTCAGTTATGATCCGAAATGGAATCTCCCTAGTCCATCGCGAGTTTTGAGTTTCGAGTTTTAACGGGCATGGCGAATTGCCGCCCCTGATAATGAAACATCAATTCGCCACGCCCGTTTCCCTCACCCCGGCCCTCTCCCGGGGGAGAGGGGGGGCGAGGTCTCGCTTCGCGAGTTTCACGTTAACGGGATTATCTGGGTTAAAATTCAGGCTTCGAAACTCGAATTCCTCTTATGACGCGCGCCAAAATCTGCGGTATTACCACCATCGAGGATGGCCTGATGGCAGCACGGCAGGGCGCCGATGCCCTCGGTCTGGTGTTTTATCCGCCCAGCCCGCGCCATGTATCCGTGACGCAAGCCGCCGCCATTGCCGCGGCACTGCCGCCCTTTGTCACGACGGTAGGGCTGTTCGTGAATCCTGATGCTGCCGATGTCGAGGCGGTGTTGCGCGAACTGCGCCTGGAGATGCTGCAATTCCACGGCGACGAAACGCCGGAGTTTTGTGCCCGCTTCGGCGTACCCTGGCTCAAGGCGGTACGCGTCAAACCCGGGGTGGATTTGGTACAATGCGCAATTCGATATCGCGACGCCAAGGGTTTGCTGCTGGATGCATTCGTTGCCGGCACGCCCGGCGGAACCGGCCAGTCATTCGACTGGGGGCTGATCCCCGCCGGGTTGCCTTTACCCGTGATTCTGTCCGGCGGGCTCGATCCGGACAATGTGCGGGCGGCTATCGAACAGGTCAAGCCCTGGGCGGTCGACGTTTCCAGTGGTGTCGAGGCAAGCAAGGGAATCAAGGATGCGGCGAAAATCGCCGCATTCATGCGAGGAGTACACAGTGCAAATGTATGATCTGCCGGACCAGCATGGTCATTTCGGCCCTTATGGCGGCATTTTTGTCGCCGAAACCTTGATCGCGGCGCTGGACGAGTTGCGCATTGCCTATGAGCAATGCAAGGCCGATCCGGAATTCCAGGCGGAATTTGCCCGCGAACTGAAGCATTACGTGGGCCGTCCGAGTCCGATTTATCACGCCAAACGTTGGTCGGAACAGCTTGATGGCGCGCAGATTTACCTGAAGCGCGAGGACCTCAACCACACCGGCGCCCACAAGATAAACAACACCGTAGGCCAGGCCCTGCTTGCGCGCTACATGGGCAAGAAGCGCGTTATCGCCGAAACCGGTGCCGGCCAGCACGGTGTTGCCTCCGCCACGGTGGCGGCGCGCTACGGGCTGGAATGCGTGGTCTACATGGGCAGCGAGGACATCAAGCGCCAGGCGTCCAACGTCTACCGCATGAAACTGCTGGGCGCCACGGTGGTACCGGTCGAATCCGGATCCAAGACGCTAAAGGATGCTTTGAACGAGGCCATGCGCGACTGGGTCACCAATGTCGAAAGCACCTTCTACATTCTTGGCACGGCGGCAGGCCCGCATCCCTATCCCATGCTGGTGCGCGATTTCCAGTGCGTGATCGGCGAGGAAGCCAAGGTCCAGATGCCGGAAATGATCGGGCGCCAGCCTGACGCGGCGATTGCCTGCGTCGGCGGTGGTTCCAACGCGATTGGCCTGTTTTATCCCTACATCGCGGACGAAAGCGTCAAGCTGATCGGCGTCGAGGCTGCCGGCCTGGGGCTGGAAAGCGGCAAGCACGCCGCGCCGCTCAACGCCGGCGGCGTTGGTGTGCTGCACGGCGCGCGCCAGTACCTGATGCAGGATCCCAACGGCCAGATCATCGAAACCCACTCCATTTCCGCCGGCCTCGATTACCCCGGCGTGGGGCCGGAACACTGTTATCTCAAGGACAGCGGCCGCGCCGAATATGTGGCGGTAACCGATGCCGAGGCATTGCAGGCGTTCCATGACCTGTGCCGCTTTGAGGGCATCATCCCGGCGCTGGAATCGAGCCATGCCCTGGCCTATGCCGCCAAGCTGGCGCCCACGCTGCCCAGGGACAAGGTGTTGCTGGTCAATCTGTCCGGACGTGGCGACAAGGATATGAACACGGTGGCGGAACTGTCGGGAATCAAGTTTTGACCACATTCAGGCTGACGCATCATGCCAGAGAGGAAATGGCGCGACGGCAGATTCCTGAAGATGTGGTAACCAAGGTATTACAGGCGCCTGAACAAATTATTGAAGAACGAGGCGGGAGAAAAGCCTATCAATCGCTGGTTGATATGGAAGGGAAAACCTACCTCGTGCGCGCAATCGTTGAAGAGTGGGTAGAACCCGCCGCAGTCGTTACGGTCTATCGGACAAGCAACATCGGCAAGTATTGGAGGGCTGAATGAAGATCAACTACGACCCAGAGGTTGATGTGCTCCACATCGTTTTTTCGAATGCATTGGTGGATGAAAGCGATGAAACGCGGCCAGGTGTGATTCTGGATTACGACAAAGAAGGAAATGTGGTGGGAATGGAAATCCTGGACGCCTCGAAGCGAACGGACAACCCCAACAGCGTAGAATTTGCGGTTGCCGCATAAGCATGGCGATACCGGCCGTGGTGACAAGGATATGAACACGGTGGCGGAGTTGTAGTCACCACATCTTCAGTAAGGAGAACGTTGAGGATCTCATCAATCTGCAACGCATGGGTGATAAGGCAAAGTTTTACCAAGTTCGTCAGGTCAGGCAAGTCATCGTAAAAAATCATTTGGTGGGAGAGTGAAAATGAACCGGTATGAAATCATTCTTTACTGGAGCGAGGAAGATCAGGTGTTTATTGCTGAAGTGCCAGAGCTTCCGGGTTGCATGGCGCATGGCGAAACCCAGAATGACGCATTTCAGAATGTACAGGATGCCATGTCGTTCTGGCTGGATACCGCGCGCGAATTAGGTCGTTCCATCCCCGAGCCGCGTGGGCGGCTGATGTACGCATAACG
>JAUYFW010000182.1 GCA_030690835.1 Sulfurimicrobium sp. | reverse complement strand
CGCATTCATTATTCCTCGACTTGCGCTGCTTAACTGCTTCGCGTCAGCGCAAAATTCCCTTCTGATTTCTGATCTGGTTTGAACCAAGCCAGTTTGCTCTGCAAACTCACCACCTTGCCGACAATAATCAAGGTGGGCGGCTTGAGTTGTGCGTCGGTGGCAAGTTGGGGCAGCGATTCAAGCGTTCCTGTCACGACACGTTGGCTGGGTGTTGTGCCCTGTTGCACGATGGCGGCCGGGGTGGCTGGTGTTAGTCCGTGCGCAATCAACTGCTGGCACAAAACCGGCAAGCCCAGCAGGCCCATATAAATGACTACGGTCTGGTTGGGACGCGCCAGCATGTCCCAGTCCAGATCCATGGTTCCATCCTTGAGGTGCCCGGTAACAAACACGCAAGCCTGAGCGTAGTCACGGTGGGTCAGGGGGATGCCGGCATAGGACGCGACGCCCGATGCGGCGGTAATGCCAGGCACCACTTGAAACGGGATATGGTTGGCTGACAGGGTTTCGATTTCCTCGCCGCCGCGGCCGAAGATGAACGGGTCGCCACCTTTGAGGCGAAGCACCCGCTTGCCCTCCTTGGCCAGCTTGACCAATAACGCGTTTATTTCTTCCTGGCGCATGGCGTGGTTGGCGCGTTGCTTACCGACAAAAATGCGATCCGCATCGCGCCGGGTCATCTCCAGAACCTGTGGGGTTACCAGGTTGTCGTAAACGATAACATCTGCCTGCTGCATCAGGCGCAAGGCACGGAATGTCAGCAAGTCAGGATTGCCAGGGCCGCCCCCAACCAGGTACACCTCACCCTGAGGCCGGGTGTCTGCCGCCTCGGCGGTGATGGCCTGCTCTAGCGCGCTGATTGCTTGCTCCTCGCGCCCGGCGAAGACCATTTCCGCAATCGGTCCCTGGAAAACTTTTTCCCAGAAAATGCGCCGCTGGCCTGATTCGGTGAAATGCTGTTTCACCTGGCTGCGGAATTTTTGCGCCAACACAGCCAGACGGCCGTATGAAGCGGGAATCAAGGTTTCCAGACGTGCACGTAACAGGCGAGCCAAAACAGGGGATGCGCCACCCGTGGAGACGGCCACGATAACTGGCGAACGATCGATGACGGAAGGCATGATGAAGGAGCAAAACTCCGGGTCATCCACGACATTGACAGGAAGCCGTTGCGCCTTGGCGATTTCAGACACGTGCTGGTTTACCGCGCGATCATTGGTTGCGGCGATGGCGATGACGGCATGATTCAAATGTTCGGCGGAAAAATGCGCCTGTACATAGGTAATTACGCCTTTATCAGCTTGTCCTTTCAGGGCTGCGCAGAGCTGCGGCGCCACCACCGTGACCTTGCCCCCGGAATGCAACAGCATTGCGACTTTGCGTGCCGCTACGTCACCACCACCGATGACGGTGCAGGGTTGACCTTTGATGTCGAAAAAAACGGGTAAAAATTCCATGACTTGAATAATCCGTGAAAATAATCGGGAAAGCGTTGCGTTTAGTTTGCGTTGGCCGAAGCGTTGGAGAGTTTGTGTTCGACGGCGAAGATTGCGGCTTCCACCCGGGAAGTCAAGCTGAGCTTGGAAAGTATGTGCCGCACGTGAAGTTTGACGGTGTCGTGGCTGATATCCAGTTGGCGCGCGATTACCTTGTTACTCTCTCCCAAGGCAAGGTGGGAGAGGATTTCGCGCTCACGCTGGGTCAGAAGGTCAAGCATGGAAGCGGGTTGCTGCGCGGCAGGCTGGTTGTTTTGCAGCAAGCCGACAAGCTTCATGGTCATGGAGGGGGCGACTACCGTCTCCCCACGGGCTGCGCGCACGATAGCGTCCGCCACATCGTCCGGCTCCATATCCTTGAGCAAATAGCCGCGCGCGCCGGCTCGAAGTACGTTGGCCAGATCCTCCTCGGCATTACTGACCGTGAGCACCAGGATGGGGATGTGGTTGCCCTCCAACTGCAACTGGCGCAGGAGGGAGAGACCATCCACGGGCTGCATGTGCAGATCTGTCACCATTACATCAGGTTTGAGTTCCTCAAGCAGTCGTCGCGCCTCTTCCGCGCTACCAGTAACCCCGGCGACACTGATTTGTGCGTTGCGCTCCAGCAGTTCGGCCAGCCCCTTGCGGAAAAGAGTGTGATCGTCAACCAGCAAAACACGTACGCTCATTTTCCGCCCTCCTTTTTGGGTGCGGGGAAGGTAAGCAGCACGCGCGTTCCACGTTCGGGAAGTTTTTCGACGCTTACGTTGCCATTCAGTCGCTGAGCCCGTTCACGCATGATGCTGAGTCCGAAGTGCATGTCTTTGTCGGGCACCTGCTTGGGGGAAATGCCGACCCCATCATCCTCGATGCAGAGCCAGTACTGGTTGTTGCCATCCAGTCCCAGGGTCAGGCTGACATCCTGTGCCTGGGAATGCTTGTTGACGTTGTGCAGGGCTTCCTGAACGATATGAAACACCTGCACCTCCTGATCTGGCGTGAGGTTGAGATCTGGTGCCAAGTTGGAGAAATTGATGAAAATGCCGGTTTTCTTGAAAAAACCGTTGACGATATCCTGTAGTGCCGGAAGCAGTCCGCGGGGGTCCATGCGGTTGCGGAAGTGGGTAAGAAGTTCACGCAAGCCGGAGTATGCGGTATCCAGCCCCTCGCTGACATCTTCCAGATATTTCGCTGAGTTGGCTGTGTCGGCCTGTTCCATCGAATCGCGCAGCAGTGCGAGGCGCATCTTCATATATGCCAGCGTTTGTGCGAGCGAGTCGTGCAACTCATTGGCCAGCATCTGACGCTCGTTCATGAGCGTGATGCGCATGTTTTCACGTGTCAGGCGCGCGTTCTCAAGTGCCATGCCAAGATGTTCGCTGATGGAGTCAAACAATAGCGCGACATCCTCCGGTACCGGCGTGTCGCTGGCCATGAAAAGGTTGTAAACCCCTTGCACCTTGCCTTGAAAACGCAGCGGCACGGCGATGATGTGCTGGCAGCGTGAACCGAAATAGCTGTGGGACGTGCGCTCGGAGCAGAAGTGAACGTTGGTGCTGTGACGGTGTGAGTGCTTGCGCGTGGCTTCGCCACACAAACCGCATTCCAGTTCCACGAACTGTTCCTGTTCCACGATTTCCGCAGGTAGGCCGATAGAACCCACCAGGCGCAGATGGGAACCGTCTGCCGTGAGAACCCGCACCGCCCCCGCGTCCGCGCCGGCGAGCTTGACCATGGTGCCGAGAAACCTTTCCAGCAGCGCTTCAAGGTTGTTTTCCGTGGACAGGCTGGTGGCGATCTCGGACAGCACGCGCAGCGCGGGGATCTTGTAGACTCCGCTGTCAGGGTCCAAATTCGACGAGGGGAATGCGGCCGTATTCATTGCTTGAGTAGTCCCTGCATCTGGTCAATATTCAAGAGCATTCCAATGCGTTCAAGAGTTACCTAACTCGGAAGTACAATGAGGGCAACGCGTGGCTTTTAAAGGGATGGAGGAGAAACAGAAAGGGCAGTCCTTGGTGTTTGGCTCTGCGGCAGGCTCCTCTTTTCTCAGCCGGTTGATGTTGCGAATCAGGATAAATACCGCAAACGCCACGATGACGAAGCTGATTACGGCGTTGAGGAACAAGCCATAGTTGATGGTTACCGCGCCGATTTTCTGCGCTTCCGTCAGGGACAGGTAAGGTCCAGCGGCAGTGCCGTCCTTCAATACCAGGAACAGGTTGGAAAAATCCACATTGCCGAGAATCATCCCTATCGGCGGCATCATGATGTCCGACACCAGGGATTTGACGATAGCGCCGAAGGCCGCGCCGATGATGATGCCCACCGCCATGTCCACTACGTTGCCGCGCATGGCGAATTCCTTGAATTCTTTTAACATTGAAGTGCTCCTTGTTAAAGTTGGCTGGCCATTCATTTTACCTTAATCTGTAAGAATTCCTTCTCTTGTGTGCGCAAACCTCTCGGTAAATCGCTACAATTCGGGGCAACTCTATCGTTAAATCATGAAAAAAGTGACCGACACCTCTGAACCATTGCGCGTTGCCGTTAGCCGTTTGCGGCCTGGCATATACGTGCGTCTTGAACTGAAATGGCTGGATCATCCGTTTTCTTTCAACAGCTTCAAAATTCACGACCAAAAGCAGCTCGATACCTTGTTGGCCCTGGGTTTGCGGGATGTGATCTATGAGCCGGAAAAAAGTGACGTGGATCCGCTTCCTGCGAATGATTGCCCCGTCCCGATGAATACGCCACCACCGATGCCCGAGGCGGATCAGCTTGCCCTGGCCGAGAAAAAATGCCGGATTGCGCGCGTCAGCAAGGAACGCGAGGCGATTCAGCGCTGCGAGAAAAAGTTTGTCGGAGCTATCAGCGCCGTCAGGAACCTGATGCGTAACCTGCTGGCTCGCCCCGAGGAATCCATCCAGGCGGCTGATGTCCTGATCAGGGAAATGGTCGAATCCATGCTGGCCGATCACAATATCGCCGTGCATCTGATGAATGACAAGATTGCCGGGGAGGATGTGTATTACCATTCCCTTAACGTCGCGGTACTGGCGATGATATTGGGTCGTGAATCCGGCCTGCCGGCAGAGGAGGTCAGCCTTTTGGGAATGGGGGCTTTGTTCCATGATGTGGGAAAAAGCCGCATTCCCGATACGGTTCTGTTAAAGACGGAGCCGCTGAATCATGCTGAACGGGCGCTGTATCGTCTTCACTGCCATATGGGGGTAGAGATTTCGGAGCAACTGGGGCTTGCGCCAAGCGCCATTGACATCATTGCGCAGCATCACGAAACCATGAATGGCAAAGGTTATCCCTGCGGCTTGCAGGGCGACAAAATTTCGCGCTTGGCCAGAATTGTGGTCATCGTCAATGCTTACGATAATCATTGCAACCGCATCAATCCCAATGATTCCTTGACGCCCCATGAGGCGCTGGCCCTTATGTTTTCCCGCGAGCGTGAACTTTACGACAATGAGTTGCTGAAGCTGTTTATTAAATGCATGGGCGTTTATCCGCCCGGCAGTATTGTCCAGCTTTCCAATGAAGCCGTGGGTATGGTTGTCTCGATCAATGCCAAGCAGGCTTTGCGCCCGAGTGTGTTGATTTACGACCCCACTGTGCCGAAGGAAGAGGCCATTATTTATGATCTGACCGACGACCCGGATATCAAAATTGTCGAATGCATCCGGCCTAATCTGCTGTTGCGGGAGATTTACGATTATCTCAGTCCGCGCAAGCGGGTGACATACTATTTTGATGGGCACAGCGGCGGAACCAAGCCGAAGCGCTGAGAAATGCGTCGATAAGTCTTGACTAAAGGCGTCGTTCCGGGATTAAATAGCGGCCTTCGCGGGGCCTCAGAAAAAATCGGAAATCGAGTGGGGGCTCGTAAGATGGCCAAGTAGCTCAGTCGGTAGAGCAGAGGATTGAAAATCCTTGTGTCGGTGGTTCGATTCCGCCCTTGGCCACCAAATATGCAATAAAAAGAAGGGGTTAACTGTAATGGTTAAGCCCCTTCTTTTTTGCCTGTCAACGAACCGTCAACCGCGCCAATGGGTTCAATGTTTTTGCCTCTTGTAGATGATCTGGCGCTAGATGGGCATAACGCATGGTCATTGCCAAGCTGCTATGGCCTAACAGCTTTTGCAATACAAGGATATTGCCGCCGTTCATGGTGAAATGGCTTGCAAATGTATGCCGTAATACATGGGTAAGCTGCCCCTTCGGGAGTTGCAGGCCTGCGCGTTCAACCCCTTCACGGAATGCCGAATAAGCGTATTTGAATAGTCGCCCTGTTCGACTTACCACGATGACCGGCATCAATTCTGCCAATAATTTCTCTGAGATTGGAACCGAACGATTTTTACCGGATTTTGTGCCCGTGAAGTGGATTTGTCCGTCTCGCACTTGGGAAACCTTTAACTCTTCTGCTTCGCTCCATCTAGCCCCCGTAGAAAGGCAAATTTGGGCTATTAAAACTGCATCCCCGTTCTTCCCCTGCGCCAACGCTTCCAAAATCGTCTTTATCTGCTCGATTGAGAGATAGGACAATTCCCGTTCTGAAATTTTGATCTGACGAACTGCCGCCATGGGATTTTCAGTTTTCCACTGTCCGATTCGGCCCAGTTCGTTAAACACGGCACGCAAATAAGCGTGTTCCCTGTTCAGATTGTTTGCCGATATTCCCGCTGCCTGTCTTTTTCGCCTGTACTCAGAAAACATTTCTGCCGTGAATTTATCGGCTGTCGGATCGCCCAGCGCCACGCATAAATGCTTTAGTCGGCTATGCGTATTTATCCCGGCTCGTAAATTTCTTCCATGATGATCAAACCAGGTATCGACCAACTCGGACAACCGACGTAGATCGCGCCTAGCTGGTGCCCATTCCGGTGATTGAGTGATTTTGGTCTTAAGCCATGCCTCGTAGGCGAGCGCCTCGGCTTTTGTGGGAAGTGTCTTGCGGTAGCGCTTTGAACCTCTCCCGCCTGGCTGAATATCCACCAGCCAGCCGGAACCCGAAGGGGATTTGCAGATTGCCATTGTAGTTTGTTGATTATGCTATTTCGGTTTTGTGATCGAGTGTGATGTTGGCTCAACGTCTCTGCATTTTTGTTCTAGTTGGAATGCAATACGTTTTATGGTTTCTTGTTCAAGGGTTTTTTGACCGCGCGCGAAAAAATTTCTTGGATTCCCATACAGAATTTTAACGTCTTTCGGGAATCTGCCTTTTACGTTCCATCCGTGAATTCTGAGTGCCGGCTGAACGACAATGGGTTCGGCGATTGCTGCGCATATCCATTTTTGAAGTTCCCTTGCTTGAAATCTGGCCTGTTCAATGGGCTTTGTTTCCTCCCATCCTGGAAAAATCAGTGTATCTCCTTTGCATTCGATTTCCCACTCGGCTTTTCCCTTCGCGTTTATTGGCTTGCTTCGTCCTTTTGTTTCAACTGCATATACTCCGCCTGGGCCAACGATCACGTGGTCAATATTGAAACTATTGTCTTGTAATTGTAAGTCGTGAAATACGTGGTAGCCGTCCATCATGAGTTGGTTTAGTTCCTGCCCTGTTGCCATTTCGGCCTCGAGGCCTACCGTCAATCTCTGTTGTTCGTTTTTCTTTTTAAGAAGGGATTTCGTTAAGTAGATAATTGAGATTAGTCCAATGCTTATGGCTATGAAGGCACTTTGCTTTGTTTGGTTAAATGCCCATATTGAATACATGCTTATAGGAATAATAGTGATCATGCTAACGGTCATAATCAAGTCATCGTGAATACTTTCCAGCTTGTTACGTATTGATTCGCCAGGTGATCGCAAAAGTTTTTTTGTTAGGGGCGACCTTCCGCGTTGTTTGATCTGGTGTGTTTTATGCATTACATATTGGATGACTAAATAAATCGTTCCAAAAGAAATAAAGAATGGGATCAGGATTTGTATGGCAATCATTATTGTTTCCTTTGTTTGTGCCAACGGTTGAATATCTTTGCTGCTATTACCCTGCCGTCCCCGTCCGCTTTAAGTCCTCTCTGAGCCTTTCGAGAATGGGGCTAGTGTGCCCATGTTCTTCGTCGGTTTTTCCTGTGACTAACCAATATGCAAATTGAGGCCATCTTTTCGCGATTGCTTCAATGTGTTCTCCATTTGGTTGCTGTTTGCCAAGTTCAATATTTGCCCAAGTGAATTTTGAAATACCCGTTTGCTCGGCGGCTTGTGTCCTGTCGAGTTCAAATAACTCCCTAATCTGTCTTATTCGATCTTTCATGATTTTGTTGACAAGTAATATTTACCTAAGTAGTATTTGTCATGTAGGTAAATAATACTCACATAGACGTGTATAGCTTGATAAAGGCGGATGACGACGATTATGGAACCCCAACTAGACCTGAGTCAATTGCCAAATGTGCCCGTTATGTCCCGCGAAAGATTCGCGGAACTGGCCGGTATTGAAGTCGGCGTATTGAACGGCTGGATCACCAAGGGTTATTTGCCCGTCATTGAATTTGGCCGTTACCGCCTGGTTAACGTTGCTCTTTTGACCAAGATTGCTCTTGATAGGGAGTTCACCCTCTAATGTCTTCTCAATTAGACCAGCTCGATTTGCGGTTTTCCCTCTGATGTATTACTACCCCGGAAAACGCCTCATCTACATCCGCGCCTTCAACAAGGCCGCGAAGCTGCGTTTTTACGATCTTTTTCTTGATCGTCAATTAGCTCTGCCCGGGTTTGATGAAATGCAAAGCCAGCAGATCGGCGGTGAAGCGCGTACCGCCCGCAGCGTAGCGAGGACGGAACGCACTGGAACCGCCGATTCTGCTCTTGATCTGGATTTTTTCGGCCTCCCCGAACAGCCGCT
>JAUYFW010000181.1 GCA_030690835.1 Sulfurimicrobium sp. | reverse complement strand
CGGGATCATAGTCGATTGTTACCTGGCCATTTTCCAAAGTGACGTCCACGCCCGTTACACCGGGAATCGGCTCCAGCACGTTTTTCACGCTACGCACGCAGCCCATGCAGGTCATGCCCTTGACGGTAAGTGTGATCTTTTCCATTTGCGTTCTCCTCTTTTCGTTGAGATTACTTTTGCGCTTTCCATCTTTTCAGCAGCAATGAGTTGCTGACCACGGATACCGAGCTCATCGCCATCGCTGCGCCGGCAATGACCGGGTTCAACATGCCCAGGGCCGCCAGCGGAATGCCCAGAATATTGTAGATGAAGGCGAAGAACAGATTCTGCCGAATTTTTCCCAGCGTGGCGCGCGACAGGCTGATGGCATCGGCCACGCTATTCAGGTCGTTGCGCATCAGCGTGATGTCCGCTGCCTCGATCGCCACGTCGGAGCCCGCGCCAATGGCGAAACTTACGTCCGCGGCCGCCAGGGCCGGGGCGTCGTTGATGCCGTCGCCCACCATGCCGACTATCATGCCACGGGCTTTTATTTTTTCCACTTCCTCGGCCTTGTGCCGTGGCAGCACTTCGGCGCGGTAATTGCGAATTCCCGCCTGATTGGCAATGGCTTGCGCCGTGGCGTGATTGTCGCCGGTGAGCATGACGACTTCGATGCCCATTGCCTGCAGGCGTGCAACCGCGCGTGGGGAGCTGTCGCGCAGCCGGTCGGCGATGGCGAGATAACCCAGCAGGGTGGATTCCTGCGCAACGCACACCACGGTTTTGCCTTGTGATTGTAGTTGTTGCAGTAGCGCGGCATCCAGTGCCAGACCCATTTCGAGCATCAGGGCAGGGGAGCCGAGGTGATGGGTTTTTCCCGCGATGATGCCCGACACGCCTTTGCCGGAGATGCTCTGGAAATTGATCACGGCAGGCGGGTCGATCCCCCGCTCTTGGGCCTGTGCCAAAATGGCTTGCGCCAGCGGATGCTGGGAGCCTTTCTCCAGAGCGGCGGCGAGGCGTAGCAGTTCGGCTTCCGCCGTGCCGCCGACGGGCTCGATGTCGGTTACTGCAGGTTTGCCCTCGGTGAGTGTGCCGGTTTTATCCACCAGCAGAGTGCGGATTTTTTCGGCGCGCTCAAGCGCGGCGGCATTCCTGACCAGAATGCCGGCCCTGGCGCCGTTACCGGTGCCGACCATGATGGCGGTCGGCGTCGCCAGGCCCAACGCAC
Organism: Sulfurimicrobium sp.; assembly: GCA_030690835.1. Classification (GTDB taxonomy): domain Bacteria; phylum Pseudomonadota; class Gammaproteobacteria; order Burkholderiales; family Sulfuricellaceae; genus Sulfurimicrobium. Next base: position 2,847 of record JAUYFW010000181.1, on the reverse strand, counting down.
ACGGGCAGGCGATGACCAGCACGGCGACGGCGTTGACCAGTGCCATGGTGAAGCTGCCGCCCAGCCACCACCATAATGCAAAGGTAGCGAGGCTGATGGCAACGACGGTAGGAACGAATATGCCCGAAATGACGTCGGCCAGGCGCTGGATGGGGGCTTTGGAGCCTTGGGCCTGTTCCACCAGGCGGATGATTTCGGCCAGCAAGGTGTGCGAACCGACGCCGCTGGCGCGGCAACGCAGCATGCCTTCCTGATTCTGGGTGGCAGCATAAACCTTTGCCCCGCTCTGCTTGGAGACGGGCAGGCTTTCTCCCGTCAGCATGGCCTCCACCACGCTGGAATTTCCCTCGATCACTTCGCCATCCACCGGCACGTTCTCGCCTGCCCGCACGATGAATATCTCGTCCAGCTTGATGCTGCCGATTTCCACTTCCAACGTTTTTCCATCGCGTTCCACCCAAGCGGTGCGCGGCTGAAGCTTGATCAGTTCCTCGATGGCCGCTGATGTTTTGCCCTTGGCCCGCGCTTCCAGCAGCTTGCCCAGCAGCACCAGGGTGATGACCGCCGCGCCAGCCTCGAAATAGACGTGCTGCGGCAGCGCCCAAAGCGTGACCACCGTGCTGAAAGTCCAAGCCATGCTGGTGCCGAGGGCCACCAGCACGTCCATGTTGGCGCCGCCGCCGCGCAGGGCGTGCCAGGCGCCAACATAGAAGCGCTTGCCGGCCCAGAACTGCACCGGGGTGGCGAGGGCGAATTGCAGCCAGCGAGGAATAACATCTGCGTGTTGGCCGCTAAACATGAATCCCATTTGCCCCACCAGCGGCAAGGTGAGTGCGGCCGCCAGCCAGAATACGCGCAGCTCCTTGCGGTAAACCGCTTCGCGCCGCGCGCGTTCGGCGTCGCGGCTGGATTCGCCGCTGGCGTGGGCGCCGTAGCCGGTCCTGTTGATCGCTGTGATCAAGAGTTCGGGGCTGGTGGTGCCGGGAATGTAGGAGATGTGCGCCATTTCGGTCGCGAAATTGACCGTGGCGGTAACGCCCTCGATCCTGTTCAGCGCGTTCTCGATGCGGGTGGCGCAGGCGGCGCAGGTCATGCCTTCCAGCGCGAGCTGGAGTTGTTGCGGCGGGACGGAAAAGCCTGTTTTCTCGATAGCCTGAATCAGGCTGGCGGGCGTGGCCTGATCGGGATCGTATTCGATCTGGGCTTTTTCCGCCGCCAGATTGATGTTCGCCTTGACCCCGGGCAGCTTGTTGAGGTTCTTCTCCAACCGCGTCGAACAAGCGGCGCAGGTCATGCCCGCGACGGGGAATTCGATTCTGCTGGGGGAAGAGGGCATGGCGTTTTCCTTTTAACCTTGAAACCTCAGTTGGACAGGCTGAAGTGTGCGGATTTTGCGGCGCAGGGCAAGGCGTAACGACGCGGAATGGTCATTCCATTCCAAGGAGTTACAACGCCGCCATGCGCCGCAAAATCCGTGCAATTCAGCCTGTAGCGGACTCACCAAATGGGTGAGCGCATAGTGCATGAAGAAATCTATAAATATCATGGCATTAGGTACGCAGTCGAGCGGTCAACTGAGGTTTCAAGGATTATTGAAGCAAGGAGAACAATCATGGACCTGGTGGACTTTCTCATCAATGTGCATCCTGCACTTCCCATGGAAGAGCGCTTGCGGCTGGAATCGGCGATCAACAAACTGGAAGGAGTGGTATCGGCATGCTTCAGCCCGGGCCATCAGCACATGCTGACGATTACCTACAATCCCGCAGCCATAAGCTCAAACACAGTGCTGGAGCATGTATGCCAACGCGGCATCGCAGCGGACAAGATCGGCTTGTGAGCCATTTATTTTGGGCGTAAAAAAACCTGCCGTAGCGGAAACACCTCGTCAGCTCGCCAACATCACGAGGCGGGGCTCCTCGCATCGCTCTGGCTGAGGCGGGTAGGGGATGCACCCCACTTCGTTGCCTTTTTCATTGCGATAGATCAGTTCCTTATTGGCGAAGTTGTATTCCGGGTGACGCGGGTCGTCCCACTGGTTGAGAAAATGCACGTAGAAAGGCGAGAACAGGCCTTGTGCGGGCTTGTCCTTGCGCAAGGCGAAGACGTATTCCGGCTGGGTCTTCAGCTCGTGGCCGTCATGGCAATACTGCACCCAGACGTATTCCCCCGATATGATCAGATTCCAGAAAGGGGGGTCTTCATAGAATTTGAGCGTGACCTTTTTGCCTGCTGCCGCGAGGCTGGCCAAACGTTCGATCGTGGCTTCGGTTTCCTGTATGTAGTCTTCGATGGACGCCAGTTCGCCCAGCGATTGCACCCGCCGCTTGGCGCCCGCGCCGTATGGATTCATCAGCATCACCCGCAGCTCGTAGCTGTCGTCGATGAAACGGTGCAGATTGCGCTTTTCCGAGACGAAAGTGTCGTAGCCGGTGACGGACATCACCGACACATCGCGGGTACCGCTGATCTTGTTGCGCAGATCGCGGCCGGTCCAGCGCGAGAACCAGCTATCGCCTTCGCGCACATGCACCAGCGAGGCAATGCGGTTCATTCTGAGGCTGCGCCGCCCTTCCCTGGCAATCAGGATCAGGTTGAAAAGCATGACCAGCACGGCGGCAAAGCTGATCTCGGTAACCATTAGCAATTGCGAATCGCCTTCCACCCTCGGCCACCAGGTATAGAGGATGTACTGCGCCGCCATGGGCAGGGAAAAAGCCACGCCAACGGCCAGAAGGGTGACTGCGGCATGGCTGATAACGTGCTTTACGGTATGAAAGAAACTGAGGAAATGCGTATTGCGATCCATAAGGGAATCTCCTTTTAGCAATATCCGGGAATTGATTG
>JAUYFW010000178.1 GCA_030690835.1 Sulfurimicrobium sp. | reverse complement strand
GAGAACACAGAGTTCACAGAGAGAAACAATGGTTTATCGTGAATATGAGCATCACCCACCGGGTGAACCTGATAACAATGCGAAACCCGCGTCATCTCTGTGTCCTCTGTGATCTCTGTGGCTTGAACTGAGGTTTTTAGGTTAATAATTCAAAATTTTTTTTGCCTTTAACTTAACACGGGTATTTGTATACATGGCAATCATCAAACGCGCGCTGATCAGCGTCTCCGACAAAACCGGCGTGGTGAAATTCGCGCAGACCCTGCGCCAGTTCGGCGTGGAAATTCTTTCCACCGGCGGAACCGCCAGCCTGCTGCAGGAGGCCGGCATCCCGGTCATCGAAGTGGGTGACTACACCGGTTTCCCGGAAATGCTGGATGGCCGGGTCAAAACCCTGCATCCCAAAATTCATGGCGGCATTCTCGGGCGGCGTGATCTGCGCACGCATGTGGCTGCCATGGAAGGCGCCAATATTCCTCCGATCGATCTGGTGGTCGTGAACCTCTATCCTTTCGCCGCCACGGTGGCGAAGGCGGACTGCTCCCTGGAGGACGCCATCGAGAACATCGACATCGGCGGCCCCACCATGGTGCGCGCCGCAGCCAAGAATTACGCCCATGTGGCGGTGGTGACCGATCCCGTCGATTACGCCGCGGTGGCAAAGGAACTGACGGCAAGCCAGGGCGCCATCGGCCAGGAAATGCGCTTTGATCTGGCGAAAAAGGCTTTCTCCCATACCGCCGAATACGACGGCATGATCAGCAACTACCTCACCGCCATTGATGCCCAAGGCCAGCGCCAGGCTTTTCCGCAGCGCTTCAACCTGCAATTCACCAAGGCGCAGGACTGCCGTTATGGCGAGAATCCGCATCAGAACGGCGCCTTCTATGTCGCGCCGGCGGAATCCGGGGCATCCATTGCCACAGCACGCCAGTTGCAGGGCAAGGAGCTGTCCTACAACAACATCGCCGATGCCGACGCAGCCCTGGAGTGCGTCAAGCAATTCGATGCCGAGCCGGCCTGCGTTATCGTCAAGCACGCCAATCCTTGCGGCGTTTCCTATGGCAAGAACCTGCTGGAAGCCTACGACCGTGCCTACAAAACCGATCCGGAATCGGCTTTTGGCGGCATCATCGCCTTCAATGGCGAACTGGATGCGGCAACGGCCCAGGCGATAGTCGAGCGCCAGTTCGTCGAAGTGATCATTGCCCCCAGGGTGGCTGCGGCCGCGGTGGAAATCATAGCGGCCAAGAAGAACGTGCGCCTGCTGGAATGCGGCCAGTGGCCCGCTGACGCCGGCAAGCGCCTCGATTTCAAACGGGTCAAGGGCGGACTGCTGGTGCAGGATGCCGATCTGGCGCTCTATCACGAGCTCAGGGTGGTGACCAAACGCGCGCCGAGCGAGCAGGAAATGAACGACCTGCTGTTTGCTTGGCGCGTGGCCAAATACGTAAAATCCAACGCCATCGTTTATGCCAGTGCCGGCATGACCATCGGCGTCGGCGCCGGCCAGATGAGTCGCGTCAATTCCGCGCGTATCGCGGCCATCAAGGCCGAACAAGCCGGTCTCGAAGTGCGCGGTTCGGTGATGGCGTCTGACGCCTTCTTCCCCTTCCGCGACGGCATCGACCAGGCAGCCCAGGCCGGCATTGCCGCCGTGATTCAACCCGGCGGCTCGATGCGCGACGAGGAAGTGATCGCCGCCGCCGACGAACATGGCATGGCGATGGTGTTTACCGGCATGCGGCATTTTAGACATTAATTTAGCTGTCAGCGATCAGCATTCAGCTGTCAGCCAAAACCGGCAGACACTGATAGCTGACAGCTGATAGCTGACAGCTGAGAGCTAACAATGAAAGTTCTGGTTATCGGTGGTGGTGGTCGCGAGCACGCCCTGGCGTGGAAACTGGCGCAATCGCCTCGCCTGCACAAGATCTTTGTCGCTCCCGGTAATGCCGGCACGGCGCTGGAACCGGATTTGACCAACGTGGCGCTTACTTCCGTGGCGGAACTGGTCGAATTCGCGCTGGCCGAGAAAGTCGCCCTCACCGTGGTCGGGCCGGAAGCGCCGCTGGCCGAAGGGGTGGTGGATGCATTCCGCACCGCCGGACTGAAAATTTTCGGGCCGACCCAGCAAGCCGCCCAACTGGAAAGCTCCAAGGATTTCGCCAAGGCGTTCATGGCGCGCCACGGTATTCCCACTGCCGCTTATGCCACTTTCAGCGATGCCGGCGCCGCCCACGCCTATCTGGAGCAGCATGGCGCACCGATCGTCATCAAGGCCGATGGCCTGGCCGCGGGTAAAGGGGTGGTGGTCGCCGCCACGCTGGATGAGGCTCACAGCGCGGTAGACATGATGCTGGCGGACAACAAACTGGGTTCCGCCGGTGCGCGCGTGGTGATCGAGGAATTCCTATTCGGCGAGGAAGCCAGCTTCATCGTCATGGTGGACGGCGAGCATGTGCTGGCGCTGGCTACCAGCCAGGATCATAAAAGATTGCTGGACGGCGATCAGGGTCCCAATACCGGCGGCATGGGCGCCTATTCCCCCGCGCCCATCGTGACCCCCGAGATTCACGCCCGGGTGATGCGCGAAATCATTCTGCCGACCGTCAGCGGCATGGCCAGGGACGGCATTCCCTACACCGGTTTTCTTTATGCCGGCCTGATGATCGACGCGCAGGGAAATGTAAAAACGCTGGAATTCAATTGCCGCATGGGTGATCCGGAAACCCAGCCCATCATGATGCGTCTCAAGACCGATCTGGTCGGCCTGGTCGAACATGCGGTCAATGGCACGCTGGACAAGGCCGAAGCGGAATGGGACCGGCGCGTGGCGCTGGGCGTGGTGCTGGCGGCAGCGGGCTACCCCGACAGCCCGCGCAAGGGCGATGCGATTACCGGCTTGCCCAAGCCAGAAGAAGGCGCTCACGTCTTCCATGCCGGAACGGCCCAGCACAATGGCCAGGTCGTCACCAGCGGTGGGCGCGTTTTATGCGCCACCGCCCTGGGCGACAGCGTGCGCCAAGCGCAAAGCCGCGCTTACCAGCTTGCCGACCAGATCCACTTCGACGGTTGCCAGATGCGGCGCGACATCGGCTATCGCGCCGTCGACAAGAAAGCGCGTTAACGGGGCATGCTTCAGCCCCGTTTCTCTGCCACGACAGCGGTTCTAACCACTGCCCTGCTGAGCAGGGTACGTGCGCACATCAAGCAGGGCGGCGTCATCGCCTATCCCACCGAATCCTGCTATGGCCTTGGCTGCGACCCGCGCAACCGCCGTGCTGTCATGAAACTGCTGCGCATCAAAAGCCGCCCACAGCACAAGGGGCTGATCCTCATCGGTTCGGATTTCAGCCAGCTACAGCCCTATGCGGCCCCTCTCAACGACGCGCAATGGCATAAAATATCCTCCTCCTGGCCCGGGCCCGTCACCTGGCTGCTTCCAGTAACTCGCAAGACGCCACCCTGGTTGCGCGGCGGCCATAAAAGTATCGCCATGCGCGTCACCGCGCACCCGCTGGCCGCGCGCTTGTGCCATGCGGTGAATATGCCCCTGGTTTCTACCAGCGCTAACAGTACACGGCAGAAACCGGCACGGACCTACGCGGCATGTGTCAAGAATTTTGGCAAGGGGGTTCTTGTCGTGCCTGGGTTGATTGGTAAGCGCAGGCAACCATCGACCATCATGGATTTGATGACGGGGGCGGTGATTCGATAGTTTGGATGAAGCGTTAGCCTGACGCTTCCCATGCAGGCTAACGCTTCAAGTCCAGGTAGAAATTCTCATGGGAACCCAGCAATAGCAAAAGACGAGTGCCCGGATCATATTCGTAGGCCAGCAACGTTAGCTGGCCATTGCACTTGAATTTGTGCACAAACACCCCTGCCAGATCCCCTTTTTTAGCCTCGCCAATAGTTGGATCATGCACAATGTCCGCCACGGCATCATCCACGTCGGCTTTCTGGTTCGGGTGTAAACGCTTGTAAGCCCGCTTGAACATCGCGCTTTGCAGAATCTGGACGGCGTCACCCATCAGTTGCGTTTTCCTTCAGGCACGAAAGGTGTGGCAAGCGTCGGTCCTTCTGTGCGGGCAACCAGCAAATCGCGTACAAAATCAATGGGCAGGTCTGGGTTATCCAAAGCCGTTCTGCCCACCAAGGCCCAAAATTCAATTTGCCCGGCAATCGTGCGGCGCTCGGCCCGAGCATGTGCCCGCGCCTGTTCGTATAAATCGTCATCGATGCGTACCGGCATTCCCATGGCTTCACTCCGAAATAAATAGCTACAAAAGTAGCATTATGGTAGGTGAAAGTCATTTAAAAAGCAAATGCCCACC
>JAUYFW010000363.1 GCA_030690835.1 Sulfurimicrobium sp. | reverse complement strand
GCTACAGGCTGAATTGCACAATTTTTGCGGCACATGGCAGCGTTGTAACTCCTTGGAATGGAACGACCATTCCGCGTCGTTACGCCTTGCCCTGCACCGCAAAAATCGCACACTTCAGCCTGTCCAACTAAGGTTTCTAGGATAATCGAAAAGGAAACGAGATCATGCTGGATTACGAAACACTTAAACTCATCTGGTGGCTGCTGGTGGGCGTGCTGCTCATCGGCTTCGCCATCATGGACGGCCACGACATGGGGGTGGGCATACTGCTCCCGTTCCTGGGAAAAAACGATACCGAACGGCGGGTGATGATCAACACCGTCGCGCCCCACTGGGACGGCAACCAGGTGTGGTTCATCACCGCCGGCGGCGCCATCTTCGCCGCCTGGCCTTTCGTCTATGCCACCGCTTTTTCCGGCATGTACTGGGCCATGCTATTGGTGCTGTTCGCCCTGTTCTTCCGCCCGGTAGGCTTCGATTACCGTTCCAAGCTACCCGACCCGCGCTGGCGCAATGGCTGGGACTGGGGTCTGTTTGCCGGCAGCGCCGTGCCTTCACTGGTATTTGGCGTGGCCTTCGGCAACCTCTTGCTGGGCGTGCCTTTCCACTTCGACGACAGCATGCGCTCCTTCTACACCGGCAGCTTCTGGGCCTTGCTCAACCCCTTCGCCTTGCTGAGCGGGGTGGTAAGTTTATCCATGCTCACCCTGCAAGGCGCCACCTTCCTGGCGCACCGCACGGAAGGCAGTTTGCAGGCGCGCGCCCAAAAAGCCGCCACGCTGTTCGGCGTGCTGCTGATCGCGGGCTTTGCGGGTGCGGGCGTGTGGGTCTCCGGCATGGAAGGATATGCGATAACCTCGGCTATCGATCCCAATGCGCCCATGAACCCGCTGATGAAGGAAGTCGCCCGCGTGCCCGGCGGCTGGCTCGCCAACTACGGCAAAATCCCGCTGCTGTGGCTGGTACCCGCCATCGGCCTGGGGGGCGCGCTGATCGCCGTGCTCATGGTGCGCGCGGGCAGGACCTTGCTCGCCTTCGTCGGTTCGTCGCTGGCCTGCCTTGGCATCATCGGCACCGCCGGGCTATCCCTTTTCCCCTTCATCATGCCGTCATCCTCCGACCCCCGCTCCAGCCTCACTGCCTGGGACGCGGTATCCAGCCACTACACCCTGTGGGTGATGTTCTGGGTAGCGCTCATCTTCACCCCCATGGTACTGGCCTACACCGGCTGGGCCTACCGGGTGATGCGCGGCAAGGTGACCGACGATTTCATCCGCGCCAACGACAAGGTTCTTTACTGAAAAAGGGGTCAAATCATGTGGTATTTCACTTGGGTTCTGGGCTTGGGCTTCGCTGTACTCTTCGCCGTGATCAATGTCTTGTGGCTTGAATCAAGGGATGGTCAGGAGCGGGAAAAGCACTGAGACACACAACGCAACAACGATGGCCGGGGGAGTTTCACAAGTCAGGGCTCCTCCGCCCGGATTCACCCCCCCTGCAAACCATCTCCTTCCTGGCGGGCTGCGGCAGGTTGTCGCGCGGCATCAAGTCACATTTTGCCTTTACCCCAACCCCGCTATGATTTCCGCCTGTCCACCCCCCCCACAGATTACGGAGATAGCCAAAATGATCCCCTCTCGCCTTACCCATCTGCTCGCCTTCGTGCCGTTTCTGCTCGCTCTGGGCGCAACAGCCGCCCATGCCGGCACGGAAGAGGATTTTGACCGCGGCGCTGCGGCGCACCGGATGCAGGACTACAAAACCGCCTATAAAATCTGGCTGGCCCTGGCGGAAAAAGGCCAGGTGGACGCCCAGTACAACATCGCCCGCATGATCCAGGACGGCGACGGGACAGCGCAAAACCCAGCCGAAGCCGCCAAATGGTTCCAAAAGGCAGCCAAACAAGGCGACCGGGAAGCGCGCCACTATCTGGGCCTGATGTACCTGCGCGGCGAAGGCGTCGCCGCCAGCGAAACGGAAGCCGACCGATTGTTCGCCCTGAACCGGCAACAGCATCACCTGCACCACAACCACGAACTTGCCGAGAAATGGCAAAGGCAACTTGCTCAAATGAATCGGGACAGCCGCAAACAATAAACGTCGCCCCGACACCCGTCGCTCCTGAACAACCTGCCCGCAGACGCAATCTGCCTGGTAGGTTTTTTAGCTAATGCGCCTAGTGCGTCCACAGGACATAGCCATCCGGATTGCGACACACCGAGAACCACCACCAGGGAAAAAACATGCCATACGACAAAAAACTTCTTAGTCATCTGATCGCCACTTTGTGCGCTGGCGCAACGAGTAGGGTAATTGCCGGCGACGGCAATGCCGTCAAAGCTTACATTAAGAAGAATCCCATAAAATTCGGTTTCAAACCATTCGCTGTAGCGCTGCTGGGAGTCCTGCCCGCAGGCGCATTTGCCCAGCAAACGACTGGGGGTACCGCCGTGACCTTGCCGGAGGTGACGGTCACGAGCACTGCCCCGAGTGGAAAACTATTGATCGACGAGCCGTCGACGACCGGCTCCAGACTTGGGCTTACGCCGAGGGAAACACCGGCTTCGGTCACCATTGTTGATCGTGACACTATCGAGCAGCGAGGCGCCACGGATACTCAGGAAATTCTGAAAAGCATCCCTGGCGTCACGGCTGCATCGCCTCCCGGGTCCGCAGGTTCCGTTTTTTACCGGGGATTCGGCGCATCATCGCTCACCCAGCTCTTCAACGGCATCACGGTTCAATACGACGCGATTGCGGCCCGTCCCGTCGATAGCTGGATTTATGACCGCGTCGAAGCGATTGGCGGTCCCTCCACGTTCTTGTTTGGAGCAGGGGCTGTCGGCGGTTCAATCAATTACATCACCAAGCTGGCGAGTCGCGAAGGCGACTTCACGCAGGCGCGCGCAAGTTACGGTTCGTATGACACCTCCCAGCTTTCCCTCGGAATGAACCGGCGGCTGGGGAGCGGTGACGGGGTGAAGAATTACCTGCGCGCGGACATCAATCGCGCCTACTCGAACGGATATGTCGACGGCAACAAGCGCGAAGCCTGGACTAGCGCATTTTCGTTGTTGACCGACATCACACCGCGGCTTTCGCACACCCTGGCACTGGAGTATCAGAACGAGAAGGTCGACCGCCCCTATTGGGGAACGCCGCTGCTGAATCCGACCACAGGCGACGGCCGCATCAATCCGGATACGCGCTTCAAGAACTACAATTCGGCCGATGGTATTTACGAGCAAACGGTAAAGTGGGGGCGTTCGATCCTGGACTATCGCATTTCCGATGCCACCTCGATTCGTAACACGCTTTATCATTACGACGCCCTGCGCGACTACCGGAATGTTGAAGTTTATAAATACAACACTACAAACACCGCTGTCATCCGATCTGCGCCGTATTTAACACGCCACGATCAGGAACTGACCGGCGACCGGGTCGAGTTGACACATAAATCCCGGATTGGTGACATGCAGTCCGACTGGGCTACCGGTTTCGATTACAGCGTCAACAAGCAGACCCGTTTTCCGCGTTCGCTTTCTGGGACGGTCAGCACCGTCGATCCGGTCAACTTCACGACCGAGTCGTTCTTCAATATTCCTGGAATGGCTCCGGGGTTCAATCCGGACCGGAGCAACACCGTGACGACGCTCGCGCTTTTCCTCGAAAATAGAACGAAGCTTTCAAATGCGCTTTCACTGGTCAGCGGTCTGCGACAAGACCAGATCGATCTTGAAGTCACCAACCAGCGCACCGTTACCGCCACGGACCCTGCGTACTTCAAGCAAACCTACAGCCCGACAACCGGTCGCGTCGGCTTGATCTATGACATCGCCCCAACGGCGAACGTTTACGTCCAGTACAGCACCGCCGCCGATCCGCCCGCCGGCATCCTGACGACTGCAAGCTTCAGTCAGGTGCGCGACTTTGATCTGACAACCGGCAAGCAGATCGAAGCGGGCAGCAAGTTCGATTTTCTCCAGGGGCGCGGGGTGGCCACCGTTGCGGCCTACAACATCACGCGGAATAATATCGCGATCTCCGATCCCAATAACCCGGGGACGACGATCCCGGTGGGACAGCAATCCTCGCGTGGGATTGAGCTGGCTGCTTCACTGAAAGTGACCCGGAGTTTGATGGCTCAGGGCAATTTCTCCCATGTCAAAGCGCAGTACGATGACTTTATGGAGAAAGTTGGTACGGTTGCCGTTTCGCGCGCGGGCAACACGCCGACCAACATTCCCGCGCACGTCGCGAATCTCTGGCTGACTTACAGCTTCACGCCGGAGTGGCAGGGGGGTATCGATGCGCGCTACGTTGCGTCGCGATATGGCAATACGGCGAACACCGTCAGCGACTCTGCCTATACGCTGTACGGCGCTTTTGCATCATATCGGTTCCAGAAGAACAGCAGCCTGACGGCCCGCGTTCGCAACCTGACGGACAAGGTGTACGCCGCATCAGTCACCGGAACCCCGATGTTCTATCTCGGTGCGCCGCGCACATTCGAAATTGCCTTGCAAAGTAATTTCTGAACGGGGCGGTTGTGAAGCGCTACCTCTTCCTGACTCATCGCTGGCTCGGAATCGCCTTGTGCCTGTTTATGGCGATGTGGTTCTTTTCCGGTGTCGTCATGATGTATGTGGGCTACCCCAAACTCTCTACTTCAGAGCGGCTGGAACGTTTGCCCGGTCTTGATTCGGCAAGCTGTTGCATAAACCTTGGCACAGCGATCCTGGCAACGGGGGTAAGCGAGAATCCGAAAGGGGTGCGCTTAACGTCCGTTTCGTCCATGCCGCGCTATGTCTTGACGTTCGACAAACAACAGGTCGTTGCGGTCAATGCGCAGAACGGCAAACGAATTAGCGACGTATCGGCCTCCGACGCGGTTGAAGCGGCTTCTGCTTTCTCGAAAGGGGAGAAAGCAAGGTATCTGGATCTGCTTCAAGAGGATGCGTGGACTCACTCAAAGGCTCTCGACGCACACCGCCCTCTGCATCGAATTGAGGTGCGGGATGAAGATTCGACGATGCTTTACGTTTCCTCGCGCACCGGAGAGGTCGTGCGCGACACAACCAGGATTGAGCGGGGCTGGAATTGGGTAGGCGCCTGGATACACTTGCTCTATCCATTTCGGGGCGGCGCGCTTGACAAGCAATGGCACAACATTGTCGTGTATACATCCTTGCTGGCGACGGTTCTAGCGGTTAGCGGCCTTGTGGTCGGCGTGATGCGGTGGCGGTTCATGGGGCATTACAGCAACGCATCAAAATCTCCGTACCGCGCACCGTTTATGCGTTGGCATCATTTGCTTGGCCTGGCTTTCGGGGCAATTGCGATCACCTGGATTTTTAGCGGACTGATGTCGATGAACCCATGGAAGGTATTTGATTCAGGCGGGAAACCACTGGATGAACTGGCTTTTTCCGGAGGAACGATCAAAGCGGAAAACTTTCCGGTCGATCTGCACGGCTTTCTGAAAAGCCCTCGTTTGGAAGGCGAGCGTCCGCGCGAAATTGAGTGGCGAATGTTCGATGGCAAGGGCTACCTTATCGCTTTGGACGGCGGCAATCGGACAAGCATTATTCCTGCATCAAAGGGCGAACACCCGTTTGCCATGTTTCCGCTGGACCGACTGGAAGCGGCGGGATCCCGCCTGGCGCCGGGAGCCAGGGTCGAACGCAGTGAAATTCTCCGTGAATATGACTTCTACTATTACCCCCGAACTCATCAAGCGATGCTGGGGCATATGGATAAACGCCTGCCCGTGCTGCGCTTGAAGTTTGACGATGCCAACTCGACCTGGGTGCATCTTGACCCCTACACCGGAGCGGTCGTCGGAAAGTTGGATACGCGCCAGCGAGTCAAGCGCTGGCTCTTCGCTCTTTTGCACAATTGGGATTGGCTGCCACTGCTGGAGCGGCGCCCTCTTTGGGACGTGCTTCTTGTCCTGTTAAGCATCGGAGGATTCCTGGTGAGTTGCACAGGAGTCGTGATTGGTTGGCATAGGCTGAAACGAAAGCAGGGGAAGCGTGATCGCAAGAGTCCACCCGTATCTGACGTCAGCAATACGCAAGTAGTCATGCCGTGAGAGATAAGTCAGGTTTAACCCGGCCGACAGAAAGACGCTCCTGGCTGGGTCAGCGGATACGCTGGGGCGGCGGTTAGGTGCTGGTTGCAATCGGGCTACGGAGACTGCTGATGGGCTAGAAAGTTCGCACGTGCGACAAATTGTCGCATTCACACGACAGCCCACGCGCTATACCATCCAGCCCTGATCAGCCTTAGCCATGGACTGGCCAGGCTTCCCTGCCAAAAAACCCAATAACCGGAGAGACTCCATATGAAGCCCAGCATGCCCGTTAAAGCCTTGCCTTACCTTGTCGCAGTCATCTGTGCCGGCATGTCGGGTTCGTTCGCGCACGCCGCCGAGGAGCAGAAAAGCGCCCAAAGAATGGAAGAAATGGTGATCACCGCCACCAAAACCGCCAAGGACACTTCCGAGGCTCCCGCCACGGTAAGCGTTGTGACCAGCAAGGATATCGAGAACATGAACGTCCAGTCCGTGGACGAGTCCCTCAAATACCTGCCCGGCGTCTATACCACCCGGCCGGGGGGGCACGAGCCCAGCGTGATGGGCACCAACGTGCTGCTACGCGGCATCCCCGATTACTCGCGCACTCTGGTGCTGGTGGACGGCCAGACCCTGAACGACCCCTACATCGGCGCGGTTACCTGGGAGTCGGTGCCGGCGGAGACGGTGGAGCGCATCGAGGTTGTGCCCGGACCGTTTTCCTCGCTCTATGGCGGCAGCGCCATGGGCGGGGTGATCAACATCCTCACCAAGGTACCCACCAAAAGGGAGTTTTCAATCAAGGGGGGGGTCGGGACGAACGACTTCAGGAGTGGCTCCCTGGTTTACCAGGACCGCATCGGCGAGCGGATCGGCATCGTGTTGAATTATGCCCATAAGCAGAGCGATGGTTACATCAAGGATGACGTCGTGATCAAACCCAGCGGCGCGGGCGGCACACCAGTCACGGGCGCCCGACTGACGACCGACGCCAGCGGCAATACCGCCTATCTGGTCGGGGACAAGGGTGCGAACGGCTGGAATTCGCAAAACCTGGGCGTGAAACTGTATGTCGATCTTCCCGCCGATTCCCGGCTGACCCTGGGCGCTTCGCAGTTTCTCTATGAGAGCACCGGACGCAACCACTACAACACCTATCTGCGCGATGCTTCCGGCAATCCGGTGAGTGCGGGCAACGTGACGGTGGCGGGCACGGGGGCCAATCTGCTGGTAAGGGAAAAGGACTTCCTCTCCGGCCCCGACAGCAAAATCAAGGAATACAACCGCTACACCGCGGAATATGAAAAGCAGATGGGGAAAGGCTCCACCCTCAGGGCCACCCTGGGTTATTCGGACATGCCCCTGTACAACAACCTTTTCGTGCCGGGTTCTGCGGCGACCTTGGCCAATGGCGGCTCGGCGAGCCGCATGCTGCGCCCGAGCAGCGAACTGTCCGGCTCGGTTCAGGCCAGCTTCCCGCTTGCCGACAGCCATTACCTGGTGGCGGGTGTTTCCGGCAGCAAGCGCATGATCGACACCATCACCTATAGTGTCAGCGACTGGCGCGATGCCGGCGCCACCGGCCCGGTGCAGAACCGGACATCCGGCGAGGACACCACCTATGCCCTGTTCGTCCAGGATGAAATCACGCTTTCTCCTCGCCTGACGGCCTATCTCGGCGGGCGTTACGATACCTGGTCCACCGAAGGGTTCATCGAGCAGGTGAAAGCGCCCGCATATAAAAACGAGTACAGTTCGCGCAGCCAGACCCATTTCAGCCCCAAGGCATCGCTGGTTTACCGGCCGGCCGACACCACGACCGTGCGCGGCTCCATCGGCAACGCGTTCCACACGCCCAACCTGCGCGATACGTTCGGCTGGTGGACGCCGCAGACCGGCTACACCTTCACGCCCAACCCCGATCTCAAGCCCGAAACAGTCACCTCGATGGAAATCGGCATCGAGCAGCAAGTGGGCAGCGGCACCCTGCTGCGCGCCACGGTCTATGAAAATCGGCTGAAGGACCTGATTTACCGCACCCAGTCCGATATCCTGATGGCGCAGAGCGTCGCGAATGCCGGAGCCGCCAAGGTGCAGGGCATCGAGCTGGAAGTACGCCAGAGACTGATGAACGGCTTGACCGCCTTCGCCAATGTAACCTACAACGATTCCAGAATCACCGAGAACCCGGCCAAACCGGCCACCGAAGGCAAATACATGACCAACACCCCGCAGAAAATGGCCAACATCGGCTTGCAGGGTGTGCAAGGGCCTTGGAGCGGATCGCTGTCTGGACACTATGTGGGTAAGATTTACACCAATGACGAAAACAAGGACGTTGTGAGCGGGGTGAATGGTTCTTACGATGCGTATTTCGTGGCCAATGCCAAGGTCTCCTACGCGATCAGGAAGGGGCTGAAGCTCTCCCTCTCCGCCAACAACCTGTTCGACCGCGACTACTATGAGTCGAGCAGGGCCATGGGCAGGGGATTCTACGGCGAGATTGCGTGGCAGATGTAGCAGATGTAATTGAACAGTAAGGTATGATGGCCGGGCATTTCGCCCCGGCCGAAAATCCACACAACCCATGAAAACCACTCTCGCTTTCCTTCTTTTCGCTGCAAACTGTCTTGCCGGCACGGCGCTGGCAGCGGGCAGCCCGGCCAAAATGGAGCATGGCACCTCTTCGCCAGTCACCCCGGCGCAACCCCCGGAGCGGGAAAAAATCTGGCAGGCCACGCTCGCCAAGCCCTCTCTGGCCACCACCACGACTTTTGACGCCGGAGGCCGCCTGTGGCGCGTCCTGGTGCGGGAAAACCAGCTTCGCGTCAGCCATTCCGACGACGGCGGCAAAATTTTTAGCACCCCGGTGGCGGTCAACGGCACCCCGGAGCATATCGCCGGAGACGGCGAGAACCGCCCCAAGATCCTGGTCCGGAACGGCATCGTTTACCTTTCCTGGACCCAGGCGCTGGGCAAGCCGATGACCGGCCATATCCGTTTCAGCCGCTCGCTCGATGGCGGCAAGACGTTTTCGCCGCCCGTCACGGTCAACGACGATGCGCAAATCATCAGCCACCGCTTCGAGGCCATGGGAGTGAATGACCAGGGACAGGTTACCCTTGCCTGGCTGGACAAGCGCGACCTCGCCGCCGCTCAGAAAGAGGGCCGGCCCTACGCCGGCGCGGCAGTGTACTACGCGGTGTCCGGCGACAATGGCGCTTCCTTCCGTCCCAACCTAAAGCTGGCGGACCACTCCTGTGAATGCTGCCGGGTGGCCATGGCGGTGGAACCGGATGGCACACCCGTGGTGTTCTGGCGTCATATTTATGGCCAGAACACGCGCGATTTCGCGCTCGCCCGTCTCGATGAAAAGCCCATGCCGGTGCGCGCCACGCACGACAACTGGCAAGTGGACGGCTGTCCCCATCACGGCGGCGCCATTTCCATCGGCCCGGACGGCGTCTATCACCTGGTGTGGTTCAATAACGGGCCGGAACGACATGGCCTGTTCTACGGTTCGAGCAGCGACCGTGGCCAGACTTTTTCCACCCCCCATGCCTTTGGCAACGAGGACACCCAGGCCGGGCATCCGCATGTGCTGAGCCTGGGACAGAAGATTTTCGTGGCGTGGAAGGAATTCGATGGCAAGGAAGCCTCGATCCAGGCCATGCATTCCCCGGACGGCGGGCGCTCCTGGTCCGCGCCGCGCCGCCTCGCTTCCACGGCGGGCGCCTCCGACCACCCGTTACTGATCGCCGGCCAGGACAAGGCCTACCTGTCCTGGCAAACCGAAAAGGACGGCCTGCGCCTGGTGGAGATCGTGCAGCCATGAACATGCGCCGGATTCTCTGCCTCGCCCTGCTCTGGCTCTGGGCCGCCGCTGCTCAGGCCGCCCCCCTGGCGCCCCAGCCCTTTGTCCCCGGCAGCATGAAGGAGGTGGCGACCGCCCACGCCAGTCAGCCCTTCATCCTCGCTTTCTGGTCACTGAGTTGCATCCACTGCAAGGCCAATCTGGAACAGTTCGGCAAGCTGCTCCGGCAGCATCCGAACCTGCCGCTGGTGCTGGTTTCCACCGACAGCCCGGAAGATGGCGCGGCGATCATGGCCACGCTGGAAAAATATGGCCTGGAAAAACAGCAAACCTGGGTGTTTGCCGACCGTTTCGTGGAGCGGCTGTATTTTGAAATTGATCGCAGGTGGCGCGGCGAATTGCCGCGCACCTATTTTTACGACGCCACGCACCAGGCACGCACCGTCAGCGGCAAGCTGGACGAGGCGGAAACAGCGCGCTGGGTCCAGACCCTGCCGGGCAGTTAAGCTGCGGGCGCAAGGATCATTCAGACCGAAGATGGGAGGAGAAAAAACCAGGAGGTGGCTGACGGTCGTAATGCTGGTGGCGTTTGCCCATGCCGGGGCATGGTATGGACTGAGCCGGCTGCAGCACGACATCGTTCCGCCCAGGCCGCTGAAGGTGATCGAGGTGGCGCTGCTGGCGCCCCCGCCACAGCCCAAAATTACAGAGAAACCGCCCGAGCCGCCAAAACCCGAACCCAGGCCCAGGGTGCAACCCCGGACAAAACCCGAGCCGCGTCAGTTATTGCAAGCTCAAGCAGTAGCGGAAAGGGTGGTGGAACAGCCGCCCGAAGCGCCGCCGGTCGTCGTCGCGCCCACTCCGGTGGCCGAGGCGCCGCCCAAGGCGGCTCCGGAGCCCGTGGCGGAAGCCCCGCGCTTCAACGCCGCCTATCTCAACAACCCGGAACCCGCCTACCCGCTCGCGGCGCGCCGGCGGGGGGTGGAAGGCCGGGTCATGGTACGGGCCGAGGTGCTGGCGGATGGGACGTGCAGCCGGGTGGAACTGAAAAAGACCAGCGGTTACGACCCGCTCGACCAGGCCGCGCTGGAGGCGGTAAAAAAATGGCGCTTCGTCCCGGCGAGAAAAGGCAGCCAGGCCGTAACGGCGTGGGTGGAAGTGCCGATCACATTCAAATTGGAGAATTAGGAAAAATATGTTTGGACACTCAACCTCGGGCATCGTGGCCGCGACCTTGTGGCTGCTGATTGCATTCTCGGTGGTTTCCTGGACGCTGATCGTGATGAAGGGCTGGCTGCAGTTCCGGCTGTCGCGACAAAACAGCGCCTTCACCGGGACATTCTGGAACGCCCGTAATCTGTCGGACGCGGAAGGCGTTGCGCAGCAGGCGCAAGGCCCCCTCGCGCAACTGTGCCGGACGGGATTCGCGGCGCTGCGCGAAATCGGCATGGATGGCGCCAACAGCCTGCAGAACAGCGGCGACAAACAGGATGTGCTGGAGCGCCGCCTGCGCGCCGAGGTGCAGAAGGAGTTGCACAAGCTCGAAAGCGGCCTGATGGTGCTGGCAAGTATCGGCTCCACCGCTCCCTTTGTCGGGCTGTTTGGCACGGTGTGGGGCATCATGCACGCCCTGCAGGACATCAGCAGCACCGGCTCGGCCGGGCTGGACGTGGTGGCCGGGCCGATCGGCGAAGCCCTGATCGCTACCGCCATCGGCATCGCCACCGCCATTCCCGCCGTGCTGGCCTATAACTATGGCCTGCGCCAGGTGCGCCTGTACGCGGCGGACCTGGAGGCCTTCGCCAACGATTTCCTGCACCTTGCGCTGAAATCAGGCTTCACGCTCAAATAAGGCGGCTTCATGGCCCTGCACACCTCCTCCGAACAGTCCGCCATGGCGGACATCAATGTCACGCCGCTGGTGGACGTGATGCTGGTGCTGCTGATCGTGTTCATCGTCACCGCGCCGCTGCTGATGCAGGCGGTCAAGGTCGATCTGCCCAAGACGGCGGCGGTCGCCCCGCTCAAGCAAACCCAAACGGTCCAGCTTGCCATCAATGCCCAGGGCACGGTGTATATCGATCAGCGCCCGATCCATTTCGATGTCCTGGAAAGCGAACTGAAAAAAATGCGCGCCACGACGCCCGACATGAATGTCCAGCTTCACGCCGACGAAAACGTCAAATACGGCCGCGTGGCGCAGGTCATGGCGGCGATCAACCGCGCCGGCATCAGCAAGCTCGGATTCATCACCATTCCACAGTGATCCCCATGGGCTGTGCGACGATATGCCACACCCGATGAAGCCGTGACTCCACCTAAAATACTCCCAAATTAACAAACCAAAAAAAGGAGTGTTTCATGATGTTTGCCAGAAAAACCATCGCGCTTGCGGTTGCCTTGACCTTGCCCGCAGCTACCCTGCTCGGCGGCAACGCGAGTGCCGCCGAAGACAAGGCCACCACGCTGCCGGAAGTCACCGTCAGCGCTTCCAAGGTCGGCGCCAGCCAGCCCGTGGGCGCAACCCTGGTCGATCAGGCCAGCCTGGTTAGCAAGCGAGCAGCCACCAGCGATAGCGCCAGCCTTCTTGGCGATGTACCCGGTGTCAGCCTTTACGGCGCCGGCGGCGTTTCCGGCCTGCCGGTGATCCACGGCCTGGCGGACGATCGCCTGCGCATCAAGGTCGATGGCATGGACCTGATTTCCGCTTGCGGCAACCACATGAATCCGCCGCTTTCCTACATCGATCCAAGCAACGTGGGCAGCATCCAGGTGTTTTCCGGCATCGTGCCGGTGAGCGTGGGCGGCGACAGCATTGGCGGCGCCAT
>JAUYFW010000354.1 GCA_030690835.1 Sulfurimicrobium sp. | reverse complement strand
CACGAAATCGGCATTTCCATTGCCCACACCGGTTACCACCGCCATTCCGCCTACATTCTCGCCAATGCCGACATGCCCGGCTTTTCCAGGCTGGAGCAGGCGCAGTTGAGCCTGCTGACGCGCGCTCACCGCGGCGCCCTGAGCAAGCTGCTGAATATGGTGAACAGCCCGAGCGAATGGCCGCTGATCCTGGTGTTGCGCCTCGCGGTACTGCTTTGTCGCAGCCGCAGCGACGCAGAACTGCCGCCGATGAAACTCAAGTTTGGCAGCAACGGCTTTTCGCTCACCATGGATCGCGCCTGGCTGGAACACAATCCGCTGACCCGTGCCCTGCTGGAGAACGAAAGCAAGGAATGGAAATCCATCGGCATGAGTTTTTTATTCAAGCCTGAAAAAAACACACCAAATTCCTAATGTTTCCATTTATCATGCCGATAAATCCAATACTTAAAGTAATTTCTAAATTAAGAATGGATTCATCAGGGAGCCGCTCATGTTCAAATATATTCCGCTCATCGCCTTGCCGCTATTATTGCTGAATGCATGTAGTAGCACTCCATCGGGCGGCTGCTGCTCCGGCTCGAATTCAACCTTGAGCGCTGGGGTTTTTGTTGGCGCGGGCGCCAATAACGCTTCGGGGGGCTGTTGCTCGGGTTCAAACTCCACATTGAGCGCGGGAATTTCACTTGGTGCAGGGCAAGCAAACTCGTCACAAGGCGGTTGTTGTGCAACTTCTCCATCTTCGTGTGGTTCGGGTACGCCCGCTTGCAATACCAAGACAAGCCCCTATCCAGCAGAATTTATGCGCCCAGCCAAGGTAACCGCTATAGGCTACGGCGCGACTCCGCATCAGGAAGGCTACTCCACGGGTCAACGCCGACTCTTAGCCATGCGCGCTTCAAAACTGGATGCCTACCGCGCTCTGACCGAGGAGGTCTATGGCGTACGCATTACCAGTAACAGCACCGTATCCGCGCTAGTTTCGCAGCAAGATAGCTTCCGCGCCTATGTCGACGCTTACCTGCGCGGCGCAAAGATTTTAACCGTCACGCCTCTGGCCGACGGCAACTATGAAACCGTTATGGAGCTCGAAATCTCCAATCAGTTCTATGATGCTCTGAACCAGCCACGTCTGGCTTCCAATATGTTGCTGTCAGGCGGCTGTGGGATCAAGGGCGCAGTGGGTCCAGGCTGCACTTATGGTGCCGGCTTTTACCATGCGGAATAAAATTTGAACGCACGCATTTTTCTTTTTTGTGCAGCAGCCCTATTCAGCTTTTTCTTTACGACGGCATGGGCTGATACCATTGAAGCCGAGGGCGTGGCAGTCATTGACGCGGGGGGCATGGACAAAGCTCGCCAACTAGCCGTTCAGGATGCCGTACTTCAGGCTGAAATCAGTTATGCGGCCAAGGTTGAATCGGCTTCGACAACAAGCCTAAATGGTGTAAACAGGGAGTCATTGCGCGTCACGCCCGCCGCCCGCGCGATAAATTACACGGTCTTGCGCGAATGGACGGACGACAGTTTGATGCACGTGCAAATTCGCGCCCAAATTGCCCCGCAGGAAGCCGCCTGCGGCAGCAAGCAAGGGACAGGGAAATACAAGAAAAAAGTCGCGATCACGCGCTTCAACACCAGCAACTCGCTTCAGGTGGAAGACATAAATGACATATGGAATGGCTACCCTCTCGAACTGCTGCGTCGACTGGACGCAGACTCGGTCGCTGTGCCGGTCAATCTTTCACTCTCCCTCCTTTCCAGCTTGCGCGAGCCAAATCCTGATGCCCCGGCCAACCAGGAGATCATTCGCCATATCGCCGCGCAGACGGGCAGCCAGTTCGTCATTTCCGGCGTGATTTTGGATGCTGGAATCGGCAAGGAAAGTCTTCGTCCTTACTGGGGTTGGCAGGGCAACGAAAGTGGCCGCCGCTTTGAACTCGGCCTACCCTGGAGCAGCGTGGCGGCAGGAGTCAAGCCATCGGCCTCCGAACGCCGCTTTGAAGTTGAAATATTTCTTCATGATGGACTCACTGGCGCGGCCATCGCCCGCCACCGCAATGCGGCCTTGTCCAACGGCAATGTCGCGGTGGGCAGGGACAAGCCTTTTGCCAGCGCGGCTTTCTTTGGCACGGACTTTGGCCAGAACGTGAAACATGTACTCGAAACAGAAGTGGTCGCCATAAAGCAGGAACTAGCCTGCCTCCCGTTCATGGCGACCATCGTGCGCCTGGAAGGCCGCAAGGCCTATATCGATGCCGGGCGCACTTCCCGGTTATCGCCAGGCGATAAACTGATGGTCTATCACCGCGATCCGGATTCCGCAGTGAACACACTGGGCGCCAAATTACTGCTGGGCATCCCGGAATCGCCAGCGACAACAATCACCATCACGCAGGTGCAACCGCTGTTTTCAATTGGAGAGCTCGCGGCCGATCCGGCCAAGGTAAATATTCAGGTTGGAGATCTGGTCCGAAGCGAGAGTACAGATTCAAGTAAAGAATCGATTTAATCAGGCAGGTTCCATCAAATACCCAGCTTGGCCTTACCACACTCGCCAACTGCGCTACGGCTGAGGCAGCGGAAAATCCTTCGGCAGCAGCACCCACATCTTGCCCGCCTGCTTCATGCCGCCCGCCTGTTTGCCGGCATCGTTGCCAAAGCCCCAGAAAAAATCCGCTCGCACCACGCCCTTGATCGCCCCGCCGGTGTCCTGAGCCAGCATCAGTCGATTGAGCGGCTTGGCCTCATTGGGCCAGGTGGTGGCAAGGAACACCGGCGCGCCCAGCGGAATCGTACGTGGGTCGACCGCCAGGCTGCGCCCCGCCGTCAGCGGCACACCCAGCGCGCCGAGAGGGCCGGAGAGGTGGTTCGGCAATTCGCGGAAAAACACATAGCTGGCATTGACGTTAAGCAGTTCGGTCAGTTTAGCCGGATTGCGTTTGGCCCAGTCCTTGATGCCCTGCATCGAGGCCTTGTCGAGCGTCAGCTCGCCGCGCTCCACCAGCGTCTTGCCGATG
>JAUYFW010000348.1 GCA_030690835.1 Sulfurimicrobium sp. | reverse complement strand
CCTGCCGGGTTGCCTGACTGGCCAGGCTTCCATGTCGATTTTCGTTCTGCCATGTGTAACGCTCCTGTTAAATTAGGTCAACCGTGACTGTTACGCCGTAACGCCATCGCAATACGTTATGTGTTCCTCCGCGCTCATGGTTTTCGTCACACGCCGCTGCTCGTCCATTGCCAGCCTTTCCACCAGCGCCGTAACCGTTACGCAGTAATGACGCGCCAGCCGTTTCAGTGCCAGGTGTGCGCCATAGTCGATTACCAGATTCAACCGTGAGCCAGCACCAGATTCATCCTGTAGCCGCCGTTTTCGATATGCCGCTTGCCGTTCTGAATTTGTCGCCATGATTGCCCTTGTTATTGTTACGCAGTAACAGAACAATATAGCGTTACTGCGTAACATGCAACGGGTCAGCCGCACAATCGCCGTGCCTCCTCAAAACCAGATAGCGCGACCATCACGTCCCGGCAATCCCGCGCCATAAAAGCCACGCCACCAGCCGAACGGATACGCTCCAGAAAGATAGTCACTACCCGTTCGCATGATGCTGGCCTAGTCGGGCAAGTCCGCGTTCCAGTTCCGTGACGGCAGCATTACGCACCGTCGAGGGCTTTGCCTGCGGTTTTCTAAACTCGCCCAGCTCGCTATCCCAATGTTCTGTCGGTGCGTCATCATGGCAACGGGTAAAACTGTTTCCGGCTTCGTCATCGTCACGGCTTGCCAATGTATCGTCGGATGCGGTGGAATTGGCAGAAAAAGAGTGATTCTCAGGAGCGAACCCTACAGAGCGGATCACCCCAATGGCGCCACCCAAGATCGGCCTAATGGCGCCACTTGGAACCACCTGAATCGTGGTCTCGAACGGGGTCAAGAATGAGTGGTTTTTCCTCCTTTCGCAAGTGATGGTTTTGGGGTGTCCGGCATCGGCCTCGGCGCGCGGAAACTATCCCCGTCCAGAACCACCCGATAGGCCGCATGACGCAATCTATCCAGCGTAGCCGCGCCGAGCATCTTGTTCGCGGGAAAGGCATCGCCCCACTCGCCGAAATCCAGGTTGCTGGTCAGGATCGTCGCCGTCCGCTCATAGCGCTCCGCGATCAGATCGTGGAAATCCTCGTCCTGGGGCGGACGTAGCGGCTTCAGGCCGAAGTCGTCAATAATCAGCAAATCCACCCGCGCCAACTGCTGGAAGCGTCGCTCATAGCTGCCGGTCGCCCGTGCGCCGTGCAGGCTGCCGAGCAACTGGGTCTGCGTGGAGAACAGCACGTCATAGCCCTGGCGCACCGCGCCATGGCCCAGCGCCTGCGCCAGATGTCTCTTGCCGGTGCCGCAGGGGCCGGCGATCAGCACCGCGACCTTCTCCTCGATATACCGCCCTGTTGCCAGATCGTGCACCAGACTCCGGTTGAGTTGCGGCAGCCGGTCGAAGTCAAAGCCCTCCAGCGTCTTCTGCGAGCGAAAGCTGGCGCGGCGCAGCCGGGATTGCAGCTTGGTCTGCTCCCGGCGCGCCACCTCATCCTGGATCAACAGTGACAGGAATTCCGTGTAGGCCAGGTGGCCGTCTACCGCCTGACGGTTACGCGCCTCCAGTGAATCGAGAATGCCGGACAGGCGCAGTTGCTTGAGCAGCGGGGAGAGTTCAGGAATGGGATTCATGATGTGCCTCAATTCAACAAGGATGAAGTGTCGCGGCAGAAGCGGCCGCCCTGGGTATAAGTCGCTGCCAGCGCGTCGAACGTCTGTAGCTCAGCCTGCTGGTCCAACCCCTTGGTGAGGATGGCCTTGACCGTCCGCAACCGCGGCTGATCGAAGGCCATCGCACGCGCACAGGCGGCGTTCAGCCGTGCCGCCCCAAACTTCTTCGCCAGCCGCAGCACCGCTTGCACTGCCCGCAGGTTCTCCAGCACCTTGTCGCTGAACAGGGCATGGATCAAGGCATGGCAGCTCGGCCCGATGCGCTCTGCTTCCTGGAGGCACCACTGCGTATCCTGCGTCTGCCAGGCCTGCGCCTCGGGCGGCATGTGATCAGTCACCGTGGAACGGCTTCCCGGTTTGGTCTGCCGCACATGGGTGGCGACCAGTTCATGCTCCAGGTAGAGATGAAGCGTCGACTCGGTGGCCTTCAGCCAAAGAGACAGGCTGACCAGCTTGAACGGCACCGAATACAGGCAGTGAATGTATTGCACATGGGCGTCGCGATGCACCTTCACCTTGGCCCAGACCGCCAGCACCGGCGGCACGTCGGGCAGCCTGCCAAGCAGCGCCCGCTCCACGTTGGCGAAGCGGGCCAGCGGTTGCTCGCGGGTGGTGCCGTGACAGCGGTTGCCGGCTTCCTTCATCACCCACTCTTGCGCCTGGCGGTTGGCGTCGGCGAGACTGCGGAAGGTGCGTAGCGGCAGGAAGGAACGCTTCACATATTTCACGCCGGCTTCGACGATGCCTTTCTTCTGCGGGTCGCGTGGCGGGCAGGGGTCGATGCGGAATCCATAGCCTTCGGCAAACTCGGCATAGGAGCGCTGCACCTCGGGATCGTGAATGCTCGCCTTGGTAATGGCGCACTTGGCGTTATCGATGATGACCCTCCCTGGCACGCCGCCGAACCATTCGAAGGCGCGGCGATGACAGCCCAGCCAGGTGGCGACGGTCTGATCCGGGATCATCTCAACGTACTGGTGTCTGGACCAACATAGGGTCATGACGAAGAACCAGGTCTTGAATATCTCGCCGGTGTGGACGTCGGTGAGGACGGGGCTTGATCCGAAATCGACCTGGACAGCTTCGCCGGGTTGAAAGGTGAGGCGCATCGACACCTCGGGCGGTTTGGCGGCGTTGAGTTGTTGCAGGAGTCGCCGCACCGCCGAGTAGCTGCCGGTAAAGCCATGCTCGCGCGCCAATGCGCTGTGGATGGTGGTGCCCTGGACGCCGGCGTCGTGCCAGGCGGTCACGCGCTCGCGAAACGGCGCCAGCGATGAAGTGCTGGACACCGGTGCGCTCGAAGGAGCCTGGAAGACGTCGGCAAGTGCGCTGTCGTCGGGTAAAGGATGGCTTGGGGAAAGCCAGTCACGGCTGACGGCTTGTTTCCTGATGCTGGCGAGCTTCTTGCGCCCCATCAGGCCAGACTGGGCAATCACCCGGTCTGAGTCCCCTTGGCGCATGCGCACCAAAGCTTGGCGATATTGATACATTTCGAACCTCCGATTACTCATGGCTTCTCCCGGCAAAATGCCGGGAGGGTAGCCGGTTTCAGGAAAGTTCGAGACTTCGATTCGGGGGGGGCGGTGGCGCCATTGCGCCGGTCAGGGACTGGCGCCTTTAGGCCGATCCTGCGATGGCGCCATTACGGCGATCATCTGGTGGCGCCATTAGGCGATCATGGTTTGGCTCCTATGGGGCGATCCGTGACAATCGAAGAATCTCTCTTCGTCGACAAGCACTTTGCGTCCCACGCGAACGATAGCTCCGGACTCAATTAGGCCGTTGCCGGGAATCGGCCCCTTGGTCGATTGGCGCGTTTCTGCTTTGAATTTGAGATTGCGGAGTGCTGGTTGAGTCCAGGCCGGGAAGGCACTGGAGAATTGCGCGATGGTGAAGAGCTTCATCAGGGTATCCTCGAAAAGTTACCCGGCTTGCCTCTCTGGCTTCCGGATTGCTTTCGTTTTACCCTGTTGAATTTACTGCATATTGTTAGCGGTATTGGCGGGTGTTTAGCGGGTGTTTTATTCTTCCAGCGGTCAATCCGTTTCTGCAATTTGTCTATGTCAAGGCTTTCCGTTGTTCCGTTGTTCCGCTCCCATTGCAAAGAAGAACCATCGCCTGATACATCAACAACACATCCGCCATTCCCCGCACTCTTTTTGAGTTTTGCGAACACAACAGTTGCCGTGATACGTTCATTTTTCTGTTCCATCTCCTGCAATATTTCATTAAGCTCCACGGCTAGGGCGTCTTGCTTCGTGCCAGATGGTTGTTCGGTGGATTGATTGCCATCCTGCTCACCTATCCCCTGAGCAATCGTTTCATCATCAGCGTCCGAGTCTCCAAGCATCTGGCGGCGCTTCAAGTCCATCGCGTCAAACTGGGCTTTCAGTGGCGCAAGGATTTCTTCACGCTTGGCCATATCCAGCACGGTGGGCGCGTTCGCATTTTCCCAATATGCAATTTCACATTTCAGCTTTTCGTAGTCGTCGTAGAACTTATGAAGCTCATCACGCTGCGCCTTGGTAGCTGGGTCATGCTGATAGTCCCACTCCTTCGCACGATAAATGCGTTGCGCGGGTGTCAAACTACCCCAACTGATGATGAAATTACCCCCCGGCCCGTCTACCATCTCGCGCAAGGTATCTGGCAGCTCTGCCCAAGGCCTGCAATACCAACCTTTCAGCGCGGAATACAATGACTTGAACTCGCTCATTTCCCCACCCCCAGCCTTGCGGCCAGCTTCTCGCCGGTCGCCACGATATGTTCGTCGGACAGGTGCGAATAGCGCGCCACCATCGCCAGCGTCCTATGCCCCAACACCTTGGCGACTTCCACCAGCGATACGCCAGACATAGTCAAATATGACGCGGCGGTGTGGCGCAGGTCGTGCCAGTGAAAATCAGTGATTGCAGCTGTCCTTAGTGCTGCTCGCCAAGTCGTTTCCAGGTCAAGGTATTCTCCCTTCTTGGCCTTGGACGTGGGCGGGAATATGCGGTCATCCGTCAGACTCCTTACCTTGGCGCGTTCCTGCAACAGCGTGAAGGCTTCACCCACCAGTGGAATAGAGCGAGTTTCGCCGTTCTTGGTTTTGCTCAAGGTGATAATTTGCCGGGTAAAGTTTATCTGCCCCCAGCGCAGGCTCATGATTTCCGCCTTCCGTGCGCCAGTGGTCAGGCTCAACATCACGGCCAGATAAAGCTCAGAGTGTGGGCGGCAGGCATTGAGAATGCGCTCACGTTCGTCATCGGACAGAAAACGCACACGGCCTTTACTCTCGGCAGGCTTCTTGATGCGTTCGCAGGGATTACGCTCTATCCATTCCAGTGTTTTGACGCCATAAGCAAGGCAGGACGACAAGGCGGCCAGATAGCGATTGACGGTGGCGCCGGTACGCTTTCCCTTGGTGCGCCTAGCATCGGCATCAGGGTCGCCGGTCGCGGGGGTGGCAAAGTTCTGTGTTTCCTCGGATAGCAGCTTGTCGCGTTCCTTGGATATTCTGGCTGGAGTGATGCTGTCGAGCAGGTCTGAACCAAACACCCCGCGCCAATAGATAAGGCGGTCAGGGTCTTTGGCGTGAGTCTGATACTCGTCGGCCAGTTCATTGAAGGTGTGGCGCTTGCTCTGCCCGAAGTGGCGGCCAGCCCGCATATCCGCCTCGGTCTTAGTTGCCCATTCCTTCGCGTCAGTCAGTCGCTCAAAGCTGGCAGTCTCAGGTTCAAAACCCTTTAGCCTTACTTGCACCCGGTAGGAAGTCTTGCCGTCCCGCCCGGCCCTTTTCTGAATCGTTGCCATGATGCCTTTCCCTCGGTGAGAAACAGTCGAGAAAAGCATAGAACAAATCAGAAAAAAACACAATACCGGATTAGCAATCCCATTGTTTGTTTTTGTAACATATTGTTAGGATGCATTTATTACTTACTGCGCCAAGATAGTTGCACACTCATGGCACAGTGACGGATAAATTTAGGTCAGAACAGGCCGAAAAACACGGGCAGGATGGGCGCAACAATCAATGGATATTCTGGGGTTATTTTTTGGCGATGTGCCAAGGGTGTGCCACAAATGAAAAAGCACTTAGGCATTTTAGCTCTAAGTGCTTGAAATATTTGGGGTGACTGATGGGGCTCGAACCCACGACAACCGGAATCACAATCCGGGACTCTACCAACTGAGCTACAGCCACCACTTGAACAACAGAACCTAACTGGCCTGCCCGACAGGAATCGAACCTGTAACCCCCAGCTTAGA
>JAUYFW010000346.1 GCA_030690835.1 Sulfurimicrobium sp. | reverse complement strand
TCACTCTTCGCGCATCATCTTCCAGTACTGGTATTTCATGGTCGCGGCACAACCGGCGACGATCGCGGCGAAGGTGATGAACGAGCCAATTGCCAGGGTGGAAACTCCGGTTACCGCCTGACCGATCGTGCAGCCCATCGCCAGCACGCCGCCAAACCCCATCAACACGGCGCCGACGAAGTGGTTGGCAAAATCCGTGAAGCCCGCAAACCACTCGATACGGAAGCTGCGGCTCAGCAGCGACCACAGCAGCGAACCGAGAATCACCCCGGCCACGGCCATCAGGCCGAAGGTCATGGAAACAGCCTTGAACCCGCTGAGAGCGTATCCAAAAGTCTGCCCCATGGGGTTGATGAAGGTGAAGGACTGCGGCGAAAGGGGACGACTGTCCGCCGGCTTGACGTCTTCCGGCTTGGCCAGCATATCCCACTGTTCCGACACGTAATTCTGCAGCGAATAGGTCTGGCCATCGGCGCTCATCACCACATTGCTGGTCACGTACCAGGCCGCCAAAACCGCAAGTCCAACCGCAAAACCAGCGAGGATGTGGTCCAGGTTGCCACGAAAATCTTCCGACTTGAAGGCGAAGGCCGCCAGACCCAGGCCCAGGATAACGCCGATAATGAGCCGCGCCGACGTCGCCTTGTCGCTGCCTGCAATCACCGAACCCAGATCCTGCCTGGTCTGCAGCGTCACCGCGAGAGGGCGCAGCCAGTCGTAGAACAGCACGGTGAACAGGGTCTTGTCGGAATTGGGGAAGGGGTTGGTCATGTAGTAGGCGATCACGGCGATGATGGCGAACACCATGATCGATTTCAGGTTGCCGCCGCCGATGCGGATCAGGCATTTATTGCCGCAGCCCGAGGCCAGCGTCATGCCGACACCGAACATCAGTCCACCCAGCAGGTTTTCAGCCCAGACCAACTGGTTGGCGCGGTAAGGCGGAAATGCGGCATCGGCCTTGATCAGGCCGTTGGCTTCCAGCACCACCACCCCCAGCATGGCGATGGCGATGGCCAGCAACCAGGCGCGCATGCGGCCGGTATCGCCCATGTTGACCCAGTCGGATATGGCCCCCATGGTGCAGAAATTGGTCTTGTTGACCAGCGCCCCCATTACCAGGGCGATAGCGAATGTAGTCCAGAGAAAAAAGGACTGTGCCGGCGCAAAACTTTCGAAAATCATCTCGTCAATCCTCTTTGATTACAAAAGCATCTCATAGGGCGGATTTTAATGGAATTGACGCAAAGCACAATCAAGTTTTACAAAAAAGTGTAATTTAATTCGATAGTTAGTACATTAGTACCAAGTGACGGCAGTCAAAGGTAAGGGGTAGGATCGGGCATGCCGGCCTGCTCGAAACCGGCCTTGCGCAGGCGGCAGGAATCGCAAGTGCCACAGGCGCGCCCTTGCGCGTCGGCCTGGTAGCAGGACACGGTGAGGGCGTAGTCCACCCCGAGCGCAATGCCCTGGCGAATGATTTCGGCCTTGGAGAGGTGGATCAGCGGCGCGTGGATGGTGGCGGGGTTTCCCTCCACGGCCGCCTTGGTGGCCAGGTTGGCCATGTTCTGGAAGGCCGCGATGTATTCCGGGCGGCAATCGGGATAGCCCGAGTAGTCCACCGCGTTGGCGCCGATGAAGATGTCGCGGCTTTGCAATACCTCCGCCCAGGCCAAGGCCAGGGAAAGCATGATGGTATTGCGCGCCGGCACGTAGGTGATGGGGATGCCCGGCGCGGGCGCGCTGGGCACCTCGATGCCGGCATCGGTCAGGGCGGAACCGCCGAACAGGGTCAAGTCCAGTTTCAGGGTGCGCTGGGCGCTTGCACCCAATGCCTCGGCCACGCGCGCCGCCGCCTGCAGTTCGGAGCGATGGCGCTGGCCGTAGTCCAGGCTCAGGCAATAGCAGTCGAACCCCTGGCTGCGCGCCATCGCCAGGGTGGTGGCGGAGTCCAGTCCGCCGGAGAGCAATACCACGGCACTTTTCATTTCCCTCGTCACCCCCCCGTCACCGCCCACGATCCTCGCGCCACAGAATTTTATGCAACTGCAGCTGGAATCTCACATCGAGCCGGTCGCGCAGAATCCAGTCCGCCAGGTCAGCCGGTTGCAAGGCCCCGGCCACCGGGGAAAACAGCACCGCGCACTTCTCGTTCAGACGCCGTTCCAGCAAAGCCGACTTCGCCCAGGCATAATCTGCCTCATCGCAGATCACGAATTTAAGCTCATCGCGAGGCGTCAGCACATCCAGGTTGGCCCAGCGATTTTTTTCAACTTCGCCCGAAGCCGGCGTTTTAACGTCCACGATGCGCGACACGCGCGCGTCCACCTTGCCGATATCCAGGGCACCGCTGGTTTCGAGTGAAACGGAATAGCCCGCATCGCACAAAGCGCTGAGCAGCGCCGGGCATTCCTTCTGCGCCAGCGGCTCGCCGCCGGTGACCGTCACATACCTGGGATGGAAGGTCGCCACCTGCTCCAGTATGGCGGGAATTTCCAGGGGGGCGCCTTCGTTGAAGGCATAAGCGGTATCGCAATAGCCGCAGCGCAAGGGGCAGCCGGTAAGACGGACGAACACCGTCGGCAATCCGATGCGACTGGTTTCCCCCTGCAGGGAATAGAAAACCTCGTTGACCTTCAGCACGCTATTTCACGGTAGCTAGGCGCTTCTTGGCTTTCTCCCCCGCATCGCTCAACGGGTATTTGGCCACCAGTTCCTCCAGGGACTTCTTCGCTGCTTCACTGTCACCCATATTTTGCTCGCAGGTAGCGATGTTCAGCATCGCATCCGGCACCTTGGGGCTTTTCGGATACTGGCTGATCAGCGTCTGCTGGCTGGCAATGGCGGACTTGAAGTCCTTGAGATTGAAGTGGGAATTGCCGATCCAGTACTGCGAACTGGCTGCCAGCGGGCTTTGCGGATAAGTCTGGATGAACTGCCGAAACGCCGCCAGCGCACCCTGGTAATTACCCGCCTTGAAGAGGTTGAAGGCGGCATCGTAGGCCTTGCCCTCCGCCACCGGGTCATCCGGTGCCGTGGCTACAACAGGCACGACAGGTACTGGCGCTGTTTTGCCGGCCTGCTTTTTTCCCTTGCCGGGTTTGACTTCCTCCTCGACGGCTGGAACTGGAGCCGGGACCGCGCGCTGCTCCAGCAGGCGCAAACGGCTGTCCAGGTCGACATACAGATCGCGCTGACGCTTCTGGGTCGTTTCGATCGCGTGGGCCTGCTCCTCGAGCTGGCCGCGCAGCTTGCCCATCTCGGTTTTCAGCGTTTCCAGTTGGGACAGCATTTCCATGCCCTGGGCGCGCTGCGTGCTTTCCAGGCTGGCAAAGCGCGTCTCCAGCTTGCTTTGTTGCTGGGTATTCTGCTGCTGCATATCGCTGATTTTTTTATGTGCCTCGTCGTCCGTGAACAGCCCGGCGTGGCACACCCCCGTCAGCAGCAGGGCTGGCAAAAGAGCAAGCCTACGCATGATCACTCGCCCTGATAGACGACGTCAGCACGGCGGTTCTGCGCCCAGGCGGCTTCGTCGTGTCCTTCGGACTTGGGTTTTTCCTCGCCGAAGCTGACGGTTTCCATCTGGCTCTCGGACACGCCCAGCACGCTCATCATCTTCCTCAGGCTCTCGGCGCGTTTCTGGCCCAGCGCGATGTTGTATTCACGGCTGCCGCGCTCGTCGCAATTGCCTTGCAGGAAGGCCTTGGCCTTGCCGTTCTGCTTGAGATACTGGGCATGGGCTTCGATCACGGGCTTGAATTCGTCCTTCACGCTGTAGCTGTCGAGGTCGAAATAAACGCTGCGCTTGGAAAGAATATTGTTGGGATCCGTAAGCGGATTGGCTGCCACTGCGGACTTCTGCGCACCCGTGGCATCGGCTCCGGTCTTCTGGCCCATGCTCTTGTCTTCCACCGCCGCGGCGGGCTGGCCTTTATCGCTGGTACTGGCACATGCGGACAACAAACCCAACAGAATCGCGCTCAACAACAATTTATTCATTTTTATCTCCTGAGAATTACTGGTTTTTAAACAAAGGACCCCAAGCAGGCTCACGCACATCGCCTGCTTGGACTGAAAGCCGCTGTTTCACGCGCCCATCGCTGGACACTGCGGCCAATACGCCACGGCGGTTGATTTCCGTGGCGTAAATAATCATCTTGCCGTTAGGCGCAAAGCTGGGCGACTCGTCCTGCGGCGTATCGGTCAGCACCTGCACCTGGCTGGTAGCCAGATCCTGTACGGCAACATGGAATTTTCCGTTCTGGCGCTGGACGAAGGCAAAACTTTTCCCGTCCGGGCTGAAATGGGGCGAAACATTATAACTGCCATCGAAGGTCAGCCGCTGCGCCGCGCCGCCTACCGCCGGCATACGGTAAATCTGCGCGCTGCCGCCACGGTCGGAAGTGAAGATGATCCACTTGCCGTCGGGAGAAAAATCCGGCTCGGTATCGATAATGGCATTGGCGCTCCAGCGCTGCAAATTGCCGCCATCCGCATTGACCAGGTAGAGCTGCGAATTTCCGTCCCGCGTCAGGGTGACCGCCAGCTTGCGGCCGTCCGGCGACCAGGCCGGCGCGCTGGCGCTGCCCTTGACGCTGACCAGTTGCTTGCGACCGCCGCCAACCAGGTTCTGCACATAGACTATCGGCTTTTTCTGTTCGAACGACACATAGGCCAGGCGCGAACCGTCAGGTGACCAGGCCGGCGACAGAATCGGCTCCTGCGAAGCCAGCACGGTCTGTGCGCCGAAGCCGTCGGCGTCCGCCACCTGCAACTCGAAACGCTTGCCGTTCTTGACGACGTAGGCGATCTGGGTGCTGAACACACCGACATCGCCGGTCAGTTTTTCATAAATCACGTCAGCGATCTTGTGGGCGGTGGAACGCAACTGGGCCGGGCTGATGGTGTAACTGAAACCCGCCAACTGCGCCTGCTTGACCACGTCCATCAAGCGAAAACGCACATCGAGCTTGCCATCCGGGCGCGCGGAGACGCTGCCGATCACTAGGCCCTCGGCGCCCTTGGCCGCCCAATCCGGATAGCGGACTTCCGACGGTTCGTGCGGCGGCTGCGCGCCAGCCGGGTCCACCAGCCTGAACAGGCCGCTGCGCGTCAGGTCGGCGCCGACAATGGCGGTAATGCTCTGCGGCAGGGTATTTTCCGCGCCAAACGGCACAATCGCCAGCGGAATCTGGTTCCCGGCCCCGCCGGTAATTTCGATGGTCAAAGCCGCGTGCAGCGGCGAGACCAAAGCCAGTAATAAAAATATCCATAATCCTCGATACCACTGCTTCATGCCTTAATCCTCTTTTGGCCTAAATTTCAGGTTCAACTCGCGAAACTGGCTGAACATCCCCGGCTCAGGCGGCAGCGGCAGGGGTTGTGACTTGTAAATAGCCCGTTCCACCGCGCTATCGTAGGCGCTGGAACCACTGCTGCGCACCAGCTTCAAATGCAGCATCTCACCCGTGGGCATCAGGGTCACTGCAAATTCAGCCTCAGGATTGCCTTGCAGCTCGGGCAGGATGACATTACGCTTGATCTTGGCCTTGATTCGGTCTGTGTAATCACCCACCACTTTCTGCGCCGCCGACTGTTGGGCCGCTATTGTATCAGCCTGTACCTTGCGCGCCGTTACCGCATCTGCCTGAGCCTGTTTCTCGGCTTTATCCTGCAGTGCCTTCTTTGCCAGCTCGTCGTTGATCTTATCTTTTTTCTTTTGTTCCTCGTCCTTGAGCTTTTTTTGCTCTTCTTCCTTGCGCCGGGCCTCCTTGGCCTTCAGCTCGATCTCCGCCTTGTTCGGTTTGGCCTCCGGTTGCGGCTCCGGTTTCACCGTCTTGGGCTTCGGCTCCGGCTTAGTCTCGGCTTTAGGTTCCGGCTTGGGTTGTGGCGGCGCAGGCTTGGACACCTTGTTTGGCAACGCGCTCCACAACTCCACTTCGACTACGGCGGGCTCCTTGTTCTGCCAGCTCACGCCGAAAATCATCACCCCCAGGAACAAGGCATGCACCAGCAGCGCCAAGGCGCCCGCTTTCCACTGGCCCGGTTCTCCCCGTTCAAAAACCATTTACTGGCCCTTCGGTTTCGCCAGCAGGCCGATTTTCTTGACCTGGTTCTGCTGCAAAATATCCATTACGTTCAGCACTTCTTCATAGCGCACGCTCTTGTCCGCCGCGATTACGACGGACTGCTCCGGATTGTTTTCCTGCTTCTCCTTCACGGCCCGCACCAGTTCGTCGCGGCTCACTTCCTCGGCTTTCTTGCCGCTGCTTGAATCGCGCAGCAACAATTTCCCCTTTTCCTTGATGGTAATTTCCAGCGGCGCCATCGGTGGTTTCAACGATTGTCCCACCTGCGGCAACTCGATCTGGCCGGGATTCACGAGCGGCGCGGTAATCATGAAAATGATCAGCAGCACCAGCATGACGTCGATATAAGGCACGACGTTGATCTGGTTCATCAACTTGCGCGGACGACGGAGACTCATTACTTCACTTGCCGCTGCAGGATGTTGGAAAATTCTTCCATGAAACTGTCGAAGCGCGTCGCCAGGCGGTCGATTTCGGAACTATAGCGGTTGTAGGCAATCACCGCTGGAATCGCCGCAAACAAGCCCATGGCCGTGGCGATCAACGCCTCCGCAATACCCGGCGCAACGTGGGCCAGGGTTGCCTGCCCCACGCTGGAGAGGCTGCGGAACGCGTTCATGATGCCCCAGACGGTGCCGAACAGCCCGACATAAGGGCTGACCGAACCGACCGTGGCGAGAAATGGCAGATGCGACTCGAGCAAGTCCAGTTCGCGGTGGTAGGCCGCCCGCATGGCACGGCGCGTGCTTTCCATCACCACGCTAACATCCATGCCGCTCTGCTTGCGCAGCTTGAGAAACTCCTTGAAGCCGCCCTCAAAAATGGTCTCCATGCCGCTTGCTTCGCGGCTGGATGTTTTCTGGAACAGGGTGTTAAGGTCCAGCCCGCTCCAGAAGTCGCGCTCGAATTTGTCCGTCATCTGCTTCGCGACATTGATGGCGAACATCTTGCGGAAGATGTACCACCACGACATCATGGAAGCCAGCAGCAGCCCCAGCATGACCAGTTGCACCACCACGCTGGCGTTGGTGATGAGGCTGAGAAAAGATAAATCCTGTGTAACATTCACGTTCTGTTTTCCATTTTTTCCCGAATGATGTCAGGAATCTCGACCGGTTTGAATGACAATTGGTTCACACATACAATTTTAACCTGAGCGCGTGACAGAATTTCAGTCTTATCAGACTCGCGAAGCGATTCCTCGTCCCCCTTCTCGCCGGATTGAGCGGCTTCGCCGCCAATCCCGGCGGGGACACTCCTTGCGGGTGCTCCCTCTGGGAGAGGGCAGGGGTGAGGGCTGCGCTCCACGGTCTGGGCAAATTCGATCCAGCTACGACCCGTGGCATGAACGCTCACCGTCACCTGCAACAGGTCATCGAACACGGCAGG
>JAUYFW010000340.1 GCA_030690835.1 Sulfurimicrobium sp. | reverse complement strand
TCATTGCCAGGTACCCCACCGTCAGGTAATCCGCCAGTCGCGCTCCGCCCGGCAGCTCATTCTTGATTCTCGCCATGCTATCTTCTCCACTGGTAACATGGATTGTATAGCGGCAGGAAATGGATAAACTAAACAGTATTGGGGTTAAACACTAAACAATTAAAAATTGTTTTTGCTTTTTAATTACCCACCAGGAAGATTGATTATGCCCGTGAACCTGAATCCCCCCTTAGCCGAACAACTGCTGCCCGTGCAAGGGGTTGCCCTCGGCATCGCCGAAGCCGGCATCAAGAAAGCCGAGCGCAAGGACCTGATGGTCATGCGTCTGGGCGACCGGGCTCGAGTCGCGGGCGTGTTCACCCTTAATCGCTTCTGCGCCGCGCCGGTAACGCTGTGCAAGCAGCATTTGCAGTCCGGCAAGCCGATCCGCGCTCTGGTGGTGAATACCGGCAACGCCAACGCCGGTACCGGCGAGGATGGCATGCGCCGCGCTCGCCAGACTTGCGCCGAGGTGGCGCGCTTGCTGGCTTGCGACGCAGATCAGGTGCTGCCTTTCTCCACCGGGGTGATCCTGGAGCCGTTGCCGGTGGAGAAAATTATCGCCGGCCTGCCCGCGGCAGTGGCGAACCTCAAGGAAAACAACTGGTTTGATGCCGCGCACGCCATCATGACCACCGACATTCTGCCCAAGGCGGCCTCCCGGCAGATCAGCCTCGGCGGCAAGACGGTGACGATCACCGGTATCGCCAAAGGCTCCGGCATGATCCACC
This sequence comes from Sulfurimicrobium sp., assembly GCA_030690835.1. Lineage (GTDB taxonomy): Bacteria > Pseudomonadota > Gammaproteobacteria > Burkholderiales > Sulfuricellaceae > Sulfurimicrobium. The sequence continues at coordinate 7,828 of JAUYFW010000340.1, read as the reverse complement.
CCAACATGGCGACCATGCTTGGCTATGTCGCCACCGACGCGGCAGTGAGCCAGCCGTTGCTGGATGCGCTGGTGAAACATGCCGCCGACAAGTCCTTCAACTGCATTACGGTGGACGGCGACACCTCCACCAACGATTCCTTCATGCTGATCGCCAGCGGCGAAGCGGACGTGCCGGAAATCAGCGATGCGGCGAGCGCCGAATATCTCGCGCTGCGCGATGCCGTCACGGAACTTTCCCAAGTGCTGGCACAGGCCATTGTGCGGGATGGAGAGGGCGCAACCAAGTTCATGACCATTGCGGTCGAAGGCGGCGCCAGCGAGGCCGAATGCCGCCTGGTGGCTTATGCCATCGCGCATTCGCCGCTGGTGAAAACCGCTTTTTTCGCTTCCGACCCCAACCTGGGGCGCATTCTCGCGGCCATTGGTTATGCCGGCATCGCCGACCTGGACGTGGACAAGATCAAGCTCTACCTGGGTGACGTGCTGGTAGCGGAGAACGGCGGACGCGCGGCGAGTTATCAGGAGCAGGACGGCCAGCGCGTGATGAAGGCGCCCGAGATCACCGTGCGCGTACAGCTAGGCCGTGGAACGGCGGCAGCCACGGTATGGACCTGCGATTTTTCCTACGACTACGTGAAGATCAACGCCGAATATCGCAGCTGATTACATCCATGACACAGACCAAGCTGGATCGTTTTCTTGACCGTGCCGAAATGCTGCTGCAGCGCGTGGAACAGGTTTTGCCGGGCATCCCTCCCGAGCCCGCATGGGATGCGGCAATCGCTTACCGCTGGCGCAAGCGGGGAACGCAAGGTTTCCTGCAGCCGGTGGTTCACCCTCACCGCATCGCGCTGAAAGACTTGCAGGGCGTCGATGAGCAGAAAAGGCTGGTCGACCGCAACACGCGCCAGTTTGTGCAGGGGCTGCCGGCCAACAACGTGCTGCTTACCGGCGCGCGCGGTACCGGCAAGTCTTCGCTGATCAAGGCGGCGCTGAACCAGTACGCGCCGAAGGGCCTGCGCCTGATCGAGGTGGAACGCCAGGAATTGGTCGATCTGCCGGATATCGTGGAGCTGCTGTACCGGCGCAGCGAGCGCTTCATCGTCTATTGCGACGACCTGTCTTTCGATGCCGGCGAGCCGGGCTACCGGGCGCTCAAGGTGGCACTGGACGGTTCCGTCGCCGCACCTTCGGAAAATGTGCTGATTTATGCCACCTCCAATCGCCGCCATCTGATGCCGGAGTACATGGCGGAGAACCTGGAGGCGCAGCATGTCGGCGGCGAAGTTCATCCGGGCGAGACCACCGAGGAAAAGGTTTCCCTGTCCGAGCGTTTCGGCCTGTGGCTGTCTTTTTATCCCTTCGATCAGGAGCAGTACCTTGCCATCGTGCAGCACTGGCTGGCCCATTTCGGCGTGGCGGACAGGGATTCCGAACCGGTGCGGCGCGAGGCGCTGCAGTGGGCGCTCGGCCGTGGTTCGCGCAGCGGCCGTTCGGCATGGCAGTTCGCGCGCGACTGGTCCGGCCGGATGGGGCTGAAAAGCCGGCGATGACACAGCAGCGAAAAGTAGTCGATGTGGTTGCGGCGGTGATCGTGCAGCCCGACGGGCGCTTTCTTCTGGCGCGGCGCCCCGACGGCAAGCCCTATGCGGGCTACTGGGAATTCCCCGGCGGCAAGGTCGAGGCGGGCGAATCCCTGTTTCAAGCCCTGGCGCGTGAACTGCACGAGGAATTGGGCATCGAGGTGAAGCATGCCTATCCCTGGCTGGTGCGTCATTTCGACTATGAACATGCCAGCGTGAAATTGCATTTTTTTCGTGTGGTGGCTTGGGACGGCGAGCCGCACGGCAAGGAAAGCCAGTTGCTCGCCTGGCAGACGCCGGGCAGCGTCGATGTCGCCCCCCTGCTCCCGGCCAACGGACCCATTCTGAGCGCGCTGGAATTGCCCGCCACCCTTGCCATCAGCAACATCGCGGAAATGGGCGAGGAGCCGTTCATGTCCCATTTGGCGGGTGCGCTGGAAAATGGTTTACGTTTGATCCAGTTGCGCGAGAAGTCTTTGTCGCTGCCTGAGCTGGAGCGCGTGGCGCGGCGGGTCGTGTCTCTGGCGCATGGGTATGGCGCGCGCGTGGTGATTAATGCCGAAGTCCGGCTGGCGCAGGCGGTCGGCGCAGATGGCGTGCATCTGACTGCGGCTGCCTTGATGCGTCTTGAAGCGCGTCCGCAGGATAGGTTAGTGGGTGCTTCCTGTCATTCTGTCGAAGAGCTGGAGCGGGCCGCAGAACTGGAGCTGGATTATGTGCTGCTGGGGGCGGTGCTGCCTACCTTGAGTCATCCCGGCGCGCATGCGCTGGGATGGGAGGCATTCGCTGGCTTGATCAAGGATTATCCGCTGCCGGTCTACGCCTTGGGCGGCATGAGTCCGGCGCATCTTGAAACGGCATGGGCAGCCGGCGCGCATGGCATTGCCATGCTGCGTGGGGCGTGGGCCAGGTAGGTCGGGCTTCAGCCCGACATTGTTGTCGGGTTGAAACCCGACCTACACGTCATCCGGTAAGGGTTTTTCCTGTTCTGGGATGCGGTATTCCTCGTCGGCCCATTGGCCCAGGTCGATCAGCTTGCAGCGCTGACTGCAGAATGGGCGATAGGGGTTATCCGTCGTATAGGGAATGGCTGTCTTGCAGGTGGGGCAGATTACGGTACGTGGTGTGGATGATTGGGACGGCACGGCGGGCAGCTCTAGAAATTACATAAAGTGAGATCGAACTTGACATCGATGTCGCACGCGCGCGGCTTTTGCGTGCCGCCGAGCGCGGTGAAGCGGATATTGATGGCGTACTTGTTCGCACTGATCTCGGGGAAACAGGGCAGTTCGCTGTCCAGGGAGATGCGTATCATCTGGGCGACGCGGCCTGCCAGCATCTGCTGAAATGCGCCCTGCTGGGCTATTTGACGTGTGGTTTTGCCGCTGTCGCGCAACAGCTTGAGTACCAGGCGCAGGCCGTTGTTGATGGGTTGTAGCGGGGCAAGCCATTCGCGCAGGTCGCGGCGTCGCGCTGCTTCATCCAGATTGAGCCAGAAGTGGTAGGACGGCAGGTCGAATTCGCACGCCCCGCCCGGTATGTTGATGCGCTGTTTGATGCTCATCAGCCATTCGTTGTCGCGAATATGTTGCCCCATCTTGCCTGACAGTTCATGCAGGCTTGCCGCCGTGCTCCCGATATCCCGCAATATGTCGTCCAGCGCTGCTTCGGAAATGGCCGGGTTGTGGCGCAGGGGTTCCAGCACCTGCCTTTGCCGCTCCAGTTCCTGCAGCAGATCGGTTTTCAGGTCGGCACGGCAGGCGACTTCGAGAATTTCGAACAGGGAGAGCAAGGCTGCGTGGTGGTCCAGGGCATGGGACTGGATGGCGAAGAAGTCCACCCTGGCGAACAAATCCTCCAGGCGCAGCAAGGTGCGTACCCGTTCATTGAGAGGATAGTCGTAGCTAATCATGCAAAGGCCAACCTTCCTGGTTCGGCCACGACCGGCACGGTCGAGGTGAAAATCCGCACAATTCTGACGGAAAATCAGGTGTTTGACAAACACAATTTATGTTGTTTATAGCCGTGTGCGCGAGATGTCACTATGCCGGGTATATGCCGGGCTTCGAGTCGCGTTCAAGCCAACCCTTGATGACGCTGAAATTTTACTGGTACATTCATACTACTCATTGAAAAATAAGGGGAAATTATTTATTAAAGTATTTGCGCGAGGAAAAAAATGCGGTATGCTCAACATCATCCGCTAAAGGATAAAAAGTTAACCGGAGGAGAATACGATGCGGAAACGCGTTTCCCTTTTGCTTGCGGCCCCATTGCTGGGCGCTTGTTTGGCTGGGCCGGTGTGGGCGGCCGAGGAAAAAAAAGAAATGCCGGGTCAGGCGATTGCCTTTGACAACAGAAAAGGCAACTGTCTGGCCTGCCATGCGATGCCCGGCACCAAGGGCGAGATGGCCGGTTCGATCGCGCCGCCCCTGATTGCCATGAAACTGCGCTACCCGGATCGCGCCAAGCTGCGTGCTCAGGTGTGGGATGCCACGGTCGCCAATGCCAAGACATCCATGCCGCCCATTGGCAAACACAAGATTCTGAGCGAAGAAGAAATTGATCAAGTTGTGGATTTTATTTACACCCTTTAACCCTAGCGAGGAGTTCCAGATATGAATCAACTGCGCAGAACTTTTTTGAAAGGCACCGGCGCTGCCGGCACGGTAGCCTTGGCGATTGCCGCCGGCCTGCTCAAGCCTGGTCAAGTGCTGGCCGCCGAGTGGAACAAGAATGCCTTCGAAGCCAAAACCACCGCGGACGCGCTGAAGGGTGTCAATGCCGCCGGCGCGGCCAAGAGTGCCGACATCCTGATCAAGGCGCCGGATATCGCCGAGAATGGCGCCGTGGTGCCGGTCGAAGTGACCAGCAAAATTCCGGGCACCACTGATATCGCGATCCTCTCTGAGCAGAACGTCAACCCGCTGATCGCCGAGTTCACCCTCTCCAACGGCGCGGAGGGCTATGTGTCCACCCGCATCAAGATGGCCAAGACCTCCAATGTGACGGTGGTGGTGAAGGCGGGCGGCAAAACCTACATCGCTTCCAAGGAAGTGAAAGTCACCATCGGCGGTTGCGGCGGCTGATCGATAACCGCCTCCTGCCCGTTAACGAATTCAAGTAAAGGATACAAAACATGGCTGAACCGATGAAAATCCGTGCCCAAATGCAGGGCGATATCGCTGACATCAAAGTGCTGATGAATCACATCATGGAAACCGGCTTGCGTAAAGACGCTAAAACCGGCCAGATGATTCCTGCTCACTTCATTCAGCAAGTGAATGTGACCGTGGGTGGCAAGACCGTTCTGGACGCGCAGTGGGGCTACGCCGTGGCCAAGAACCCCTTCCTCGGCTTCAAGGTCAAGGGCGCCAAGGCGGGCGACAAGGTCGTGGTGAGCTGGGTGGACAACCATGGTGACAAACGGTCTGATGAAGCGGCGATCAGCTAATGTTTGGCGAGCCGGGCTGCGCCCGGTTCATTCCACCCAACGGGGGACTGGTATGAAGAAAATTGCACTGGCACTGCTCTCCGCAGGCCTGATGATGAGCGCGGCGGCACAAGCCGGGCCGGAAGAAGACCGCAAGCAGCTGATTGATTTTTACAAGAGCAAGCTGCCGACGGTCAAGTTTGACGATATGGTTTATGGCGCGCTGGCCCTGGACAAGGATGCCAAGTCGCAGTACGACAGCATCATGGAATTTCCGCCATTTGAAAGCGTGGTCGAAGGTGGCAAGCAGATGTGGGAAAAGCCATTCAAGAACGGCAAGACCTTCTCCAGCTGTTTCCCCAACGGCGGCAAGAATGTGGCTGGCAACTATCCCGTTTTCGATGACAAGCTGAACAAGGTGGTGACTTTCGAAATGGCGATCAACCAGTGTTTGCGCGACAACGGTGAGGCTGAATTCAAGCTGGGCGACGTCAACACCATGGGTATTCTCACCGCCTATGCCCGCACCCTGTCCGATGGCATGAAGATGAGCGTCAAGGTGCAGGGCGCCGGTGCGCTGACAGCCTATGAAGCTGGCAAGCGCCATTATTTCCAGCGCCGTGGCCAGTTGAATTTCGCCTGCTCCACCTGTCACGTGGATAACGTGGGCAACCGCATCCGCGCCGAGGTGCTGTCGCCGGCGCTGGGCCAGGCAACGCACTGGCCGGCGTTCCGTGCCGGCGAGAATCTGGTGACGTTGCAGACCCGTTTCCGCCAGTGCAACAACCAGGTGCGCGCGGTGCCGCTGGAATTTGGCAGTGAGGAATACAACAATCTGGAATATTACATGTCCTATCGGGACAATGGCCTGCCCCTCAAGGCGTCGGTATTCCGCAAGTAATGCCATAAGGCTGTCGCGCCTGATGACAGGCGCGCAGCCTTTAATCCAGATCGTCCATTGGGGTGCATGTAGGAGCGCCGCCCTCGGCGCGAATGCGGGCACAAATCGCGGCGAGGGCGCCGCTCCCACAACGGCGTTTTGGCTCTAATGGATTAAAACAATACGAACGGAAACACAGGAGCATCACCATGTCCATGAATCGTCGCGAATTCCTGCAATTGCTGGCTGCCGCGGCCGCAACCGGCTTTGCCCTTGATGGCAGACAAGCGCTGGCTTCGGCAGACGGCGCCGGTTTTTATGATGTGCCCAAATTCGGTAATGTCAGCCTGCTGCATTTCACCGATTGCCACGCGCAATTGCTGCCGATTTATTTCCGCGAACCTAATGTCAACCTGGGCATCGGCTCGAATTTTGGCCGGGCGCCCCATCTGGTGGGGGAGCCGTTGCTGAAAAACTTCGGCATCCGGCCCGGCACCTCGGAAGCGCATGCTTTTACCTATCTCGATTTCAGCGCTGCGGCAAAAACCTACGGCAAGGTCGGTGGTTTTTCACATCTTTCCACCCTGGTGAAGAAAATCCGCGCTTCGCGTCCGGGCGCGCTGTTGCTCGACGGTGGCGACACCTGGCAGGGCTCGGCAACTTCCTTGTGGAGCAATGGCCAGGACATGGTCGATGCGTGCAAACTGCTAGGCGTGGATGTCATGACCGGCCACTGGGAGTTCACGCTGGGCGCGGAGCGCGTGAAGCAGATCGTGGACAACGACTTCAAGGGCAAGCTCAATTTCGTGGCGCAGAACATCAAGACCAACGATTTCGGCGACCCGGTATTCGAGTCCTTCGTGATGAAGGAAATCAACGGCGTGCCGGTAGCGATCATCGGCCAAGCCTTCCCCTACACGCCGATTGCACACCCGCGCTGGATGGTGCCCGACTGGAGCTTCGGCATCCAGGACGAGAACATGCAGAAAACCGTGGACGATGCGCGTGCCAAGGGCGCCCAGGTGGTGGTGGTGCTGTCCCACAACGGTATGGACGTGGATCTCAAGATGGCCTCGCGCGTAACCGGCATCGACGCCATCATGGGGGGGCATACCCACGACGGCATCCCCGCGCCAAGCATTATTAAAAATGCCAAGGGCCAGACCCTGGTGACCAATGCCGGCTCCAACGGCAAGTTCCTCGGCGTACTGGATTTCGAGGTCAAGAACGGCAAGGTTGCCGACTTCCGTTACAAGCTGTTGCCGGTGTTTTCCAACCTGCTCGCCGCGGATCCCGCCATGACGGCGCTGATAAACAAGCACCGTGCGCCCTACGAGGCCAAGCTGTCCGAAAAGCTGGCGGTGACGGAAGACCTGCTCTATCGCCGCGGCAATTTCAACGGCACTTTCGACCAGTTGATCCTGGATGCGCTGATGGATGTGAAGGGCGCCGACGCGGCCTTCTCTCCCGGTTTCCGCTGGGGCACCACCTTGTTGCCGGGCGAGGCCATCACCATGGATCGCCTCATGGACCAGACGGCCATCACCTATCCCGCCACCACCCTGACGGAATTGACCGGCGAAACCATCAAATCCATCATGGAAGACGTGTGCGACAACCTCTTCAACCCCGATCCCTACTACCAGCAGGGTGGCGACATGATGCGCGTGGGCGGCATCCAGTACACCTGCGATCCAGCCCAGAAGATCGGCAAGCGCATCAGCAACATGACGCTCAAGGGTAAACCGCTCAGCCCCACCAAGAAATACAAGGTCGCCGGCTGGGCGCCGGTGGGCGAGGGTGTGACCGGCGAACCGGTATGGGAAGTGGTGGCAACCTGGCTGCGCGACAAGAAAGTCATCACGCCGCGCAAGCTCAATACACCGAAACTGGTGGGGGTGAAGGACAATCCCGGCATCGCCTGATAATT
>JAUYFW010000328.1 GCA_030690835.1 Sulfurimicrobium sp. | reverse complement strand
GGTCCTCGCCGTACCAGGTCTGCCAGACCTTGGCGTCGAAGTAGTCAACACCATCGCTGGCCTTGCCGTTATCCTCCGGCCAGGGCAGGAGTTCCAGCACGCCCGGAAAATCACGGACGATTTCGAGGAATTCGCGCATGTCGTGTTTCCAATCGAACCAGCGTTCGATGGTCTGGACGAAATCGTCGCGCGCCATGAGCACGGCGGCAATGGAATGCGAGCCCTGGTTGGGCGTGCCCAGTTGCAGCAGACGGCTGCCGGGGATGGCCTTGAACTGGTCCCAGCGCCCCTTCAGCGCCAGCCGTGCGACCAGGCCGCCCATGGAGTGAGCGACGATGCGCAGGGGTTGGCCGCGCTCACTGGCGTCGAGCATGGCCTGGTCGAGCTCCTGGCCGAAGCGTGCCGCCGCATCGGTGACCGACAGCCGCCAGTCGTAGGAGAATGGCCGTACTTCATGGCTTTCAGCCAGGTGACGCGCCAGCATCTCGTAGTTGCGGTCCATCCAGCCATCCGGCGTCACCCCCTGGGCATCCACCTTCAGCCTGGCCATTTCGCCCGACCACATGCTGAAGGGCTCGAACCAGATGCGGTCCTTGCCGAGCTGGATATGGCTGCCCATGATGCCGGGCAAAAGGAAGACGATGGGGGCGTCGTCCTTGCGCTTGGGCTCCCTGCCGCCCCGGCTGATCTCGGCCCTGGACGGGCCTTCGAGCAACTGGAACTGGCTGTCGTCGCCACTGAGCGCGCCCAGCAGCGCCAGCGCGCTCTCGTCGCGCTCGAAATAGCTGAAGTGGGTGACCTGCGGGCCGCTGACCGGCTTCTGGCGGATACCTTGCAAGCGCATCGCGCCGCCGCTCATGGAGGGGGTGTTTACTACCAGGTCGGTCTCGCCGCCATAGAACACCTCGGATAGACAATCGCCCAGCCAGGGCAGCAGGCCGTCGCCCTGGAAGTCGCCGGCCAGCACGTGCAGCGGGTGTTCGATCTTCACGTCCGGAGTATTGAGCAGGCCCACCAGCGGCGAGTCTGGCATCATCGCCTCCAGGCCGGGGAGGATGCGCGCGTCGGCATGCTGCTTGACCACCGCGAGCAGGAAACGCTTCAGCAGGCCGTAAGATTTGGCCACCGGCATCATGCCGGGGATGATCTTGCCCGTCGCGTCGAAGCCCTTGCCCAGCAGGTTGAGCATGACGCTGGCCCAGCGGTCCAGCCGGCCCGAGGCCAGGGTGGTGCCGCGTGCCGGACAGGCAACACGCACGAAGCGTTCGACCTGGATGGCGCGCTTGCAGAGTTCCCGGTTGAGTTCGCGCAGCCGCTTGGCGTCGGCCTCGAAGCCCTCGCGTCCAAGGCGTTCTGCATGGGCGAGAAAACGCTCGATCTCGGCATCGGTGAAAGGTTCCAGGCCGATACGGTTGGCGCGCGCCAGCAACTCGCCCACCATGCCCCCGCGCGAATGGCTGACGAAGTGAAGGCGCGCCCCATTGGGCAGGGTCTTGACCAGCTCCAGGGCGTTGGCGATGGGGCTTTCGGTCAGGCTGCGGTGTTCGAAGGCATAGAGGCGCGAGCCATAGGTCTTGACCAGTTGTTCGCGGTACTTGTCGTTGGCCCACAGGTCCTTGAAGCTGCCTTCCGTCGAGGAGGCCGTGCCGTGGATGAAGATCAGGGTCGGCTCGGCGGACCTGGGCAGCGCGTCCACCTTGCTCAGCCCAAAGGTATCGGTGCTGCAACGGTACAGGCCGTTGCGGTCATCCAGTTGCGCATCCTGGAAAGTGCCCGCCGCGATCAGCGCGGTCATGCCGGCGGGGCCCTGCCGGTAGACCCGCAGGCCCTTGAGTATCCAGGCACCCAGACTGTCGCGCGCGGTGCCTGTGGGCAGGCGCACCCCGGAGAGATGCAGGACCTGGCCGACCTCAATCTGCCCCGGCTCACCTTCGCCGCGCCCCGCCGCGCCCAGGTAACGCCCGGCATCCTCGGCGGCAACCAGGATACGGGTGCCGTTCGCCAGCTCAAGTTCCAGCACATCGTCGGGCGCGAGCGCTTCAAGCGCAATCCGCTGCTCCTCGCCACGCGACAGGCCATCCAGTTCATACACCTCGGCGGGCCATTCGGCGATGGCGGTATCTTTCTCCTTGAGCGTACCGTCGATGCGTAGCTTGATGTTGCTTGGGTCTTTGCTCATTTCCAGCTCCTTTCGAATCCATTCATGGCACGGCTCATGCCTGCATGTCCACGGAAATCCGCACGGCGGCCGCCGAGATCACGATCAAGGCGCATTACCGGATCATTTTAAAACCTTGAAGCTGCGAGGCTTCCTGGTACCGAGGATTTGCGGCGACTGCGGCAGGCGCGTGGATGGCAGGTAAGTCCGGATGGCGTCGAACCATTTCTGATAGGTCGTCGGCTTGATCTCACGCAGCGTCTTCAGGGCATAGTAGGTGAAGGCGCCGTTGGGCCTGCCGTGGAAGCTGGTGTCCCAGCTGTATTCGTGGTCCTGGCAGCCGGCCAGCAGCAGATCGCCGCCGGCACGAGTAAAACCGCCGCGCGGCGCCACTGCACTCAGGGCGAGGGGCGGGAGGGTGCCCTTCATCCATGCCTGGGGCGGCATGAAGCGCACCCTGGGCATGCCCGGATCAAGGTCCGCCTCGTCGCCCCGTGTCACTGAACCGGAGTGACAACTGTCCGAGATCAGGATGATGCGCACGCCGGCGGCACGGCGCACGAACAGGTCATGGATGTCGTCGTCGATCAATGCGCCCTTGCTCGCCAGATCGTAGGGACAGAGCGCCTCGTCGCGGCCGTCCGGCTCGTCGCCGTCGCTGTCCGGCACCCAGGTGCCGTGGCCGGAATAGGTGATCACCAGGCTGTCGCCTTTCCCGGCCCCGTCTATCAAGCCGCCGATGGCCTTGATCATGGCGGCGCGCGTGGCCTGGTTGTCAATAAGTTGCGTGACGGCAAAACCACGCCGTGTCAGTTCCTCGGCCCAGTCGTTGGCGTCATTGACGCAACCCGACAGGTCGTTAGCGGTACCGGGATAATTGTTGATACCGATGCAGAGTGCCTTGCTTGCCATGATAAATTCCTTTTAAGGTGAAACAGTTTTGTGAAGCGTGAAGTCACTCGCTACGCTTTGTTTGTGAAGCGTGAAAGGTAAAAGCATCCACTGAACCTGTTTTTACATTTCACGCTTCACAGCAAGGGCGTAGCCCAAGCGGTTTCACCTTTCACTTGGTTAATGATCCCGGGCGGCAATTTGCCATGCCCGTTAATCCAGTTAAGACAAGAGTCCATTTCAACCCAGATCATCCATTAGGGCCAAAACACCGCTGTAGGAGCGGTGCCCTCGCCGCGATTCGCGCCGGGGGCGGCGCTCCTACATGCGCGTGCATTCCAATGGATAATCCGGGTTCAATAGGGTTCAGTTTATTGCCGTAGCATCTTTTACCTTGTGTACCTGAAAGTCCGCCACGGGCTCTTCTCTCCCTCCCGCTCATCCTTGTCGACCGCCCATACCCGCCAGCGTCCCGGCTGGGCCCCCGCGAACTCGAATTTGTAGCCGCGCGACCTTGCAGCGGAAATGCCGCAGGCCACCTTCCATGGCCTTCCCAGCTCGGAGCACCACTTGCCCGACTCACAGCAGTTCAGGCAGTCCAGCTCCACGGTGTAGCTCGCTGCTCCGGATACCTCCTTCCAGCGCAGGGCCGTGGTGCGGGGATAGTTGTCGAAGGATCGCCCATCTTCGGGCCACATCTGCTCCGGCGCAGGTAAGACTGCCCCTTCGCCGGCGCTCACCGCCACCAGAAGGAGCACCGCCCCCCCTTTCTCCATGCGGGTCTTTGCCGGGGGATGCTGGCCAATCACCGTCCCCGCCGGCTGCTCGCTGCTTGCCTTTTCATGCACCGGGCCGAGGACAAGTCCCCTGTCCTTGAGGAATGCCTCCACCCTCAGGACTGGCCAACCGGTAAAATCGGGAAGGACTATTTCGCCAGCCGCTTCCCTGTCGCGGGGCAGCACGGCGAAAACCAGCGTGATGGCTTCATCGGGACGCACCCGCGAGCCCGGCCTCAGGCTCTGTTTCAGGACTGTGCCGGCTTCCACCCTTGAGGTTTCTTCCCTCTCCATTCTGGGCTCGACATTCAAGCCGGCATCTTTCAGCATGGAGACGGCCTCCTTCACCTCGCGTCCGCTCACGTCGGGGATTCTCACCATCACAGTTTCCGGCTCCGGTGGAAGCTGGCTGCCCGGCGGCGGGTCCTGTTCGATCACGGTGCCCGTTGGACGTTCGGAAGGCATGTGCCTGACCATCCCCGGCCTGAGGCGCTCCCGCTCCAGACGCGCAGCGGCTTCATCGAGGGAGATGCCGATAAGCTCGGGCACCGCCACATCCTTGTTCGATGGAACAAAGTAAAGTAGTCCCCCCAGCACCACGGCCACCGCCATGATGGCTGAGATGATCCAGGTGAGTTTGTTCTTGCCCCTCCTGGAAGGAACGGGAGTAGGAATTTCCGGCTTTTCCCCCGCCGTTACCGGGGCATGGGGCATCCCTCCGGCCCCGGTCTGTGTCGGCTTCGGTTCTTGGTGAAGAACCTTCGCCAGGATTTCAATAAGCTGTTCGGTATCCGAATCCCAGTGGGTATCACTGATCTCGGTCGCCTGCCGCCGCGCCAGCTTTTTTTAGGTCATCGGGCAAGTCGCCCTCTCCCGGCATGGCCGCATCCTGCACCAGCACCGGGATGACCCGGATATCCCGCCGCAGGGCCGTGGCGGTCTCCAGCCGGATGAAGTCCTGGGTGTCGTCCAGGCGCTTCTTGCCTGAAGCATCGACGCAGGTGTGCCATTTCTTCCCGATGATGACCAGCAGCACGTCGCACGAACCCACCGCCCGGTCGATGGCCTCCACGAAATCGACGCCCGGCTCGATGCCGGCCACATCCATGAAGACCTTGTCCCGGCCGAACTTTTCCCTCAGCCGGTCAAAGATCCT
>JAUYFW010000325.1 GCA_030690835.1 Sulfurimicrobium sp. | reverse complement strand
TGTCCTGAAGGTCACATGGGGATGATATGCCTGAATCTTCTCAAATACCGGGTTCTTGAGGAAATTTGAAACGATGCCGTTGAGGTTCATCAGATCCGATACCGTCACGCCCCTTCTGGCCAATGTCAACAGATCCTCGATAATGGCGGCGCCTTTTTGAGTCGAAGAGAGAATGTTATCGACATATTTTCTTAACGGACTTTCCTCCGGAATCTTTTCCTGAAGCAGCTCCGAGTACAGGGTGGAAACGCCGAGAACATTATTCAGATCATGGGCGACTCCGCCGGCCAGTTGCCCGAGGGCCTCCATTTTCTCCGCTCGTTGCAGATGTTCCTCCATATCCTGCCGTTCCGCTTCAAGCCGTTTGCCCTCAGAGATGTCGCGCGTCAATCCGAGGATGCCGACGGCGCGACCCGAGGCGTCCCGCATGAACGTCATATTGAGCTCCGCGTGGACGGTCTTACCGTCCTTGTGGATATGGTCCACCTCGATCATTCTGAAACGGTTCGGGTCCTGGTCACCTCTTCTTTCATTCTCCAGTTCTTCGCTCAGCAGATGCATGCACATGCTCAGAGAAGCGGGCGTCATCAACTTGTCCAGCGGCAGCTGCAGATACTCTTCGGGGGTATAGCCCATGTTGTGCTCGATATAGGGATTAATGTAGGTGAACCGGAGATTCATGTCCATCATCCAGATCACCTCCTTGGAGTTTTCAGCGATAGATCGGAACTTTTCCTCGCTTTCGCGAAGGGCGGTCTCGATCCTCTTGCGTTTGCTGATCTCTCTGGTCACGCCGATGATCCCGATCGGCCGCCGATTCTGATCGAAGAGGTAGTTGATCTCGTTTTCCGTCCAGACGGTTGAACCGTCCTTGCGGTACTGTTCCAGCTCGATGGTTATTTTGACATCCCAATCTTCGGGGTGTCTTTTGAGCCGTTCATCCTCGGTTGCCATTTCTTGAACAACTGCTTGCAGGGATTCGGGGGTCAGCATCTCCTCGAGTCGCTGCGATAGGGCCTCTTTCACCGTGAACCCCCGGACTTTTATGATCGAGGGGCTGATGTAGTTAAACCGGTAATTCAGGTCCGTCGTCCAGAGGATATCGGAGACGTTGTCGGTGATCATCCGGTAGAGACCCTCGCTCTCGGCTAGTGCCTGTTGCACCTTCCGCCGGTCCTCCATTTCTCTTTGCAAACCATCATACGCCTCGCGGTATTTTTTCTCGGATTCAACCAGTTGATGCTGTCGATCAACAAGCCGGGCATAGGTGGCCTCGATTTTTGATTTCCACACAAATCC
>JAUYFW010000297.1 GCA_030690835.1 Sulfurimicrobium sp. | reverse complement strand
CTGTGGTGCCAAAGGTCACTGCCTATGCTCACGAGCTAGAAAAAAAGTACCCCGTTCGCTGATAGTAATATCGCGTTACCACACTCCAACTGATATCGCCCCATGCCCATCATCGAAGTCAACCACGTCACCAAGGAATACAAGCTCGGCCAGTTGCAGAGCCTGAAAACCACTGCTCTCAACCAGTGGCGGCGGATCGCCGGCCAGCCGGTTGAAGAGCGCGCGCCGTTCAAGGCTCTGGATGACGTCACTTTCTCCGTCGAGCAGGGTGAAGTGTTGGGTATCATCGGCCACAACGGTGCCGGCAAGAGTACGATGCTCAAGCTGCTCGCCAACATTTCAAAGCCCTCCAGCGGCAGCATTACCGTCAAGGGTAAAATCGCTCCGCTCATCGAGGTCGGAGCGGGTCTGGTCGGCGACCTCACCGGACGCGAGAATATCTATCTCAACGGTGCGATCCTCGGCATCTCCAAAGCAGAAATAAAGCGTAAGTTCGACGACATTGTCGCCTTCGCCGAACTGGAAGAATTCATCGACACCCCGATCAAACGCTACAGCTCGGGCATGTCGGTACGGCTTGGATTTGCCATCGCCACCAGCATCGATGCCGACATCCTGATCGTGGACGAAGTGCTGGCGGTGGGGGATTTAGCTTTCCAGCGGAAGTGTTTTGATCGTATGGAGGATATGATTAAGCGGCAGGGAAAGACTGTTCTGCTTGTCTCCCATAACATTCGCCAAGTGGAAAGGTTGTGCTCGCGTGTCATACTACTTGATCACGGGCATATATTTTCGAACGGGAGCCCCGCTGAAGTCGCCAACCTCTTCTTTGACCGCAGTAACGAAAAAATTCGAACTGAGTCCGCAAAGACCCCAAGGGCCACTGCGCAAACCACCGAGGACCTGGATTTTCAAAGCATAGAGCTGCTTGACGACTTGGATCAGCCAGTCACGATAGCGACCTTCATGCAACCACTTCGGGTACGCATCCACTTCCATATTAATCGTCCGGTGGAGAGGCTGGTAATGCTGATCGGCACTCATACCACGGACTTTCTTTATCTCACCGCTAACAACACGGTAGAATTGCCACGAAACTATATGCCCGGCGACTACAGTGTCGAGATGCGTCTGCAGGCCCTGCGCCTTCTGCCAGGAGTCTACTCGTTCCGTGTGTGGATCGGCACCCCGGATGGCAAAGCATCCTTCTACAGCGAGAATCTGGGGGCACTTCAGGTAGCCAGCAACGATATACTCATCAACAGGCAGCAGGGCATGGGGTTGTTCTACATCGAAGACATCTGGTCCGAGATCGGGCCTGATGGCAAGACCATTTGTTTTCGCGACTGTAAAACCACCCTATGACCAGCAAACCACCTATCGTCGTGTTCGGTGCTGGAGGCCATGCCTTGGTTGTGGCCGACATCCTTGACCAGATGGACCAGTACCGTATCATCGGATTCCTGGACGATGTAAGTCATGAACGCCACGGCACGAAATTCGCCGGAGCCTCCATCCTTGGCGATTCTAGCAAACTGGCAGCCTTGCGCGCCGCCGGCGTGTCCCTCGCCATCGTGGCAATTGGCCACTGCCCAACGCGTGCACGAATCGCCGAGATGCTCGTCAACAAAGGTTTTGAGTTAGTCAGCGCAATTCACCCGCGAGCCTGTATTGCCGGCACCGTCGAAATCGGCCCTGGCTGCGTGGTGGCGGCCCAGACCGCAATTAATTCGGGCAGCAGGTTAGGCGCCAACGTCATCGTCAACACAGGGGCTACAGTAGACCATGAATGCGAAATTGGCGCGGCTGCCCACATTGGCCCGGGTGTACATTTAGCCGGCAGAGTACAGGTAGGTGAACGCGCCTGGATAGGCATTGGTTGCTGCGTGAGCGATCGAGTCCGCATAGGCTCAGATGCCTTCATCGGAGCCGGGGCCGCCGTGGTGCGGGACATTCCAGCAAACATGCTGGCCTACGGAGTACCAGCCCGTATTATTAGGAAAGTGAACGAATGAACAATACCAGACCTCTTGCCATTCTCGGTGCCGCACAGGCGTTCGCTGAGCCCTTACATGTTGGGCGACCCAACATCGGTGACCGAGAACGACTAATGGCACGCCTCAATGACATGCTCGACCGACGCTGGCTTACGAACAACGGCCCTTACGTGCAGGAACTGGAACGAAATCTGGAAAGAATTCTAGGTGTGAAACACTGTATTGCCATGTGCAACGCAACAGTAGCTCTGGAAATCGTCATTCGTGCGTTGGAGTTGAAAGGCGAGGTGATCGTCCCTTCTTTTACATTCATCGCCACCGCCCATGCCCTGCAATGGCAGGAAATCACCCCTGTGTTTTGCGACGTGGACCCGGCGACCCATACCCTTGACCCATACCGTGTGGAAGAACTCATCACACCCCGTACTACGGGTATCATCGGCGTGCATGTCTGGGGGCGTCCCTGCAACATTAAGGCGCTCGCCGAGATCGCGCAACGACGCCAGCTCAAGCTCTTGTTCGACGCCGCTCATGCCTTCGGCTGTACCGCCGGAGGGCGCCACATCGGCAATTTCGGCGACGCTGAAGTGTTCAGCTTTCATGCCACCAAGTTTTTCAATGCCTTCGAGGGTGGAGCGGTCACCACCAACGATGACGCGCTGGCGGCGAAAATCCGCCTGATGAAGAATTTTGGATTCAGTGGTTACGACAACGTCATTTACATAGGCACCAACGGCAAGATGAGTGAAGCCTCTGCTGCCATGGCTCTCACGTCCTTAGAGAGCCTGGACAGTTTTATCGCCACCAACCGGGCTAACCACGAAACTTACGCTGCAACCTTGGCAGATTTGCCTGGACTTAAGCTAGTAAGGTATGACGGCACCGAACGAAACAACTACCAGTACGTCGTGGTGGAAGTGAACGAATCCCAAGCCGGACTCAATCGTGATGAGCTGATCAAGGTTCTGCATGCAGAGAATGTCATCGCCCGACGTTATTTCTACCCGGGCTGTCATCGCATGGAACCCTACCACTCCTTCTTTCCACACGCCCGGCTGCTGCTGCCCCACACGGAAGCTTTAGCCGACCGGGTGCTGGTACTGCCCACTGGCACCGCCGTAAATTCCAGGGACATCGGCACCATCGGCGATATTCTGTCTTCCGCCATCGCCAATGCGCCCGTAGTACGTGCTCACGAAGAACAAGGTGGTCAATAATGACCTTGCCCGTGAAAAACGCCCATCCGCCTCTTTAAAAAATAGAGTATGGATTTTATGGAAATTATGAATAACCTGCGCCAAGATAACAAACCAATGGTAAGTGTGTGGATGATTACATACAACCACGAGAAATATATAGCAGAGGCTATTGAAGGCGTGTTGAAGCAGCAGACCCAATTTAAATTCGATTTAATTATTGGGGAGGATGGTAGTACGGATGGAACGGCGCGGATAATCAAGGAATATGCCAATAAATACCCAAATAAAATTAAAGCCAGGTTCAATAATCCAAATATCGGCATGATGCCGAATATGATAAAAACATTGCAGGAATGTAGCGGCAAATATATCGCACTTTGCGAGGGCGATGATTATTGGACTGACCCGCTAAAACTGCAAAAACAGGTCGAGTTCCTGGAAAAAACCCCGGATTACGTTGTTTGCTACCATGATGCGAAGATAGTGGATCAATCTGGAAATACAGTGGCAGACTCAAAATTGCCTGAAAAATTCAAGGGCGATTTCACTTCGGAAGAATTGATGAAAGGGGCGTGGGCGCTAACCTTATCAATGGTCTTTAGAAATGTAGTGACGGCATACCCGGATGAGATGTTTAAGGTACTTAATGGCGACACATTCCTGACGGTGTTGCTGGGGCCATATGGGAAAGGTAAATACCTAGACCAAATACAGCCCGCGATTTATAGAGAGCACCAGGGTGGCGTTTGGTCCAGCTTAGATGAGGATAGTAAAAACTTTATTAGTTTCAATTCTAGGCTATATATGTATCAATATCATTTAAGATCAACCGGTAAGGAGTTCGCAGTCAACTTTTTGTTTGAAACTGTATTTCCATATTTCAAGGCGATTAGCCCGGAGAAAAACCCTTTCTCCGCGCAGCTCCGCGAAAGAGACTTGAGAGAACAGCGCCTGCGGGATTGCCTGCGTGATATGTCAAATTCCTATACATATAGAGTTGGCGCGTTGGTTCTGTGGCCATTCAAGAAAATTAAAAGCTTGATGTGGGCAATCAATGATGGAATCGGTGTACGAAAGGGGCGGTAATGGGGTGCTTTTCGATGCTGACTGGGGGAGTTGATAATTGTACAGGGGAAGCAGTGCCTGACCCGATATCGACAGTGCTACCGCGTTGAGTGCCGGGAATGAGAGACGCATGGTTACTTTAGACAATGCGGTTGAAGTGGAAAAACCTAACAACCTTCTAAAAACATCGGTAATCATTCCCTGCCATAATTACGGCAGGTTTCTGAGTTGGTGTATATCATCTGTTTTGCACCAAACGTGCTCGCCAAAAGAAATTATTGTTATCGATGACGATAGTAATGATGAGACAGAAGAAGTGGCACATTCCTTCGGCACCCAAATCCGTTATTTGAAGGTTAGCTTTCGCAACGCTCAGAAAACCCGCAACTATGCTCTCGACATCGCCAATGGCGAATATGTTTTATATATCGATGCCGATGACTTCCTGGATAACGATACTTTGCAGTTAATGGAGAATGAATTAGACAGCAATCCTGAATTACGGCTTGTTTATGGGGATCGATTCAACTTTGGCGACCCTGTGCTTATGAAACAGCTCGGATTTTTGCCCCACTGGACTTCGCGCGATTTTTCCCTCGACCTGTTACACCGTTTCAATTTCATCTCCATGCCCTCGCTAATCCGCAGGAAATATTTTCAAGGGTTCGACGAACGGATTCGTCTAAATCAAGATTGGGAGGCCTGGTTGTCTCTTATTCAATTCGATCATCACGCCAAACGAATCCCGCGCCCGTTGTGCTATGTGCGCTTTCACGGCAAGAATAAGGCGGGGAGCGAAAACGAGTTCACCGAACGTCTCAAGATAATGCTAAAACATGAACTTTTCGCGTCGGCTGCCGCCCCCGAGAGCAGCAAGGCTCGACAAATGATGTTGCTCCCATGGAAACGCCCCACGATTTACGTCGTGATTCACAGTTTGGAACGGGTGGACTTAGCTTTACTCGACCAAACTTTGCAAAACTGGAAGCGCGCAAGAATAGTGGCCTATTTTTTGTCTGACATGAACGGCGCCACTGACAAACGCCTGCGCGAGCTTCTCGCAAAACACAAGGTTTCGTTTCATCAGTCACCCGCAAACTCGGTCGAGAAATTTGTACGGGCATTTATAAGCACGGCTGTTCGGTTTATCGCTGATAAGGATTTTTTTGTGATAACAGATTTTTCAGCGCCATCATTATTGGATATACCCCGTTTCCTGGACCAAAGTGGTAAACCACAGGTATATGTTTCAGACGGAAAAGATTCATTGCTTAATGCAAGCAGACTTGAGCAGACTCACTTGATTGTTTTGAACGGGCGAGCTCTTCGGCATCTCCTTTATATCTATGGAATCCCGTGCGGTTTTTTGCGCAGAATAGGCCACCGAATACTGGATGACCTGAATCGACATTTGCTTTGGCGTTTTGCTCCCGCCAAGCAGTAACCTACCAACCTTGTTGAGAGATAAGATTTCGATGTCAGAAACCCCTTTGGCGCGCCTGATCGCCTTTTACTTGCCCCAATACCACCCCACTCCCGAGAACGACCAATGGTGGGGCAAAGGGTTTACCGAGTGGACCAACACAGCCAAGGCGAAGCCGTTATTCCCCGGACATTACCAACCGCATATCCCCGCAGATTTGGGGTTCTATGATCTGCGCGTGCCCGAAACTCGCGCCGCCCAAGCAGATCTGGCTCGTGAATACGGTGTGGAAGGTTTTTGCTATTACCACTACTGGTTCGGGGGGCGGCGCATCCTGGAGCGACCCTTCGAGGAGGTGCTGCATTCCGGAGAGCCGGATTTCCCATTTTGCCTTTGCTGGGCCAACCATAGCTGGAGTTCGGTCTGGGACGGCACCGACAAGACCCTGATAGAGCAAACCTATCCTGGCATGGACGATCACAGGGCCCATTTCGATTGGTTGTCGAGGGCTTTCACTGATCCCCGCTACATCACGATAGACGGCAAACCCATATTCCTAATTTATCGCCCAGGCGACATTCCAGACATCCACAAGATGGTGGACCTTTGGCGCGAGCGGGCGATCGCTGCGGGCTTGCCAGGTTTGTATTTGATCGGCGTTTCCCATCGCGATGAAAGATGGGACCCACGAACCTGCGGCCTGGATGCCTGCATCATGCAAACCCTGCCTACAAGAAACGGGCGCATTCCCCGCCGCTATTTTTTGACCAAGCTGAAACTTGCCCTGCAAAACCGCAAATCTGAGCTGACCATCTGGGATTATGAGGAATTTATGCCCAGCCTGCTGCGTAGCAACAAGGTCGATTTTGACGATTACCCCATAGCACTACCTTGTTGGGACAATACACCGCGCTCGGGTATGCGAGGTGTGGTATTGCAAAACTCCACCCCGGAACTGTTCAGGCAACATTTACGCCAGGCTATGGCGCGCGGAGCTACTCGGCCCCCGCAAAAACAAATCGTATTCCTAAAGGCGTGGAATGAATGGGCTGAAGGGAATTATGTCGAGCCCGATCAAAAATGGGGGCGAGCCTATCTGGATGTCATCAAGGAAGAAGTCACGCAGGGCAACCGATTGCCAGCCACCACCATGACCTATACCACACCGCCACCGCTCATCTCGGTCATCATGCCCTGCCTCAACGGCGAGCGGCATATTCAGGCCGCCATCGACAGCGTGCTGGCGCAGACCTTCGACGATTTTGAGCTCATCGTGGTGGACAATGGCTCTACCGATCGCACACCTGAAATCCTCGGCTCCGTGAACGACCCCCGCCTCAGGGTGCTTACCCTGCCGGAACGAGGCGTGAGCCGGGCACGCAATCTTGGGTTGCGTGAAGCGCGTGGCGCCTTCATCGCCTTTCTCGACAGCGACGACACCTGGAGCACCGGTTTTCTGGAGAAAATGCACTCGACGCTGGCTTCTGATTCCAAGGCCGTTCTCGCCTATTGCGGCTGGCAGAACCTGGGCTTGCCAGGGCCTCGTAGCGAACCATTTATTCCTCCTGATTACGAAAATCCAGACAAGGCCGCATCCCTGCTGGAGGGCTGCCGCTGGCCCATCCATGCCTGCCTCACCCGGCACGCCGCCATTATTGAGGCGGGCGGATTCAACACCCATCTCACCATCGCCGAGGATTATCTGCTCTGGATGGAAGTGTCTGTCATCGGCACCATTATCCGCGTGCCCGAAGTGCTCGCCCGGTATCATCACCACGACGGGGTGCAGGCCACTCGCAACCAGGCGCTGGTTGTGCTCGATACCTTCAAGGCTAAACAGCTATTTCTCCGCCGGCATCCCGAAATCGCAAAGCAAGTCGGGCTAGTCAGGATTGAGTCCCTCACCTGGAACAAGCTAATCCAGCAAGGCAATGCTCTGCACTGGCAAGGGGACATCGAAAACGCGCGGCCTGTTTTCCGTAAAGCGCTACTCGCTGGCCATGGTTCGTTTTCTGACAAAATACGCATGCTCCCCAGCCTGCTACCGCTAAGCGTCCATCGCGCCATCCTCGCAGCCGCCAAAGAACGGTTGAATTTCTGATGGGCACGGCTCAACGTATTCCCGTGCTCATGTACCACCGCGTGGGTGATGTGCATAACGACTGGGAACGCAAATATTGCGTCAGCCCGCAACGCTTTGCCGAACATATGCATGCCTTGGTGCAAGCTAATTGGCAGGCTGTTTCTATCGATGACTTCATGGCTTGGCAGCAGGGACTGCAAGCTTTGCCGGAGAAATCCTTTTTGATCAGTTTCGATGATGGCTTTAGAGGTGTGTATGAACATGCCTGGCCGGTCTTGCGCCAATATCACTGGCCTGCAGTCATGTTTCTAGTGAGTCATCTGATTGGGCAGGAGGATGCGTGGTCGAAAAACGAAAATCCCGGAGGGCGCACCTACCCCCTATTGAATCGGGCGGAGATTGCAGAAATGGCGCAAGGGGGGGGCAGTTTTCACGGCCACTCCCGCCGCCACCGGGATCTGACCAGCCTGAATGACGTGGAGCTGACCGATGAAATCGCCGGTTGCAAGGCCGAACTGGAGCTCCTTGGCATCCCGTGCCGCTATTTCGCGTATCCCTATGGCCGTTTCGGTGAGAGAGAAGCATCCGCTGTAAGATCGGCCGGATTTGAGGCCGCTTTTTCAGTACAGTCCGGCTTCAACCGCCCCGATGGGGATGCTTTTCGTATTCGTCGCCTGGATGTCTTCGGCACCGATACATCGGCCATGCTGCTGAGAAAAATCACCCTCGGCAGCAATGATGGTCGCTTCAAAACTTGGGTTGGGTATTACCTCAAGCGACTGCAGTGCCGGCTGGGTCTATGAAGCTGACACTGTCCATCTGTACTCACAACCATCTGGCAGCGCTTAAGCAAACGCTCGCCGGGCTGCATGATTTGCACTCCCCCGAAGGCCCTTGGGAACTTTTAATTATTGACAATGCCAGCACGGATGGTACAGGAGCCTGGCTCGCCCAAGATGGATGGAAGCGGATGGATATCGACTGCCGGGTTGTGCAGGAAAGCCGGCTGGGCGTGGCTCACGCGCGCAACCGGGCGCTCACTGAAGCAAAAGGTGAATATGTAGTGTTTCTGGATGATGATGAAACCCCTGAGCCTGATTGGCTGGTGAATCTTGAGCAGGTTATTGACGTCCATCAGCCCGTCGCCATAGGCGGACGCATCCGCGCGCACCTGCCGGGTGGTCGCCCTGACTGGCTTACTGACGAGTTGTTGGGATTTCTGGGAGAACTGGATTACGGGCCTGCGGAACGTGAGCTTTCCGAAATCTCTACCCCCATTTTCACCGGCAATGCCGTTTTTCACCGCCAAACCGTGCTGGACGTGGGTGGTTTTGACGGTAATTTGGGGCGGCGCGGCAACATCCAGTCTGGAGGCGAGGACACCGAGCTCTATCGGCGCTTGATCAAGTTGAAGAAACCCGTGCGTTGGACGCCTCAAGCGGTCATTCATCACCGCATCGAACCCTGGAAATTGCGCCGAACTTATTTTCTGCAACTGCACTACCACCAGGGCCGCATGGAGGGCGCATGCAAGCGCGGGCCGGCCTCGCGCATCCCGCCGCTTTATCTTATTCCGCAGGTGATACGCGCATACTGGCGTGCCTTGGCGCTACGCTTGCGGCAAGGGGCGAAGCACTCCCTTCGCCTGGAAATGAATGCGGCCTATTTCACAGGCTATGTGGTCGGCTGGATGATGGATCCGGCATGAAGGGCGCCCTCACCATCCTGATCTGTACCCACAATCGGGTAGATTTACTGGAACGGGTGCTGGCTTCGCTGAATGCAGCGCAGCACCCTGCCATGCCAGTGCAGATTCTGGTGGCAGCCAATGCCTGCACCGACGATACGCTGGCGCGCATGCAGGCATATCAATTGCAACAGGCCGACAAGGGCTGGCTGCCGTTGCGCCTGCTTGAAGTCCCGACACCGGGCAAGTCGCATGCGCTCAATCGGGCCATTCCCGAAATCGACACTGAACTTGCCGCTTTTGTCGATGACGACCATCAGGTCGATGAAAATTACCTGATTGCGATTGAGCAAGCCGCGCAGACTTGGCCCGATGCCGGGCTGTATTGTGGCCGCATTCTGCCCGACTGGGATGGCACGGAGCCCGCTTGGGTACACGATGAGGGGCCGTACCGGATTTATCCGCTGCCGGTGCCGCGCTATGACCAGGGCAACCTACCCAAGACCATTACAGCGGAAGAAGGCCCCATCCCCGGTGGCGGTAATCTGGTGGTGCGCCATCACGTATTTGAACTGACCGGACAGTTTTCCACCGAGCTTGGCCCGCACGGCCACGATCTGGGCGGCGGAGAAGACAGCGAATATGTCTTGCGTGCAATGATGCGCGGCGCGCGTTGCCAGTACGTACCCGTCATGGTGCAGCGCCACTATGTGGACACGGATCGCCTGAAACTCAGCTACCTGCTGAAGAAAAGCTTTCAGCGCACCCGTGCCACCTCGCGCATTCACGGCAATGGCCGGGTGCCGCTCTATATGTGGCGCAAGCTGGCGGAATATGGGTTTCACAGCGTGTTCAGCCTGTCATGGGCCAAGCGGCGCTTTTATTGGATGAGAACCGCTGCCGCCTTGGGGGAACTGAAAGGCCGTCGTGAATCGGGGCATCGTGGCAAAGGCCTGCCGCTCCCCCCTGATCGTGGCTTTTTTCTCGTCGCAGCGCTGGCGGTTTTGACGGTTGCCTGTGGATTGATCGCCTGGTTCATCAGCGGCAGTGCGCACTGGGCCGGCGTGTTGCCCGCGTTAACCGTGGCTGGCGTGGGTACGGCGGCACTGCTGGCGAAATCGCTGCTGGATTTTTCGCAGTCCGGGCCGCGCGTCCGAAAAGAAGTGCTCACCCATTACCGGCGCTACACCTTGTTTGCGCTCGCACGTCTGTCTGTCTGGGTATTTGCCATCATGCTGTTCACTGGCGGGGCAGGGGGGCTGCTGTATTACATGCTGAATGCGAGCCTGGGTGGCGAATGGTCAAGTGGTCTTGCCGTACTCGTGGCGGTGCTGGGGATTCTGGGCTCGGCCACGCTGCAATTCATCCGCAAGCTGCGCTTCAATCCGGGTTTACTGGTCGCCTCCATGCACTACCGCATGAGCCGCTTCTATGGGTTGTGGCGCTGGATGACGCCGGGGCGCATTTATCTGATGCAGTTTGCGTGGGCTGCTGCCGTGGCCCTGCTGCTGATTGCCGCTTCTTGGCAACTGCTCAGGCAGAACCAGACTACCGAACTTATTGCATTGTGGGCCGCCGTGCTGTTCTACGCGGGCACGATCACCTGGGCGGCCTGGCTGCCCGATGCGCGTCCGTCACGCCGCACACCCGAACACGCTGCCGATACGCCGCCAAATATTTTGATGATCGGATCGGACACGTTGCGCGCGGATCGGTTGAGCGCGCTGGGCTACCGACGCGCCCTTACACCCAACATTGATCAACTTGCCGAGCAGGGCGTGCTGTTCTCTAGTTGCTATGTGCCTTGCGCCCGTACCGCGCCCAGCCTGATTTCGCTGATGACCGGAACCTGGCCGCACACGCACGGCATTCGCGACAATTTTGTCGCGGACGATGAGGCCCGACTCAAAGTCGATGCACTACCCCATCTGCTCAAGGCACAGGGTTACCGCACCGCGGCAATTTCGGACTGGTGTGGCGGTGACATGGGCAAGTTTTCCTTCGGTTTCGATTACACCGACCTGCCGGAAGACCAGTGGAATCTCAAATACCTGATCCGCCAGGGGCCAAAGGATTTGCGCCTGTTTCTATCGCTGTTCACCCACAACCGGTTAGGGCGACTGCTGCTGCCGGAAATTTATTACCTAGGTGGCGTGCCCCTGACCCAGCCGATGGGGCGGCGCGCCCGGCGCTTGGTTTCGCGTCTGGCGGAAAGCGTTCAGCCCTTTTTCCTCAATGTGTTTTATTCCACCACCCACCCGCCGTTTGCCTCCGAATGGCCGTGGTACACGCGCTTTGGCGACCCGGCCTACGCGGGCGAATCCAAGTTCGCCATGGCGCGGCTGACCGACCCCTTCGAGATCATCCGCCGCCAGGGCGCGCCCAAAGAGGAGTTCGATCTCGATCAAATCATTGATTTGTACGATGGCTGCGTGGCCGAATTTGATGATGAAGTTGGCAAGATGCTGCGCCACCTCGACGATTGTGGCTTGGCAGGCAACACTATTGTTGTTGTCTATTCCGATCACGGCATGGAATTCTTCGAGCATGACACCTGGGGCCAGGGCAATTCCGCGATCGGTGATTTCAGTTCGCGCATTCCGCTCTTGATTCGTGACCCACGCAAACCTGCCTGCGGAATAGTCGATCAGGTGGTGCGCAGCATCGATCTTGCCCCCACTCTGCTGGAATTGGTGGGCGCGAGCCCCGCCGCCAGCATGGAGGGGGTATCACTGGCTGCCTGTTTTG
>JAUYFW010000278.1 GCA_030690835.1 Sulfurimicrobium sp. | reverse complement strand
GAGATCACAGAGGACACAGAGATGACGCGGGTTTCGCATTGTTATCAGGTTCACCCGGTGGGTGATGCTCATATTCACGATAAACCATTGTTTCTCTCTGTGAGCTCTGTGTTCTCTGTGGCCAAATGAGTTTTTTAGGTTGAACTCTGCATTCAGACGCAGGCTACCCGTTTCTGAAACATCGCCCAGTTCCAGCCCCACATCCCCGATCGCGGACGACCCCGCGCTGACGGATGCTTTCGCGCCAGGCGCATCAGCGCTGTGGCGCGTGATGATATTGATCACGCCGAGGAAGGCATTGGAGCCGGGAGTCATGTCATGGTCTTGATGGAAGCGGGAAGAGGCCTGCACGCAATGGAATCCGAAAGAACGCTGTTAGCCGCACCATCCAGGTGGAGGATGTCGCAGGGATTCTACAGGGCCATGCGAAATATTCAAACATCGGTCAGGCCGCGGGCAAATCGAGGATAAAGGCACTCCCCCCGAGGGGACTTTTGGTAATGGAGATGGTGCCGTGATGAAGCTCGACAAAGGCTTTAGCCAGACTTAAGCCGAGGCCCGAGCCCGCCATGGTACGGCTGGGGTCAAGGCGCGTAAATCGCTCGAACACCTTATCCCGCATGGGTGGGGGAATGCCGGGGCCGCCGTCTTCCACCACTACTTTTATCTGGTTGTCCTGCCGCTGCGCATGCAACCTGACCTCGCTTCCCGCAGGAACATATTTGAGGGCGTTGTCGAGCAGGTTGGAGATGATTTGCGCAAGAAGCTGGCGGTTGCCATAGATCAGCAAACCCTCGGCAACAGCACCATGCAGAACCAGGCCATGCTCCTCGGCGGAGGGCGTATAAAGCTCGACCAGTTCATTCAGCAATTCGGAAAAATCCACCACCGCGCGCTTGACCGGCATCCCGCCTGATTCCGCCCGGCTGATGGCGAGCAGGGAACTGAAGATGCTCTGCATTTTTTCCAGTTCGCCATGCACTCTTTCCAGCGCTGCCTTGTGCACCTCCGCGCCCCCCTGCTGCAGGGCCACCTGGACATCGGCGCGCAAACGGGTCAGCGGTGTACGCAGGTCGTGGGCGATGTTGTCACTGACCTGACGGATGCCTTGCACCAGCTTTTCGATCCGTTCCAGCATCGCGTTCATGTTGCTGGCCAGCACCGAAAATTCGTCGTTGCCCACAGCCGGCATACGGCTGGAAAGGTCGCCGGATTGAACGATCAGGTTGGTATGCCGGTTAAAAGCATCAATCCGGCCACGAAAACGCCGCGCCAGCCAGAATCCCAATGCCAGTCCAAGCAGGGACACCGTGCCGGCGGTTACCAGAAAGGTTTGGCGGAAATCATTGACCAGCGCCAAAACCGGCTCCATGCTGGCGGCGACGAAACCGCTCATGCCCTCCCCCAGGGAGAAGGAAATCACCCGCGCCACGTGTGTTTTCCCCTCGCTCGACTCCACCTTTATTTGCTGCACCCCTGGAAACAGCTTCACCATGGGCAGCGCCAAGCCACCCGCCTGATAAGTAATATGGTTTTTTGAGTCAAGGATGCGAAATCCATGGGACTGGCTGCCCTCGCTCTCGATTTCACTTTTGATCGCCCGGTAAAGGCCGTCCGTGCCGTTATCGCGGTATTGCAAAAGGAGCATGTTGCTTTCTTCGGACAAGGTATGGTCCACCCCTTTTGTCAGGGTGGAGGTAAGCTGATAGTCAAGAAAGAAAAAAATCAGCGTTGCGCTGCACAAATAAACCAGCAGCAAGCCAGCGACAAGGCGTAACGGCACCGAATCCCAGAAATTCATTCCAGGTTCACTCCCCCGGCCGCATCATGTAACCCTTGCCGCGTACCGTATGCAACAGGGGCAGCGGGAAATACTTGTCGATCTGTTGGCGCAAGCGGCTGATATGCACATCCACCACGTTGGTCTGTGGATCGAAATAATAGTCCCACACGTTTTCCAGCAGCATGGTGCGGGTCACCACCTGGCCGGCATGGCGCATGAGGTATTCGAGCAGGCGGAATTCGCGCGGTTTGAGGAAAATTTCCTGCCCGGCGCGGGTCACCTTGCGCGTCAGCAGATCCACTTTCAGGTCGGCAACCGCCAGTTCCGTTTCCGTTCCCGGCGCACCCCGCGCGCGCCGCAACAGGGCCTCGATACGCGCCTGCAACTCGCTGAAAGCATAGGGCTTCACCAAGTAGTCGTCGCCTCCGGCACGCAAACCTTCCACGCGCTCGTCCACCTCGCCCAGCGCACTCAGAATCAGCGCCGGGGTATGCAAGCCCTCCCCGCGCAGGGTGCGCAGCATGGACAGGCCATCGAGCCTGGGCAGCATGATATCCACGAGCCAGAGGTCAAAGCTCGCGGCGCGCGCTTTCTCCAGCCCCTCCAGGCCGTCGCGCGCAATTTCGGACACATAGCCCAAACCGGCCAACCCTTGCTGCAACAGGGCGGCCGCGGCGGAATCGTCTTCAACAATAAGAATTTTCATGGGATTCATGGGGAACAGAGGGAGACTGAAATCATAAGTTAATTGTTACATGAAAATCATGAACGAAAGTTCATTTCCGTTTTCCAATCAGTGTGCTATCTTGAAATCAAGATAAGGAGGTCTTTATGAATGCACAGAACTCTCTTCCCACTTATGAAGTTGAATTCATCCCGCTGGAACGGCGCCTCAGGGAAGACCGCCGCAAGCATTCAGCGTGTAGCTACGGTGGCACTGAGCGACGCCAAAGACGGAGCCGGAGAGACAATGAATTGGCATCGTCAAATCCGCCCGGCAAGTAAATTCAGACTCATGGGCGAATGAATTCGCCCCCTACGGCGTAATCAGATTACGTTTACCCGGACATCTCCCGCCACCATGCGTCCGATTTCGCGGGCATAGCCAAAGCCCTGCTGACGAAACAGATCCAGCACATCGTCGACTGCTTCCGGTGTGCAAGCCACCATCAGCCCCCCACTGGTTTGTGGGTCGCACAGCAGGTTTTTCTGCCATTCCGCCATGCCTTCCGGCAAGCGTACTTCATGGCCATAACTATCCCAGTTGCGCGCCGATGCACCTGACGCATAACCTTGTTTGGCCAGTTCCAGCGCCGCCGGCAGCAGCGGCAATTTATCGAATTCCAGTTCAGCGCCCAGTTGCGAACCGTGGCAAACCTCCAGCAGATGCCCCAGCAAGGCAAAGCCGGTCACGTCGGTCAGCGCATGAACGCCGTGCATGTGGGCCAGCACCGAACCGGGGGTGTTGAGCTGAGTTGCGCTCTCCAGCATCTGGCGATAGCCTTCCGCCGACAACTCGCCTTTCTTGAGCGCCGCGCTCATGATGCCGATCCCCAGACCCTTGCCCAATATCAGCACATCGCCGTCCTTGGCGCCGATGTTGCGCTTCACCTTGTCGGGATGCACGATACCCAGCGCCACCAGGCCGTAAATCGGCTCGGGCGAATCGATGGAATGTCCGCCTGCGATGGGAATCCCCGCTGCAGCGCAGACCGATTCGCCCCCCACCAGGATGTCGTGAATAACCTGCGTGGAGAGTTTGCCGATGGGCATGCCCACAATCGCCAGCGCCATGATGGGCTGCGCGCCCATGGCATAAATATCGGACAATGCATTGGTGGCCGCGATGCGGCCAAAATCCACCGGATCGTCGACGATGGGCATGAAGAAATCGGTGGTGGCGACGATGGCCTGATTGTCATTGAGGCGGTACACCGCCGCGTCGTCGCCGGTCTCGGTTCCGACCATCAGGTCGGGATGAATCAGTCGCCCGGGCATGTTGGCTAAAATTTCGTGCAGCACGGCCGGCGCAATTTTGCAGCCGCAGCCTCCGCCGTGAGAAAACTCGGTTAATTTGATGCTCATAAGGTAAATGCTCTAAATCTGGGTATAGTTTCAGGTTCGCAAAAGAGTTCCCGTTTCAGTGCAGACTAACATGCGAAACATGTTATGTCGGAGCTAGAATTCGGTAAGTTTAATCGTCATTTTTTCTGGATTTTGTAAATTGCTGAAAGCCGTAAACGTAGCACAGATGGCCGGGTTTGACGACATCATCGA
>JAUYFW010000269.1 GCA_030690835.1 Sulfurimicrobium sp. | reverse complement strand
GGGCCGTTGTTGCTGGAGCAACTGGCGGCGCTAAACTTGCCGCATGTCGAATTGCTTACCGATTTCCAGCTTCAGGTGGAGCACGCGGTTGACCTGCAGGGCCGCGAGCGGGTGCTGTTCATCGATGCCAGCGTTTCCTGTCCGCCGCCTTATGCTTTTTCCCGCCTCGCAGCCATCAAGGACACCAGCTTTACTTCCCATGCCATGAGCCCGGCGGCGGTATTGCAGGCTTTCCGGGAGCTTTACGGCGAGCCGCCGCCCGCCTATCTGCTGGCGGTGCGCGGAGACCGCTTCGAACTGGGCGAGCCGTTGGGCGCGGCTGCTGCTTCCAACCTGGAAGCGGCGTTTGCCCTGGTGCAAAATCTCTGTGACGCCACCACCTCCCAGGTATGGGATCGGTTGGCC
The DNA here is from genome assembly GCA_030690835.1 of Sulfurimicrobium sp. Taxonomy (GTDB): domain Bacteria; phylum Pseudomonadota; class Gammaproteobacteria; order Burkholderiales; family Sulfuricellaceae; genus Sulfurimicrobium. The sequence goes on along the minus strand of JAUYFW010000269.1, from coordinate 7,831 downwards.
TTGGCGGATCGGGAATTCCATCAAGCGTCCTCCTGACGGTTCACGCATCATCCCGGATTGGGCGGCCAAGTGACTTGCCTCGATTCGAAAGTCCCGATAACCTGAATCCCTTTGACTGAATCAGGGCATTCTCGAATGGAAGTTGAAGCGTGGCGAAACTGAGCGAACAGGAACAACAGGAAATTATCCGCCACCTGGAAGCGGGCAAGCCGCTGCCGGACAAATACCGCTTTCTGCTGTTCGAGGACAAGCGTGAAGTCGAGCTGGTGTGGAACGGCAAGACCGGCGAGGTGTGCAACGTGGTGCTGCCGTTCCAGGTCATCGAGCAGGTGGACGAGCCGCGCTCGGAAAAACCTGCCTCGCTGCAACTTGGCCTGTTCGACACCGACGCCCGTGGCCGCCAGCTCAAGGGCTGGACCAACAAGCTCATCTGGGGCGACAACAAGCTGATTCTTTCCAGCCTGAAAAACGGCCCGCTGCGCGAAGAAATCGAAAAGCAGGGCGGCCTCAAACTGATCTACATCGACCCGCCCTTCGATGTGGGCGCGGATTTCTCCATGGACATCGAAATCGGCGGCGACACCTTCACCAAACGCCCCAACGTGCTGGAAGAACTGGCCTACCGCGACACTTGGGGCAAGGGTGCGGATTCCTTCATCGCGATGATCTATGAGCGGCTGGTGCTGATGCGGGATTTGCTGGCGGAGGATGGGAGTATTTATGTGCATTGCGATTGGCGTGTGAATGCATTCATTCGTCTTGTCTTAAATGAAGTTTTCGGAACAGACAACTTCATCAATGAAATTACATGGAAACGCGCTCACACAGTAAAAGGCAACATCGGCCAAGGCAGCAAGTACATGGGTGCAAATACGGACACAATATTTGCCTACGCAAAATCTCCGGCCTACGTCTTTAATAATGTGTTTCTTCCGTATTCTCAGGAATACATTGATTCATTCTTCAAATATACCGACCCCAGTACGGGAAGAAAATACAGGCTCGTTAGCATGATTGGTCCGGGCGGCGCGGCCAAGGGAAATCCCAGCTATGAGATTATGGGCATCACGCGATATTGGCGTTATAGCGAAGCGACGATGAAAGACCTGATGGCTAAAGAGCTGGTTGTTCAAACCTCGCCAGGGACCGTGCCTCAGAAAAAACAATATCTGGATGATGGTGCGGGTGTTTCCGTTCAGTCCCTATGGGATGACATCACTGGACTCGGCGCATCCTCAACTCAGGGTACAGGCTATCCCACCCAAAAACCGGAAGCCCTGCTCGAACGCATCATCAAGGCATCCTCCAACGAAGGCGATCTCGTTGCTGATTTTTTCGGTGGTTCCGGCAGCACGGCGGCAGTCGCGGAAAAACTGGGGCGCAAGTGGATTACCAGCGACCTCGGCAAGTTCGCCATCCACACCACGCGCAAGCGCCTGATCGGCGTGCAGCGCCAACTGAAGGCCGAAGACAAGCCCTACCGCGCGTTTGAAATCCTCAACCTTGGCAGGTACGAGCGTCAGCATTATATCGGCGTCAACCCCAACCTGCGCGAGGCGGAAAAACAGCAGCAACTGGAGGAAAAGGAAGCCGCCTTCCTCGACCTTATCCTGCGCGCCTACCGCGCCGAACGGACTACGGGCTTCGCTTGCTTCCACGGCAAGAAGGCCGGGCGGCTGGTGGCGGTGGGGCCGGTGAACATGCCGGTGACGCGCCTTTTCGTTGAGGAAATTATCCTGGAGTGCCGCAAGCAGCACATCACCCGCGTGGACATCCTGGGCTTCGAGTTCGAAATGGGCCTGTTCCCCAACGTGCTGGACGAGGCGAAAGCCAAGGGCATCGACATCGCGCCCAAGTACATCCCGGCTGACGTGTTTGACAAGCGCGCGGTGGAAAAGAACCAGGTGGTGTTCCACGATGTTTCCTTCATCGAGGTCAAGCCTATCATCAAGAAAAACACCGTGGCGGTGGAGTTGACGGACTTTTCGGTGTTCTATTCCCAAGGCTCCATTGCCGCCGCCGAGGCCAGCCTGAAAGACAAGGCCAGCAAGATCGTGGTGGAAAAAGGCCAGATCGTGAAGGTGAGCCGCGACAAGGACGGCATCGTCACCCGCGAGGCGCTCACCAAACACTGGACGGACTGGATCGATTACTGGTCGGTGGATTTCGATTTCGAGAGCAAGCGGGAGATTATCCGGGTCAAGAAATTCCCTGCCGGGCAAGGCTCGCTGGCAGGTTTGGAGCCGCCACAACTAACCCTCGACGAATACGAGGAGGTCTGGACGGGTGACTATGTGTTTGAGAATGAGTGGCAATCCTTCCGCACCAAGAAAGACCGCTCGCTGGAATTGATGAGCGTGGCCCAAGAGGTCATGCCGGGACGGCGCAAAATCGCGGTTAAGGTGGTGGATATTTTTGGCAATGACACGATGACGATTGTGGAGGTGAGCGTGTGAAAAGCGATTTAGTGCTTTCCATGTTTGAAATCGTAGGCAGTCCGGTTTGTGTTTCTTCCGATGATGGACAGAAGGTTTATGATCGTCTTGCCGTGGCGGTAAAAGAAGGACGGAGAATTTCGCTCTCATTTCGCAATATCATCGCCCTGACACCGGCTTTTTTAATGCCGCGATTGGCCAGTTGTATGCCGCGTTCAGCGAAGAGCAAATAAGGGTTTTGGTCAAGGTGCAGGATATGCAGCCTGATGATCTGGCGCTATTGAAACGAGTGGCTGAAACGGCCAAGCTGTACTTTAAAGATACACAGAGATTCGATCGAGCAATGGAAGATGATGGCGATGATGCACCGGAAATGCAGGTTATCGGGGAGGCATGGAGACAATGATTACCCTCATTGAGGCAAAAAATTTCCGCTGTCTTCGCTACATACGGCAACCACTTGGACCGCTTCATGTTCTGGTCGGACCTAACGCCAGCGGCAAGACGACATTCCTTGATGTAGTGGCGTTCCTGGGGAGCTTGGTGTCCAAAGGCCTGGAAGCGGCCATAGGCGAAAGAACCCAGAATTTTCAGGATCTTTTGTGGAAAAGATCTGGCTCCGAGTTTGAGCTGGCAATAGAGGCGGCTATTCCCGAGGAGCGTAGAAAACTTCTGCGTGACAAGGATTTTGATACCGTCCGCTATGAGGTTTCATTCGGTATTGACGCCAATACTGAAGAAGTCGTTATCCAGACAGAGAAGGTTCTCTTGAAAAAATCTTCGTCTGATACGGAAGTGCCCCAGCAAATAGACATGTTTCCCAGGAATATCGTGCCGCCTGTAACCATAATCACGGCGAAAGGAGGCAGGGGTACTCAAACAGTAATCAACAAGGTTACCGGCGGAAATGATAATTTCTACTCCGAGGTCTATCAGGAGAAGGGGAAGGGCTGGGCGCCGGCCTTCAAGCTTGGGCCACGCAAATCGGCGCTTGGTAATCTGCCGGAGGATGAATCGAAGTTTCCTGTAGCAACCTGGCTGAAAAGACTGCTGACCGAAGGTGTCCAGCAGTTTGTCTTGAACAGTATGCTGATCCGCAAAGCCAGTCCACCGGGGCAGGTGCGCGGCTTCAAACCAGACGGCTCCAATCTCCCTTGGGTGATTGACGCTTTGGAGAAAAAGCATCCTGAAAATTACCAAAGCTGGATTGAGCATCTGCAAACCGCACTTCCTGATCTGGAAAATATACAAACCGTAGAGCGGGCTGACGATAAGCATCGCTATCTGGTTATCCGCTATCGTGGAGGCCTGGAAATTCCTTCGTGGATGGCTTCGGACGGCACGCTGCGACTGATGGCATTGACGCTCCCTGCCTATCTGCCGGACTTCACCGGCGTTTATCTGATCGAGGAGCCGGAAAACGGCATTCATCCCCGTGCCGTGGAAACCATGTTTCAGTCGCTGTCATCGGTTTATGATGCGCAGATTTTGCTGGCATCCCATTCGCCGATCATTCTCAGCATGGTCAAAGTGGAGAATGTGCTCTGTTTTGCCAAAACTCCAGAAGGAGCAACGGATATTGTGCTTGGGAATAGACACCCTGCGCTTAAGGATTGGCAAGGAGAAACCAATCTTGGTGTGCTTTTCGCCGGTGGAGTACTTGGATGACGAATGGACAATTCCCCCAAGACCTGATTGTTCTGGTTGCCGATAAAAACATGGAGTTTGCGGTAAAGGGCATTTTGAGTCGTTTCCAGTCCGTGCAAATGCGGGAAGTGTCCCCTGTTTTTCATGTGCATCCAGAGCACGACCCCGGTTGTTTGCTGCGCGGACATGCATTTCTTAAACTTTTTGTGAATCGATTTGCCCATGCATTGATACTGCTTGATCGCGAGGGAAGTGGTCAGGAAAGAACCGTCAGGGAAGTGCTGGAGGCTGAAATCGAAGCCCGGCTTTCACAATCGGGGTGGGGGAATCGAGCAGCCGCTATAGTCATTGATCCTGAGCTTGAAATGTGGGTCTGGAGTGATTCGCCGCAGATTGATTCCGTATTGGGGTGGGAAAATAAAAATCCTGCTTTGCGGCACTGGTTGCAGCACAACGGATTGTTGCAGGTAGGTCAGGTCAAACCGGGAAGGCCCAAAGAAGCGCTGGAACGTGCTCTAAGGACGGCTCGCAAACCACGCTCATCATCTTTGTATCTCCAGATTGCCCAAAAAGTCAATCTGGTGCGGTGTGTTGATCCGTCGTTTGTTAAGCTCAAGGCGGTTTTGCAGGAGTGGTTTCCTCCCGTCGAGCAAGGCGATGATTGTGATCCTGGCGCCGCTGAGAGGTTCCGCTAATGGCGCTTCACTCTGACTTCCCCTCTTCACCTCACGCTATCCTTGACCCTTCCATCCGCTGGTTTCCGGCGGATGAGGCGCTACGCGCATCGAGTTTCGAGAAGCTGCTGCCACCCTTGGTGCCGGAACTGCGCAAGCAGGTTAAAGCATGGCGCGACAGCGGCTACGCCAAGGCCACCGAAACCAGCCGCAGCCTGCTCAACTGGTGGTTCAAGACCCCGCATCTGCTGCCGAAAGCCGATGGCTCCATGGCCGAGTTCCAATATTATTTCGCCCAGCGGGAGGCGCTGGAAACCATCATCTATCTGGTTGACGTAGTGGGGGTCAAGGACAAGTACGACCTGATGCGTTTCGACCACTCCGGCGCGGTGTCCACTGGCATGTTCGACGAGAGCTGGCGGCGCTTCGTGGTGAAGATGGCGACCGGCGCGGGCAAGACCAAGGTGATGAGCCTGGTGCTGACTTGGAGCTATTTCCACAAGCTGTATGAGCCGGAATCCACGCTTTCGCGCAACTTTCTGGTGATTACGCCCAACATCATCGTGCTGGACCGTATCTACAAGGATTTCCAGGGGCTGCGCATCTTTTTCGAAGACCCGGTGTTGCCGGATAACGGCGTGGACGGACACAACTGGCGGGACGATTTTCAGCTCACGCTGCATGTGCAGGACGAGGTGCGCATCACCCATCCCGTCGGCAATATCTTCCTGACCAACATCCATCGCGTCTATTCTGGCGAGAACATCCCGCCATCGCCTGACGATGAAGACACGATGGATTATTTCCTGGGCAAACGGCCCACTGGCGAGACCACCGATTCCAAGGTGGATTTGGGCATGATCGTGCGAGACATCGACGAGCTGATGGTGCTGAACGACGAGGCGCACCACATCCACGATAAGAGTTTGGCTTGGTTTAAATCCATCGAGGACATCCACAATCGCCTCAAGCAGAAAGGCGATGTCCTGAGCCTGCAAGTGGACGTGACGGCCACGCCTAAACACAACAACGGCGCGATATTCGTGCAGACCGTGGCCGATTACCCGCTGGTGGAGGCCATCTCGCAAAACGTGGTTAAGCATCCGGTGCTGCCGGATGCGCTCAGCCGCGCCAAGCTGGTGGAAAAGCAGAGCGCCAAGTTCACGGAGAAATACGCCGATTACGTCAACCTGGGTGTGGTGGAATGGCGCAAGGCGTATGCCGAGCATGAGAAGCTGGGCAAGAAGGCCATCCTGTTCGTGATGACCGACGACACCCGGAATTGCGACGACGTGGCCGAATATCTGGAAAGCAACTACCCCGATTTGAAGGGCGGCGTGCTGGTTATTCACACCAAGAACAACGGCGAGATTTCCGAAGCCGCAAGCGGCAAGAACTGGCAAGAACTGGAAAAGCTGCGCCGGCAGGCCAACGACATCGACACCCTGGACAATCCCTACAAGGCCATTGTTTCCGTGCTGATGCTGAAAGAAGGCTGGGACGTGCGCAACGTGACCACCATCGTGGGCCTGCGCGCCTATGCTGCCCAGAGCAACATCCTGCCGGAGCAGACCTTGGGGCGCGGCTTGCGCAAGATGTATCCGGGCGAGATCGAGGAACAGGTCAGCGTGGTGGGCACCGACGCCTTCATGGACTTCGTGGAATCCATCCAGGCGGAAGGCGTAGTGCTGGAGCGCAAGCCCATGGGCGAGGGAACCGGGCCAAAAACGCCGCTGGTGGTGGAGATCGACAAGGAAAACGAGAAGAAGGATATCGAGGCGCTGGACATCGAAATCCCGGTGATGACGCCGCGCGTTTACCGCGAATACAAGAGTCTGGCCGATCTGGATGCGGGCACGCTGGGCAATGGCAAGGTGGCCTACCAGTCGTTCAGCGAGGAAGAGCAGCGGGAAATCGTGTTCAAGGACATCACCACCGGCGAGGTGACCCACACCACCATTCTGGACACGGCTGGCATTGCCGATTACCGAAGCGTGATTGGATATTTCGCGCAGACCGTTATGAAGGATTTGCGTCTGATTAGCGGTTATGACGTGCTCTACGGCAAGATCAAGGCGTTTGTGCGGGATGACTTATTCGACAAGCAGGTGGAATTGGATGACGCCAACACCCTACGCAATCTGTCTGAACTGGCCGCCACCAAGACGCTGGTCGAGACTTTCAAGAAAGCCATTAACGCGTTGACTGTCCATGACAAGGGCGATGCCGAGATTCGGGACACTATCAAGTTGCGGCACACCCGGCCCTTTGTGGCGAAGGATCAGGGCTACCTTGTGCCGAAGAAAAGCATCTTCAACAAGATCATCGGCGACAGCCATTTCGAACTGCTGTTCGCTGGTTTTCTCGAAGGCTGCGATGACGTGGTTTCCTATGCCAAGAATTACCTGGCGGTGCATTTCAAGCTGGACTACGTGAACGCGGACGGGGATATTTCCAACTACTACCCGGACTTTATGGTGAAACTTTCGGACAAGGAAATCTTCATCGTCGAAACCAAGGGGCAGGAAGACCTGGACGTGCCGCTGAAAATGGCGCGGCTCAAGCAGTGGTGCGAGGACATCAACCGGATACAGGGGGACGTAAAATATGACTTTGTTTACGTGGACCAGGAAAGCTTCGATAAATATAAGCCTTCCTCATTCAGGAAGCTGTATGAGGGATTCAGGGAATTCAAGTGATTGTGAGAAAGAGCCAGTAGAATGAAAATCGGCACGCCATTAAGCCCCTCCGCCACTCGCGTCATGCTGCTCGGCAGCGGCGAACTGGGCAAGGAGGTGATCATCGCCCTGCAGCGTCTGGGGGTGGAGGTGATTGCGGTGGACCGTTATCCCGATGCGCCGGGCCACCAGGTGGCGCACCGTGCCCACGTCATCAACATGGCCGACGGCCAGGCACTGCGCGCACTGGTGGAGTTGGAAAAGCCGCATCTCATCGTGCCCGAGATCGAGGCCATCGCCACCGATATGCTGGCGGAAATCGAGCGTGACGGGCTGGCGGAGGTCATTCCCACCGCCCGCGCGGCGCAGCTCACCCTGAACCGCGAGGGTATCCGGC
>JAUYFW010000163.1 GCA_030690835.1 Sulfurimicrobium sp. | reverse complement strand
CTGTGGGAGCGGCGCCCTCGCCGCGATTTGCGGTCGCATTCGCGCCGAGGGCGGCGCTCCTACATGCTCGTGCATTCCAATGGACAATCTGGGATAAAATATGCGCATGAAACTCTACGGCATCCCCAACTGCAACACCGTCAAAAAAGCCCGCGCCTGGCTTTCCGAACAAGGCATGGCCCTGCCCTTTCACGACTTCAAGAAGCAGGGCGTCAGTGAAGCGCTGCTCAAGCCCTGGCTGAAGCAGGTCGGCTGGGAAAAGTTGGTCAATCGCCAGGGCACCACCTGGCGCCAACTGCCGGACGAAGCCCGTGCCGCCGTCAGCGACGAAGCCAGCGCGATCCGGCTGATGCTGGAAAAGCCCAGCGTGATCAAGCGTCCGGTACTGGAAAAGGACGGCAAGATCACCCTCGGTTTCGATGAAGCCGTCTACCACACTTTATTTGGGACGAAATAATGCACAACAGCACACTGGAACTGGCCCGGGAGCTCATTGCCCGGCGCTCGCTCACGCCCGATGATGCCGGCTGTCAGGAAATATTGATTCAACGCCTGGAAAAACTCGGCTTCAAAATTGAGAAAATGCGCTTCGGCAACGTGGATAACTTCTGGGCACGGCGCGGCACGACCGCGCCGCTGGTGTGCTTTGCCGGCCACACCGATGTCGTTCCCACCGGCCCGGTGGAAAATTGGCACAGCGACCCTTTCACCCCCACCCTGCGCGACGGCATGCTGTTTGGACGCGGCGCGGCGGACATGAAGACCTCGCTGGCCGCCTTCATCACCGCCATCGAAGCCTTCGTGGCGGAGCATCCCGATCATGCCGGATCCATCGCCCTGCTCATCACCTCGGACGAAGAAGGCATCGCGCTGGACGGCACGGTAAAAGTGGTCGAAGCGCTGCAAGCGCGCGGCGAAAAGATGGACTACTGCATCGTCGGCGAACCCACCTGCGTCGCCAAGCTCGGCGACACCCTGAAAAACGGCCGTCGCGGTTCCCTTTCCGGCAAGCTCACGGTCAAGGGAGTGCAAGGCCACATCGCCTATCCCCATCTGGCAAGGAACCCCATTCACCTGGCCGCCCCCGCCATCGCCGAACTGGCGGCAGCGCAATGGGATGCCGGCAACGAGTACTTTCCGCCCACCACCTGGCAGATATCCAACATCCACGGCGGCACTGGAGCGACCAACGTGATTCCCGGCACGGTGGAAATCCTCTTCAATTTCCGCTTTTCCACCGCCAGCACGGTGGAGGGCCTGAAAAACAGGGTTCACGCGATTCTCGATAAACATGATCTGGAATACGAACTGCTGTGGGAGCTTTCCGGCAAGCCGTTTCTGACGCCCAAGGGCGATCTGGTGGATGCACTCGCCGCCGCCATCAGCCAGGTCGCCGGCCTGGAAACCGAGCTATCCACTTCAGGCGGCACCTCGGACGGACGTTTCATCGCCGACCTCTGCCCGCAAGTGGTCGAGTTCGGCCCCAACAACGCCACCATCCACAAGATCAACGAGTGCGTGGCGCTGGCGGACATCGAGCCACTCAAGGAAATCTACCGGCTCACGCTGGTGAACCTGCTAACCTGAGTCACCCGGCACTTTGAATCCTGCGCTGTAGGTCGGGCTTTAGCCCGACATGTCGGCCTGAAGGCCGGCCTACACAACTGATTGCTGAAAACCAACAACCAAGGAACCTCATGTTCGATCAGGCAAAAACCCAGCTTTCCACGCTACGCGACCTGTTGCGTTTCGCGGTCAGCCGCTTCAACGAAGCCAATCTGTTTTTCGGCCACGGCACCCACAATGCTTATGACGAGGCGGCTTATCTCATTTTGCATAGCCTGCATCTGCCGCTGGATACCCTTGAACCTTTTCTCGATGCCCGACTGACCAGCGGCGAGCTGGAAAGTTTGCTGCATACGCTGGAACGGCGGGTCACGGAGCGCATTCCCGCCGCTTACCTCACGCACGAAGCCTGGCTGGGCGATTTCCGTTTTTACGTGGACGAGCGCGTGATCGTGCCACGCTCCTTCATTGCGGAGCTGTTAAGGGAGCAACTGTCGCCCTGGGTGGAAGATCCGGAAATCGTCACTTCCGCGCTTGATCTGTGCACCGGCTCGGGTTGCCTGGCGATTCTCATGGCGCATGCCTTCCCCAACGCGGAAATAGACGCTGCCGACCTGTCCGCGGATGCGCTCGTGGTGGCCAAACGCAACGTCGTGGATTACGCCATGGAAGAACAGATTCGCCTGGTCCAGTCCGATCTTTTTGCCGCCCTGGAGGGGCAACGCTATGACGTGATCGTGAGCAACCCGCCCTATGTCAACGCCCCATCGGTGCAGGCGCTGCCGCCGGAATACCGGCATGAACCGGAGATGGCACTCGGTAGCGGGGAAGATGGTCTGGATGCCACCCGGGCCATTCTGCGCGAGGCGCCAAAACATCTGAATCCGGGTGGGATATTAGTGGTCGAAATCGGCCACAACCGGGATACACTGGAAGCTGCATACCCGGAACTGCCGTTTACCTGGCTCGAAACCAGTGCCGGGGATGAATTCGTATTCCTGCTCAGGCGAGAACAACTGATATGACCCACTGTGGAAGATAGCGCTCCATGAAATTCTCTAGCATCGCTACCACCGTTTCATGGATGGCCGCCCTGGTCGGAGTATTAGTGACGGCGCTGCTGCCGATTGCCTACTGGTGGCTCACCTACCAGCATCAACTGGACGAGATGGCGACCGAGGCCACCATCAACGCAATCCAGGTGGCGGCGCTGGTCAGCCAGAATCGGGGCGTGCTCGACGCCGATAAATCTCGCCTTGCCGAATTGATCAAGGAGGACCTGACGCGTACCCAAATACCCGAGGCTCGCTACATCCGCGACCTCAACGGCGGGGTCATGGTCGGTGATCAAGGCAAGCTCGAGGAACCGATCTTTTCCGCTTCCGCGCCTATTTACGATTCCGGCCGCAAGGTCGGGGACGTGGTCATTAGTCGCTCCCTGCTGCCGCTGGTGTATCGATCCGGTATCGTCGCCCTGCTGGGATTGGCCATAGGCATGGTCATTTTCATCATCATGCGCGTCATCCCGCTGCGCGCGCTCGAACGGGCGCTGGCTTCCCTCCATCGCGAGACGGAGCAGTTACGCATCGTCGTGGATCACGCGCTCGATCCCATCATCAGCATGAGTCACGACGGCATCGTCGAATCCTTTAACCCCGCGGCGGAGAAAAGCTTCGGCTATCTCGCCAAGCATGTTATCGGCAAGCATATTCAAACCCTGATGCCCGGTTTCGAGCCAGGCCGCACCATTCTTTCGCTGGAAAAAGCGCAAACCGGCGAGATCGTGGAGGGGGTGGCCAGACGCCGTGACCGCTCGCTGTTTCCAGTGGAATATGCGCTCAGCAGCACGACAGAATCCGCCAGCGGCACACTGGTGTGCATCCTGCGCGATATCTCCGAACGCAAGCAGTCACAGCAGTCTCTGGCCTTCATGGCAAATTATGACAGCCTTACCCTGTTGCCCAACCGCACCCTGTTCCGGGACCGGCTGACTCACGCGCTGGCCAGGGCGCGGCGGCGCGAAAAGCTGGCGGCGCTGATGTTTCTCGATCTTGATCGATTCAAGATGATCAACGACAGCCTGGGCCATGCGGTCGGGGACAAGCTGCTGCAAGCCGTGGCGGCCCGCCTGAGCCAGACCTTGCGCGCGGCCGACACGGTGGGCCGCTACAATGTGGCGGAAACCATGCCGGGAGCGATGGGCCGCGCCATCATATCGCGCCTTGGCGGTGACGAGTTCACCGTGATTCTGGAAGGGCTTAAAGATGTAAACGATGCCGCGAACGCAGCACAAAAAATCATCGATGCCATGACCGCGCCTTTCGACATCGACGGCCATGCGGTCTATATCACCACCAGCATCGGCATCGCCCTGTTTTCCCTCGACGACAGTGATATAGATACCCTGCTCAAGCAGGCCGATATGGCGATGTATCGCTCCAAGGAGTCCGGGCGCAATAACTACCATTTCTATGACAAAGAGATGAACAGCAGTGTCAGCCAGCGTCTGGCAATGGAGACGAGTCTGCGCACAGCACTCGAAAATAAAGAATTCTCTCTATGCTATCAACCCAAAATTGACGTCGATTCCGGCCGGTTGATCGGCGTCGAGGCATTATTGCGCTGGTCCAATCCGACTTTCGGCAAGGCCGCTCCCGACCAGTTCATCCCTATACTGGAAGAAATGGGCCTGATTGTCGAAATCGGCGAATGGGTGCTGCGCACGGCCTGCCTGCAGGTTCAAGCATGGCAACAAGCGGGGCTGGTTCCCATGCGCTTGGCGGTAAACCTTTCCGCACGCCAGCTCAGGCAAAGCGATATCGTCGAGCGTATCGGTAATGTACTGCGGGAAACCGGAATCGCCCCCGCGATGCTGGAACTGGAACTGACCGAGGGCATGCTCATGGAACATACCGAAGCCAGCAGCACGACACTCTCCGCGCTATCCACGCTGGGGGTCCACATTTCCATCGACGACTTCGGCACGGGTTATTCATCGCTCTCCTACCTCAAGCACTTACCGATCAACACGCTCAAGATAGACCGTTCGTTCGTCAGCAACATCACGACGAACAGCAACGATGCGGCTGTCGCCAACGCCATCATCGCCCTCGCCCGCTCCCTGCAAATGGGAGTGATCGCCGTGGGGGTGGAAACCGAGGAACAGAAAGCCGTTCTGCAACAACAGGGATGCGGACAGATGCAGGGTTACCTGCTGTCGCGGCCATTGCCGGCGGACGAGTGCGAACGCTGGTTGCGCGCCAATTTGAATGCGGAGGGGGTTACGGCACTGCCGCCAACTCAGAATATTTCCACGGCATAGTAGCGTTTTTCTTCCGGCTCGAAGGCCGCCACCAGCGTATCGAAAAGCCGGTGTGCCTTGGCCCGGTTGTCGCAGTGCATGTTGCAGACGAACACGTCCAGCGTCACAAAACGTTTTTCCGGCCAGGTATGGACGGCAAGATGGGATTCGGCCAGGATGACCACCCCGGTCACACCGCCCGACGAGCCGAATTGGTGAAAGCACTCCCCCACCGCCGTCAGGCCGCTTGCGCCGACCAGGTTCAAGCAAAAAGCGCGCAGGTCGTCAATCTCCCGCAGCAAGTTGTCATCCCCGCCGCAGCCATAAAGATTGCCCATCAGATGCAGGCCGTCGATGCCGTCAATTGGTCTCATGATGGTTGGATTATATCCCCGCCACCGTAAAAATGCGCCATCGGCGCGCTCCGCGTCCCCCTTCTCGCCGGATTGAGCGGCTATGCCGCCAATCCCGGCGGGGACACTCCTTGCGGGTGCGCCCACGAAGTGGGAGAGGGTTAGGGGTGAGGGAAACCGGGCGGGGCGCTTGCAATATTTCATGTTCTGGGCAGTGCAAGCGCCATGACCGGTTTGTGGGTAGAATGGGCAAAAATCACATCCGGGGAGCGCACCATGGGCCTGTTCGATTTCGTTGCCAAGCAGTTTATCGACATCATCCAGTGGACCGAACCGGGAGACGGTATCCTGGCTGCCCGCTTCCCCATGGCGGAGATGGAAATCCAGAACGGCGCCTCGCTCACGGTGCGCGAACCCCAACTGGCCCTGTTTGTCGACGAGGGCAAGGTAGCCGACGTTTTCAACCCCGGGCGCTATACCCTCAATACCCAGACACTCCCGGTGCTGACTTACCTGAAGAACTGGGACAAGCTGTTCGAATCCCCCTTCAAGTCGGATGTGTATTTCTTCAGCACCCGGCTGCAACTCGACCGCAAGTGGGGTACACCCAACCCGATCACCATCCGCGACAAGGAATTCGGCATCGTCCGGCTGCGCGCCTTCGGTATCTACTCCTACCGCGTCACCGACCCGAAGAAGTTCTATACCGAGGTCAGCGGCACGCGCGAAACCTATACCGTGGACGACCTTGACGGCCAGTTGCGCAACACCCTGATTGGTTCCATGACAGATTTGTTCGCCGAATCCAATGTGCCCTTTCTCGACATGGCGGCGAACCAGGATGAATTCGGCGCCAGGCTCAAGGAAAAAATGCTGCCGCTGTTCGAGCGCTACGGCCTGGCGCTCGACAACCTGGTGGTGCAGAACGTCTCCCTGCCGGAAGAATTGCAGAAAGTGCTGGACCAGCGCATCGGCATGAACATGGTGGGCGATCTCGGCAAATACACCCAGTACCAGGTGGCCAACGCCATCCCCGTTGC
>JAUYFW010000251.1 GCA_030690835.1 Sulfurimicrobium sp. | reverse complement strand
TATTCGCCCATTGGGCTTGCCAAAGGGGAGGCGATCGCCCCTTCCCCCGCTTGCGGGGGAAGGTTGGGATGGGGGTTGGGCGCGAATGCGACCGAAAATCGCGGCGAGGGCGCCGCTCCTACAGATCATGTAGGTTGGGTTGGGCGCAGCTTTTGCGCCGTAACCCAACAAACCCAATCAACCTTTGAAAAGCCGGTGTTGAATATTTGGGTTTGTTGGGTTACGCGATAAAGCCGCTAACCCAACCTACATTTTGTCGCTCTCTATGTATAAACACAACCGTATGTCCGGCCAGGGAAGCCGGTTGTCATTTCATGCTGGCGTTTTGGTAATGGATTCAATTATGCTGTAGCTTATTGATATTGGGGTTTATCCCGGCATGTCGATCGGCATCGGTTCGTGCCCAAAAGGTGTAGTTCCTCTGCCGTATTGAATAACCACACCCCAGTTGTGGCATAATTGCGCGTAAGTGCTCGTCCGATCGTATGATCGTGGTCACGGGAAATTAACATATATTTGTTGCGTGGGTATTGCGGATAACTCGATCTGATTATAATATGCCATCAACAAATTTGATCAAAGCATAAAAACAAACTATGCGACAGCCGCGTTGCTGTCGCGCTGGATGGAGAGATGGTGAAACCTTGTCGGTCTGAATGGATGCGCGTATTGATGTTGGCCTGCCTCGGCGTGGTCTTGACAGGCCTTTTCGGCTGCGCGTCGGAGCCGCCGAAGAAGAAGGATTATAGCGGCCTGATATGGCCACTGCCGCCTGAGCAGCCGCGCGTCCAGTTCGTTGCCGAATACCATGGCCAGCGCGATCTGGGCGTGAGGGATGAATTGAAGGCGGCGCTGCTGGGCGAGGAGCCGGGCGGGCTGGCGCTGAAGAAACCCTACGGCGTGACCGCATCTCCTGACGGCAAGTTGATCTACGTCACCGACACCGGTCTGCGCGCCATCGTGGTGTTCGACCTCGAGAAGAAGGCGGTGCGCACGCTCCAGACCGATGCGCAGGGCGTCATGTACAACCCGCTGGAAATCCGGCTTGACAGTAAGGGGCTGATTTTTGTCAGCGATTCCGAGCGCAAGGAAGTGCTGGTCATGAGTCAGGAAGGCAAGACATTGATGGCGCTGGGGAAGAAGGAGGAGATCGGGCGCCCCACCGGCCTGGCCCTGGACGAAGCGCGCAACCGCCTGTACGTGGCGGATACCACCAAGCACCGCATCGTGGTGTACGATCTGGCCGGCAATTACCTGCATGCTTTCGGCGAGCGCGGCGCGGAACCGGGGCAGTTGAATTACCCGGTCAATCTGGCGCTGGATCGCGATGGTCAGTTGCTGGTGACGGATAGCGGCAATTTCCGGGTTCAGGTGTTCGATGGCGAGGGAAAGTTCCTTAATACCTTCGGGCAGCTCGGCGATTCATATGGCGCATTCAGTCGCCCTAAAGGAATTGCCCTGGATTCCGATAATAATGTCTATGTGGTGGATGCGGCGTTCAACAATTTTCAGATTTTTAACCGCGAGGGAAAAATATTACTCTTCGTTGGCTCCATGGGCCGGGAGCCGGGCATGTTCTGGCTGCCGGCAGGGATTTTCGTGGACGCCTCAAACAGGATTTACGTGGTGGATGCCTTCAACTCGCGGGTTCAGATATTCCAGTATTTAGTGGAGAAAGGAGCGCCTATTGGCAAATGAGGGAGTCCCCGATTCTTGAAGCAGATAAATAATATTTGGAGGAGTACATATCATGTTTAAACGAGCTAAAACAATTAGTTGGATAGCGGGGCTGTTTTTTGCCCTGTCAGGATTTCTCGCGGGCGGGGCGCTGGCTGGTATATCAACTACCAAGCACAATCTTTCCTCATCTGGCACCGGTACGATCAAATCAACCGACCAACCGGAAATCTGTATTTTCTGCCATACCCCGCACGATGCGATCAAGAACGCCAACATCCCGCTGTGGAACCATACTCTTTCAACCACGGCTTCGTATGGTGTTTACGCCAGCCCGACCATGACCGCCACGGATACCACGGATGTGGGCGGGGTGACGGCGGCAACTGCGGCGGTGAGTAACCTGTGTCTGTCCTGCCATGACGGCACGGTGGCGATCAATAACTTCAAAAATCCGTCCAACATGAATCCGGTTACCACCATGGTGGGCACGACGGTAGGGATGTTGCCCGTTGGTAACAGTAACCTGGGCACGGACTTGACCAACGATCACCCGGTCAACTTTACCTACAACACCACGCTGGCTACGGCCGATGGCTTCCTGGTCAATCCGGTGGATGCAACGGGTAGTGGTCTGAGTAACGGCCTCAAGCTCTTCAGCAGCAAGGTGCAGTGCGCCTCCTGCCATGATCCGCACACCAGCGCTCAGGGTGCATTCCTGCGTGCCTCGATGAATGGCAGCACGCTGTGTCTCTCCTGCCATAGCAAGTAACGCTTGGTGTGGCTAAAGGGGATGGCCGATACGGCTCCATGAGGGTCGGGAGCGCGCTTGCCGCGCTTCTGGCCCTTTTTACTGGCCCGGTCATGGCGCTGACCATGTCGGGATTGCTGGGCAGCGCGGGCCGGCTGACCTTTTACGGCTCGGTGGGCGTGGAGGCCGAGGATTACAAGTACGATTCGGACTACGGATCTCGCGACCGCATGCGGCTGCGCACGCGTTTCGACCTCAATGG
>JAUYFW010000198.1 GCA_030690835.1 Sulfurimicrobium sp. | reverse complement strand
TCGCCTCCTTTTCCCTGTGCTAAAATGCCCCCGCGTTTCAGGTGCCCCTTTCGCCATCCGGCAGAGGGGTTAAACGGGAAATCGGTGAGTCTGCCTTCGGGCGGATCAAGCCGATGCTGCCCCCGCAACGGTAAGCGAGTGCGGACGTATCAACCAGCCACTGTGTGCAAGCATGGGAAGGCGATACGTCTAGTCTCGCGAGCCCGGATACCGGCCTGGAGCGGGAAGTGGGAATGCCGCGGGGTGACGGTTAGCCAGCATGGCCTAGCCCGGATATTTCATGAATTCGCGTGATGATCGCGCAGGATTTTGTTTCGTAGGGGGATTTTGTGAAAGAGTGGCGTAGTTATTCATACGCCCGACTGAACAAAATTTCCATACGAAACAAAAGACCAGCGAGGGCACGTGTAATTTATGAAATATCCGGGCTAATGCCATTCCGGGGTATTTCCATTATTTAAGCTCACGGCCTGCGGGGACGCTGGCCGGAATTATGGAAACCTGAAATGAAACGAAACATCAAACTGGGCCTGGCTTCCCTGGCCCTTGTCAACGGCGTCGGCGCCGATCAACTGCCGGTATACCAACTCGACGACATCGTGGTCACCGCCACCCGCGCCCCCCAGCCGATCCAGAACCTGGTGGCGGATATGTCGGTCATTTCCGCAGCGGACATCCGCGCCGCGGGCCACTCCACCCTGGCTGAAGTGCTGCAATTCCAGCCCGGCGTGGAAATTTCCAGCAACGGCGGGCCCGGCGCCACCACCTCCGTCTACCTGCGTGGCGCCAACGCCGGCCATACCCTGGTGCTGGTGGACGGCATGCGCATCGGCTCCGCCACCACCGGATCCACTGCACTGGAAAACATTCCCCTTGACCAGGTCGAGCGCATCGAGATCCTGCGTGGGCCGGCCAGCCATTTGTACGGATCCGAGGCCATCGGCGGGGTGATCCAGATTTTCACCCGCAGCGGCAAGGGCGCCCTGGCGGCGAATTTTTCCGCCAGCGTCGGCAGCTTCAACACCCAAACCCTGAGCGCCGGCTACGGCGGCGAGTTCGGCGATAACCGCTTCAGTCTTCAGGTCGGCCACAAGGAGACGGACGGCATTTCCGCCTATGCCCCCGGCAACCCCGGCTACAAGAACCAGAACCAGGACAAGGACGGCTACCGCAACACCAATCTGTCCATGAAACTGGCCCGGACCCTGGCGGCGGGCCACGAGATCGGTGTGGACGGCTTCGCCAGCCAGGGGCGCGGCCATTACGACGGCTACTCCTCGACCACGGACTATTATCGCGACCAGACCCTGTCCGCTTTCAACGCCTACAGCAAGAACCGCATCAACGACCGCTGGCAGAGCCTGGTGCGCATCGGCACCGGTTCAGATCATTCCAACGACTACAGTGCCGTGAAGGATGTGTTCAACACCGACCAGAATCAGTTTTTGTGGCAGAACGATATCGCTGCCGGCCCCGGCACAGCGCTTCTGGGCGTCGAACGGGTGGAGCAGAAGGTGGACGGCACCACGGCCTATAGCGCCTCGTCCCGCGCCATCCAGTCCTATTTCGCCGGCTACCAGGCCCATGCCGGGTTGCACAGTTTCCAGCTGAACTTGCGCAATGACGATAATTCCCAGTTCGGTAGCCACGGCACCGGCTATCTCGGCTACGGCTACCAGCTCGCCCCCCAGTGGCGCGTCGGCGCCGCCTTGGGCAACGCCTTCAAGGCGCCCAGCTTCAACGACCTGTACTACCCCGGAGCGGGCAATCCAGACCTGCGTCCGGAGCGCTCGCGCAACAAGGAAGCCTCTCTCCATTACGACAGCGGTGCCCACCATTTCAGCACGGTGGTTTTCGACAACCAGGTCAGCGACCTGATCGCCTGGATGCCCATTGCTCCCGGCTCCTGGACATGGAAGCCGGCCAACGTCAACCAGGCCAGTCTGCGCGGCGCCACCCTGTCAGGCTCCACCGCTGTTGGCGGCTTTCGCATCGACGCCAACCTGACCCTGCAAAAGCCGGAGGATGCCACCACCGGCAAGCTGCTGATTAACCGCGCCGAGCAGCACGGCGCCGTGAAGCTCGGCCGCGATCTGGGCGCCTGGAAGCTGGCCGGCGAATGGGTCTTTTCCGGTGAACGGTATAGCGATGCCGGGAACACGCTTAAAATGGGCGGCTACGGCCTGGTCAACGTCAGCGCCGGCTATTCCCTGGACAAGGAATGGTCGCTCCAGGCGCGGGTCAACAACCTGTTCGACAAGCAGTATGAACTGGTACGGGCCTATGGCACGCCGGGGGTGAATGTATTCGTTGGCGTACGCTACCAACCCGCCAAGTAGCCATGAGCGACGATCTCGACAGCCGCCACAAGGCCCGCATGGCGCGCAAGAAAGCGCTGATCGACGCGAACATCGCCCGCGCCGGCGACGAGCGTGGACTGCTGATCGTGCTCACCGGCAACGGCAAGGGCAAGAGCTCCTCCGCCTTCGGCATGGTGGCCCGCGCCTTGGGCCACGGCATGAAAGTGGGCGTGGCGCAGTTCATCAAGAGCCGCACCGATACCGGCGAAGAGGCCTTTTTCAGCCGCCAGCCCGGCGTGGAATGGCATGTGCTCGGCGACGGCTTCACCTGGGACACCCAGGATCGCGCGGGCGACATCGCCACCGCGCGGCGCGGCTGGGAAGTCGCGCAACGCATGCTGGCTGATGCGTCGTTCGAACTCGTGGTGCTGGACGAACTCACCTATCTGCTGAGCTACGGTTATCTCGAACAGGATGCCGTGCTGGACGCCATCGCCGCCCGCCCACCGATGCAGCACGTGGTCGTCACCGGACGTGGCGCGTCGCCTGCGCTGATCGAACTGGCCGATACCGTGTCGGAAATCGCTGACGTGAAACATGCCTACCATGCCGGAGTCAGGGCGCAGAAGGGTGTGGATTTGTGATGGGTGCTGGTTATGGTTGAGTTGCTTTTTCTCGGTGCGCTTCCCTCATCCCAACCTTCTCCCAGAGGGAGAAGGGGCAGTGGTGAAGGGCGCTTGTTTTGACATGAAGGAACTGATCCTCGGTGGCGCCCGCTCGGGCAAGAGCGCGCTGGCCGAAAGGCTGGCGCGGGAATCCTACCTAGCCGTGACCTATATCGCCACCGCCACCGCCGGGGACGACGAAATGGCGCAACGTATCCACCATCACCGGGCCAGGCGACCCGCCGAGTGGCGCGTGGCGGAAGAGCCCATCCATCTGGCGGCGGTTTTGCGCGCCAGTGCCGCACTTGACCGCTGCCTGATCGTGGACTGCCTCACGCTGTGGCTCAGCAATCTTCTCGCCGCCGAGGACGAAACCCAGTTCCGCGGCGAGCGCGAAGCCTTGCTGCAAGCTCTGCCCAACCTGCCGGGACGCATCCTGCTGGTGAGCAACGAGGTTGGTCTGGGCATCGTGCCGCTGGGGGCGCTGTCGCGCCGCTTCTGCGACGAGGCGGGGCGCCTGCATCAGGATCTGGCGCAGATTTGCGACCGGGTGGTTTTCGTGGCGGCCGGATTGCCGCTGGTATTGAAAGGAACGCCTCTATGAATACGCTATGGCTGGATCGCCCAGCCAAATTGATCGACCAGGCTGTCCTGGCCGCAGCGCAAGCCCGCCAGGGCCAGCTCACCAAGCCGCCAGGCTCGCTCGGTTGCCTCGAAGATATCGCCGTGCGGCTGGCGGCCATGCAGGGCACCCAGCAGCCCAGCCTGGAACGGGTGCGCATCACGGTGTTCGTCGCCGACCACGGCATTGCCGACGAAGGCGTGTCGGCCTTTCCCCAGGCCGTCACCGGCCAGATGATCGCCAATTTCGCTCACGGCGGCGCGGCCATCAGCGTGCTGGCGCGCAATCTGGGCGCCTCGCTGGAAGTGGTGGACGTGGGCAGCAAGGCCGATTCCGCCGCCATGCCGGGCGTGATCGTCAACAAGGCGGGGGAGGGCACGGCCAATTTCAGGCGCCAGGCAGCGATGAGCGAAACGCAACTGGCGGCTGCCCTGCAAGCCGGACGGGACGCCGTGGCACGGGCCTTGCAGGACGACATGCAACTCTTCATCGGCGGCGAAATGGGCATCGCCAACAGCAGCGCCGCCAGCGCCGTGGCTTGTGCCCTGCTCGGCGTTTCGGCCAGCGTCATCGCCGGCCCAGGTACCGGCCTGGATCGGGCCGGGGTGGTGCACAAGGCCAAAGTCATTGACGCAGCACTGGCCCTGCACCAGCCCGCGCTGATTTCACCGCTGGAAATCCTGCGCCATGTCGGCGGCTTCGAGATCGCCGCCCTGTGCGGCGCCTACATCGCCTGCGCCCAGGCTGGCCTGCCGGTGCTGGTGGACGGCTTCATCGCCAGCACTGCCGCCCTGGCGGCTCAGCGCATTTGCCCCGACGTGGCCGCATGGTTCTTTTACGGCCATGCCTCGGCCGAGCCGGGCTATGTTCACCTGATGCAAGCCCTCAACGCCCGCCCCCTGGTGAGCCTGGACATGCGTCTGGGCGAAGGCAGCGGCGCGGCGGTGGCCTTGCCGATCCTGCGCCTGGCCGCCGCCCTGCACGGCCAGATGGCGACCTTCGCCGAGGCCGGGGTGTCCGCAAAACGGGCATGACGACACCTCTGGTAATGAAACTAGCCATGCCCGTTTCCCCCACCCCGGCCCTCCCCCGTCTCGCCAGAGCGAGCAGCTTTGCTGCCGCTCTCGGCGGGGATGCCCCTTGCGGGTACCGGGAGAGGGGGACGAAGGCTCGCTTCGCGAGTTTTACGTTTAGCGATGGCTGAAACCCTGATCGATCTGCTGCGCCACGGCGAACCCGAGGGCGGCGTGAAATTTCGTGGCCATAGCGACGATCCGCTGAGCGCCGACGGCTGGGCGCAGATGCGCGCAGCTACGGCAACCGCCGCTGGCTGGGAGGTGATCGTGGCTTCCCCCTTGCGCCGTTGCGCCGATTTTGCCGCCGAACTGGCGGCCAATCACGGCCTGCCCGTGGAAACGGAGGGGCGCCTCAAGGAAATCGGTTTCGGTGCCTGGGAAGGACTCACGGCGGAGCAAGTCGCCGCCAGCGAGCCACAAGCCCTGGAACGTTTCTGGCGCGATCCGGCCCGGCACACCCCGCCCGGCGGCGAAAGTCTGGATGCATTCGGGCAAAGAGTGGCGGCAGGCTGGAACGATCTGCTCCAGCGCCACGCGGGGAAAAAAATATTGCTGGTTTGCCACGGCGGCGTGATCCGCCTCATCCTGGCCCAGGTGCTGGAAATGCCGCGCACCCATCTGTTTCGCCTCAACGTCCCATTTGCCTCGACCAGCCGCATCCGGGTATGGGGCGAGCCGGCCCAGCCCGAACTGATGTTCATGAACGGAAAAATGGAATGAACCTACAAAACTCAGTTAGCCACAGAGAACACAGAGTTCACAGAGGAAAAACAATTGCTTACTGTAAATCTCCACTTCGCCCATCAGGTGAGCCCTCAAAAGATGCGAAATCCGCTTTATCTCTGTGTCCTCTGTGATCTCTGTGGCTTGAACTGCGGTTGTTAGGATGACTCAGCCGCCCGCCGCCCCCACTCCGACCATCCGCCAGATGCAGCCCGCGGATGCGGCAAGATGGGACGAATTCGTCCTGATCTGCCCGGAGGCCACCTTCTTCCACCGTGCGGGATGGCAAAAGGTAATAGAAAGCGCTTTCGGACACAAAACCTGGTTCCTCTACGCCGAATCGGAAGGACGGATTCAAGGTGTCCTTCCCCTCGCGGAAATCAACAGCCGGCTTTTCGGCCATTCCTTGATCTCCCTGCCGTTTTGCGTCTACGGCGGCATTGCCGCGCTTTCAGAGCCCGCCATGGAAGCGCTGGACCAGGCCGCGCAGGCGCTGGCAAGACAGCAAGGGGTCGACCACCTGGAATACCGGAACCTCAAGCCCATGCACCCGGATTGGCCAGGCAAGGATCTCTACGTGACCTTTCGCAAGGAGATAGACCCGGATGTGGAACGGAACATGCTCGCCATCCCGCGCAAGCAGCGGGCGATGGTGAGAAAGGGCATCAAGGCCGGACTCGCCAGCGAGATCGACGATGGCGTGGAGCGGTTTTTTTCCGTATTCGCGGAAAATGTCCACCGTCATGGCACGCCCGCGCTGCCCAAGCGCTATTTCGCGCTGCTCAAGGAAATATTCGGCAACGACTGCGAAGTGCTGTCGGTGGTCAAGGACGGGCAGGTTTTGAGCAGCGTGCTGAGCTTTTATTTCCGCGACGAGGTGCTGCCCTACTACGCCGGCGACACCTTGGCGGCACGCGATGTGGCGGCCAACGATTTCAAGTACTGGGAGCTGATGCGGCGTGCCTGCGAGCGCGGCATCAAGGTCTTCGACTACGGCCGCAGCAAGCGCGGCACCGGGCCATTCGACTTCAAGAAGAACTGGGGGTTCGAACCGCAGCCGCTGCATTACGAATATCAGTTGCATCGGGCGCAGGCTGTGCCGGATCACAACCCGTTGAATCCCAAGTATCGGCTGTTCATCAAACTGTGGCAGCGTTTGCCCCTGTCCGTGGCCAATGCAATTGGCCCGCATATCGTCAGGAATCTGGGTTAGTTCGATGCAAAACATTCTGTATCTCACCCATCGCATCCCCTACCCGCCCAACAAGGGCGACAAAATCCGCTCCTGGCATTTACTGAAGCACCTGGCGCAGCGCTATCGCGTGCATCTAGGCACCTTTGTCGATGATCCAGACGACTGGCAACACGTGGATACAGTAAAAAAATTGTGCGGAGAAACCTATTTTGCAGCCTTGAATCCGCGCACCGCGCGACTGCGCAGCCTGGGCGCATTGGCTGGCAAGCGGCCGCTGACGCTGGACTATTATCGCAATAGCGGTTTGCAGCAGTGGGTAGGCACGGTAATGAAGGAACAGGCCATCGAGCGCGTCCTGGTATTTTCTTCCGCCATGGCTCAGTACGTAACGGATGCCCGGCAAGCACGGCGCATCATCGATTTCGTCGACATAGACTCGGACAAATGGCGGCAATATGCCGAGAAAAAATCATGGCCCATAAGCTGGCTGTACCGGCGCGAAAGCCGCTCGCTGCTCAACTATGAGCGGCAAGTCGCGCGCGAATTCGATGCTTCGCTGTTCGTGTCGCAAGCGGAGGCCGATCTGTTCAGGCAACTGGCGCCGGAAAGCGCGGCCAAGACCAGCTTCTTCAACAATGGGGTGGATGCCGGATATTTTTCACCCGCCCATGAATATCCCAACCCTTACCCTTCAGATGAAACGGCCATGGTATTCACCGGCGCGATGGACTACTGGCCCAATATCGATGCGGTGCAATGGTTTGCGCGAGAAATTCTGCCCGCGGTGCTGACCAGCAATCCTGATGCGCGCTTTTACATCGTCGGCTCCCGACCCACAACCCAGGTACGGGCGCTCGCGACGCTGGCTGGCGTGCGCGTGACCGGCGCGGTGCCTGACATTCGCCCCTACCTCGCGCATGCCCGGATTGTCGTGGCACCGTTGCGCATCGCTCGCGGCATCCAGAACAAGGTGCTGGAGGCGATGGCCATGGCCAAGCCAGTGGTCGCATCAATCCAGGCGCTGGAAGGCATCGCCGCGAATATCGGAGAAGAAGCGCTGCCGGCACGCGACCGGGAAGAATTTATCGCCACTATTTCGACCTTGCTGCAACACCCCCAAAACAACATTGGCCAGGCCGCACGGGCGCGAGTCCTGGCGGACTACACATGGGAACGCAACCTGGAGCGCGTGGATGAATTGCTTTCACCCGCACCGGGGGTGACATCGCACAGCACAACTGCCGCAGCAAAACCCATCACGCTTACAACCGCTGGAGTAATGCATGAGTAAACCCGCCGCCAACCACTCCGACAGCACAGCTTCCGCGCGCCAGGCCAACAACTGGGCCATCGCCACTCTGCTAACCATCACTGCCGTGACAGCGCTACTGCTGCTGTTCTACCAGACCGCCGCGTCCACGGTTGCAATTTGGCACCGTTCGGAAACCTTTGCACATGGCTTCCTGATCTTCCCCATCAGTGCTTTTTTGATCTGGAGCCGGCGCAAGGAAATTGCATTGCTCGCCCCCCAACCAGATCTGCGCGGCTTGCCGGTGTTGCTCCTGTTTGGGTTCGGCTGGCTGCTGGCCTCCCTGGCGCGGGTACTGGTGGTGCAGCAATATGCGCTGGTGGCGATGATTCCGGTGCTGGTGTGGATCATCCTCGGCCCGCGCGTCACACGAGCCCTCACGTTTCCACTGGGTTTTCTGTTCTTTGCTGTGCCGATGGGCGAGTTTCTCATCCCGTACATGATGGATTTCACCGCCGATTTTACCGTTACCGCACTGCAACTCACTGGCATCCCGGTCTACCGCGAGGGCCTTTTTTTCACCATTCCCAGTGGTCAATGGTCGGTAGTGGAAGGATGCAGCGGCCTGCGCTACCTGATCGCCTCGCTCACCCTGGGCTGCCTGTACGCCTACCTCACTTACCGCAGCACCAGGCGGCGCATCATTTTCACTATCCTGTCACTGATCGTTCCGGTCATCGCCAACGGCCTGCGCGCTTACATGATCGTAATGATTGCGCACCTCTCCGACATGAAGCTGGCGTTAGGGGTCGACCACTACATCTACGGCTGGGCATTCTTTGGCCTGGTGATGCTGCTGCTGTTCTGGATTGGCGCCTTCTGGCGCGAAGACTTGCCGCAGGCCAAGGGCGACAAGCCCGCCGCAACACAGGTTAACGCGGCAGCGTTACCAGTCCGGCGTATCGCCTTGGCTACCCTTGCTGCCGTGGGCATAGCTGCTGTGTGGCCGGGATATGCCGCCTACCTGAAAAGCCATGTTCCGCTACCCGTGCAGATCAAGCTCGAAATCCCCGCCGCCAATGGCTGGGGCGCAGACCCGGCGCCTCTGTCCGACTGGCAGCCGGATTATAAAGGCAGCAACGCCAGCCTGATCCAGACTTACCGCAAAGGATCCAAGACAGTCAGCCTCTACATTGGCTACTACCTCCATCAGCACGAGGGTGTCGAACTCGTCACATCGACCAACGTTATCGTGCGCCAGAAACACCCCGTCTGGAGCAACGTCGGCGAGTCCAAACGCGCCGTTACAATGGGCAGCCAGCCGCTGCGGATCGTGCAGACCAAGCTGCGCTCGCCGACGCTGCGGTTGCTGGTATGGAATTGGAACCGTTTCGGCGACACTTCCACCGTCAACGCGCATTTCGCCAAGCTGCTGCAAGCCAAGGCGAGATTGCTGGGCCAGCGTGATGATGCGGCGGCGATCATCCTTTCCTCACCCTACGATGGCGACATGGAATCCGCTGCTGCCGTACTGCAAGAATTCATCGACGACATGCTGCCGACCATCGAAACAAGCCTGAAACAGGCTGCGGCCGGATCATGAACATGCGGCCGCCGCTGATCGTGCATGTCATATATAGTCTTGGCGTGGGCGGCTTGGAGAATGGTCTCGTTAATCTCATTAACAATATGCCGCGAGACCGGTATCGGCATGCAATTGTTTGCCTGCACAGTTTCACTGATTTTGCGAAGCGTATACAAGGCAGTGACGTACCTATTTATTCCCTGGATAAAAAGCCGGGGAAAGACCTTGGACTTTATGTGCGGCTAGGCCGGCTGTTACGCCAACTCAAGCCGGATATCGTTCATACACGCAATTTGGCCGCACTCGAGGGGCAGATAGTTGCAGCGATAACCGTATCTGCCCGCCGCGTGCATGGCGAGCACGGCAGGGAAGTCGATGTTGCGGGGCTCAACATGAAATATAACCTGTTGCGCAGCATGATTCGCCCCTTTGTTCATCGCTACATTGCCGTGAGCCGCGACCTTGAGCAATGGCTTATTAATCGGATTGGCGTCGAGCCATCTCGTATCAAGCAGATATATAACGGTGTGGACAGCCAAAAATTCCGACCCTGGCGCGTTGAAGATCCCGCGCCGCCTTGGCAGGCGCAATTCGCCAGTGACCAGCACGTGATTATCGGCTCGGTAGGGCGCATGGCGGCGATTAAAGACCACCAGACGCTGGTGCGGGCTTTCATCATGTTAATCCAACAACATCCACAATTACGGGAAACAGTTCGTTTGGTGATCGTGGGTGATGGGCCCTGCCGCGAAAACTGCGCGCAATTATTGGCACAGGCGGGGCTCTCCGATTATGCTTATCTGATGGGTGAGCGAAATGATGTGGCTGAATTGATGCGGGCCATGGATATCTTCGTTCTGCCCTCTCTCGGGGAAGGAATTTCCAATACCATTCTTGAAGCCATGGCGACCGGCTTGCCGGTCTTGGCAACTCAGGTGGGCGGTAATCCGGAGCTGGTTCAAGCATCTGTGACAGGGCGTTTAGTACCAGCCAATACGCCGCGAGCAATGGCACAAGCCTTGTTTGATTATGTGAGTGATGCCCAATTGAGAGACCGCCATGGCAGTGCGGGGCGCGCCATAATTGAGCGGCAATACAGCTTGCCGGCAATGGTGAACGAGTATATGCAGGCTTACGATATGGTATTACGATGAAAAAAGAATCCCTGCCAAGGGTCGGCCGGATTCGGCGGGGCATGCGGAAATAAGATTATGTGCGGAATTGTCGGTGTATTCGATATTCAGGGAAAATGCGCGATCGATCAGGAAATCCTGGCGCGCATGAATCAAACCCAATTTCATCGCGGGCCGGATGAAGGCGGACTGCACACCGAGCCTGGCGTGGGCTTGGGACATCGGCGCTTGTCCATCATCGACCTCTCCTCCGGCCATCAGCCATTATTCAACGAGGACGGCAGCGTCGTCGTGGTATTCAATGGCGAAATTTACAACTTCGTCGACCTGCTCCCCGAGTTGCAGGCGCTTGGCCACATCTTCCGCACGCGCTGCGACACTGAAGTCATCGTCCATGCCTGGGAGCAATGGGGCGAGGCTTGTGTCGAACGTTTCCGCGGCATGTTCGCATTTGCCCTGTGGGATCGCAACCAGGAAACGCTGTTTCTGGCGCGCGACCGCATGGGCGTAAAGCCGTTGTATTACGGATTCGCACAGGACGGCATGCTGATTTTCGGCTCCGAACTCAAAGCCTTGACTGCCTATCCTGCTTGTGGGCGCGAGATTGACCCCTGCGCCATCGAAGAATATTTTGCCTACGGCTATGTCGCCGAGCCGCGCACCATATACAAGAATTCATACAAGCTGCCTCCAGGCCACACTCTTACCTTAAAGCGCGGCCAACCCCTGCCGCAGCCGCGTGAATATTGGGATGTACCGTTCCAACCCGCCACAATCCCGGAACAGGAAGCGCAAGAAGAACTGGTACGCCTGCTGCGTGAATCGATCAAGATTCGTTTGGTGTCCGAAGTGCCTCTGGGCGCATTTCTTTCCGGCGGTGTGGATTCGAGCGCGGTGGTGGCGATGATGGCGGGCTTGTCGAACAATCCGGTGAACACCTGCTCCATTTCCTTCGGCGACCCGGCATTCAATGAATCAGAATACGCCGCGCAAGTCGCCACAAGATACAAAACCAATCACCACGTGGCGCAAGTCGATCCGGATGATTTCGATCTTATCGACAAGCTGGCGGCGATTTACGATGAACCCTATGCGGATAGCTCGGCGATCCCGACCTACCGCGTGTGTGAACTGGCGCGCAAGACCGTCACAGTCGCTTTGTCGGGCGATGGCGGCGACGAGAATTTCGCCGGATACCGGCGCTATCGCTGGCACATGAATGAAGAGCGCATGCGTGGCCTGTTGCCAACTTCCTTGCGCCGTCCCTTATTTGGCATGCTGGGCCATTTTTACCCCAAAGCGGATTGGGCACCGAAAATCTTCCGCGCCAAAGCCACGCTCGAAGGAATGGCACGTGATACGGTGGAAGGTTACTTTCACATTATCGCCCTCATGAACAATGAAATGCGCGAGCGCCTGTTCAGCGACAAGTTAAAGCGTGCATTGCAAGGCTATCGTGCCGTGGAGGTTTTGCACCGTCATGATGCCAAATCCGGCGAAAGAGACCCACTCTCGCGGGTACAATATCTCGATATCAAGACCTATTTGGTAGGCGATATTCTCACCAAGGTTGATCGGGCCAGCATGGCGCATGGACTCGAAGTGCGTGAACCGTTACTCGATCACAAGCTGGTAGAATGGGCCTCCGGGCTTCCATCAACCTACAAACAGAATGGAGGCGAAGGAAAGTTTATTTTCAAGAAGGCGATGGAGCCTTACCTGTCCAACGATATTCTATACCGCAAAAAAATGGGCTTCGCCGTGCCGCTGGCCAGTTGGTTTCGTGGCCCGCTGAAAGAGAAAGTACGAAGCGCAGTTCTGGGTCCGGTGCTGGCCCAAACCGGCTATTTCAATATCGACTATCTGCATGAGTTGGTAGATCAGCATCAATCCGGCTTACGTGATTACAGCACGGCGTTGTGGACGCTGCTGATGTTTGAATCATTTTTGCGCAATCAACAGGTAAGTTAAAGCAATGAGTTACCGCATCCTCGACCATTCGATTCCAATTCACAGCGGCTACACTTTCCGCGCCGCTGCGATTCCGCGCAGCTACCGCCGCTTGATCCGGGCGGTACTGATGTATGGGGAGCCCTTGCGCAGGAATGCGAACGTTCATTCGGCGTGGAAAATGGCATGAGTGGGCAATTTATGCATGACACGAAGCGTGTGGCCAAAGCCGTGCTGACCAACCAGCTCGCACGCTTTGCGCCCGGCATGTATATGCGGCTCACCGGGGAGACTGGGCGCGGCCTTGGAGAGGAATCGTCAGGCCAGGTGGCCAGTTACTTCCGCGCCTGCTTCGATGACTATTTCACCAGACTCGGCGTGGCTCCGTCCGAAATTGGCACCTTCCTCTCAGGCAAACGCGTGTTGGAGTACGGCCCAGGCGATCTGCCAGCCGTTGCTTTGCTGATGGTCGCCCACGGCGCGGAGGTGGTGGTTTGTGTCGACCGTTTCCCGCTCATGCAGCTAACCGAAAAAAACCTGGCAGCCATCAATGATCTTCTATCCGGCTTGGGGGCAGTTGAACGGCAACGGGCTGAAAGCTGTTTCTTGCGCGTTGGAGACCCAGCATCTGGCTTCAACCCGGACCGCATACGCTACCGCATCTACCCCAGCGGGTTGTCGGGGCTGCGCGACGAAATCGATTTGGTGTTTTCCCGCGCCGTGCTCGAACACGTCAACGATTTGCCAGCCACGTTCGCCGATATGCATGCCGCCATGAAACGCGACGCGATCGCAATCCATCAGGTCGACCTGAAAAGTCACGGCCTGCACCAAGCCAATCCATTGGATTTTCTGACCTGGCCCGACTACCTCTGGCGACTCATGTACAGCCACAAAGGCGTGCCTAACCGACTGCGCGTTAATTCATACCGTCTGATCCTTGCGCAAACCGGCTTCAACGTGATCTCGATCGAGCCCACCTTGCTGGCCGACCCTGCCGATGTGCGCGCGGCACGCCCCGTCCTCGCTTTACCTTTCCGGCAGGTGTCGGACGAAGATATGCGTTGGCTGGGTTTCTGGCTGGTATGCGGCAAGAAGGTGAACTGATGCGTATCCTCCACATCCTCGACCATTCCATCCCGCTGCACAGCGGCTACACCTTTCGTAGCGCCGCGATTCTGCGCGAGCAGCGCGCGTTAGGTTGGGAAACCTTCCATCTCACCAGCGAAAAGCAGATCAATTGTGACGTGCTGGAGGAGGACGTGGATGGGCTCCACTTCTACCGTACACCCAAGCATGCCGGCATCCTGAGCCGGATACCTGGGCTGAATCCAGCTGCGGTGATACAAAGTTTGGCGCATCGGCTGCGCGAAGTGATTGCTATCGTAAAGCCCGATATTCTGCATGCGCATTCTCCGGTATTGACCGCATTGCCCGCGCTGCGCGTGGGGCATGCATTGGGCCTCCCGGTGGTGTACGAAGTGCGCGCGTTCTGGGAAGACGCAGCGGCAGATCACGGCACGACCACGGAAGGCAGCATGCGCTATCGCTTGACCCGCGCCATGGAAACCCACGCCTTCAAGCGTGCCGATGCCGTCACCACGATTTGCGAAGGCCTGCGTAGCGATATCGTCGCGCGCGGCATTCCATCGGATAAAGTGACGGTGATTCCGAATGCGGTCGATATCGAAAAGTTTTCCGTCGGTGGCGCGCCGGATGAAGCGCTGAAAGCGCAGCTTGGCCTGGCCGGGGCGCGAGTATTGGGATTTATTGGCTCGTTCTATGCTTATGAAGGGCTGGATTTGCTGCTAACCGCATTGCCGCGCATTCTTGACCAGGCACCCGATGTGCGTGTTTTGCTGGTGGGTGGCGGGCCGCAAGATGAGGCGCTGAAACAGCAAGCCCGCCAACTCGGCATTGCGGACAAGGTTGTGTTCACCGGCCGTGTGCCGCACAGCGAAGTGAACCGCTATTACGATCTGGTGGATGTGCTGGTGTATCCGCGCCACTCGATGCGCCTCACCGAATTGGTCACACCGTTGAAGCCGCTTGAAGCCATGGCGCAGGGCCGCTTGTTTGTCGCATCCGATGTGGGTGGGCACAAAGAACTGATTCGAGATGGCGAAACGGGTGTCTTGTTTAAAGCGGGCGATCCGCAATCACTGGCGGATAAAGTGCTGGGCTTGCTTCAATCAACCGGGCAGTGGCCCGCACTGAAACAAGCGGGCCGCCGATTCGTGGAGACTGAGCGCAACTGGAAAGCCAGCGTGGCGCGTTATCAGGCCGTCTACGGCGGCTTGATGCGATTCCGCGAAGGTGCTCGCGCATGATGCGCGTCGTGATGGCGGGCCCCATGCCGCCCATGATCGGCGGTATGTCCACGGTAATCGACGACATCGCGCGATCCAGTCTGGCGCGTGAAGTGGAATTGGCGTTGTTCGATACTGGCAAGCGCACGCCCGAGGGCCGCTCGCTGATGCAGGCAGTGGGGGCACGTTTCGCGCTCTGGCGTGCATGGTGGCGGATACTGAGCCCTGCGCGCCACACCTTGGCTCACATTCATACCTGTAGCGGGCTCACCTACTTTCTGGATGGTTCATACGTGTTGCTTGCGCGGCTGCGCGGCGTGCCAGTGGTACTGCACGTGCATGGCGCACGCTTTGATGCATTTCTCGATGGACTCTCGCCGCTCGCTCTAGGCATTGCGCGCTTCATTGCGCGGCGCGCGATGCGGGTGGTGGTGCTGTCGGGCGAATGGGAGCAGAAGCTCGCGGTGCGCTTGCCCGGCGCGCATCTGGCAGTGATCGAAAACGGCGTAACCGAACCGCCACTCATTGAAGCGAGAAAAATTACCGGCGAGATCATCGTGCTGTTCCTGGGTAACTTGTGCCAGCGCAAGGGGGTTTGGGATCTGGTTGCTTGCGCCAGGACTTTGCCGCCCGGTGCGCGCCTGGTGCTGGTGGGCGGCGAAGAAGATCCGGGCATTGCCGCGGCGTTGCGTGAATACCTTGCGCATGAGGGCTTGGAAGATCGCGTCGAACTCGTCGGACCGGCAGTGGGCGAGGCCAAGTTCCGCTGGCTGCGCAGCGCCGATATTTTTGTACTGCCCTCCTACGCCGAGGGCGTGCCAATCTCAATGCTTGAAGCGGCGACAGTAGGGCTGCCACTCATCGTTACTCCTGTCGGCGGCATTCCCTCGGTGTTGTCCGACGGCGAGCATGCACTATTTATTCAGCCAGGCGATCGTGATGCGCTGGCAAACGCCATTAGCCGCTTAGCCGAGGCACCGGCACTTCGCGCCAAGCTCGGTGCCGCGGCACGTAAGCACGTGCTTGAGCGGTATGGCATCGAACGTACAGCTCGCAAGTATCTTGATCTCTACCGCGAATTGAGACCGGCATTGTTTTCGTCACAGGAAAGAACAGACAGCGCAGCGGAAAACAAATGAGAAACACTGCGATAAATTCGCTGATTGGTGGCTCTATCTACCGTTTGCAGGAGCACCTCCTGCGTCGACCGACGTTTACTTATTTGCGTGAACTGGAGCGCTCGCAATGGCTATCGCGCCAAGAAATAGAGCAGCTTCAGTTGCAAAAACTCCAACAACTGCTTGGCGTGGCGGTACAGCATTGTCCTTGGCATGCAGCGCGCATTCAAGCAGCGGGGCTCGACCTTTCGCGCCCACTAGCGCTTGCCGACTTCCAAAAACTGCCCACCATGGACAAAGCCGATGCGGCTGCTAACCGCGATCAGTTGGTTTGGCGTGAGGCACCGGGCGGAGCATTTCGCTATAACACGGGCGGCTCGAGTGGCAAGCCGTTGATCTTTTATTACGGGCGGCAGCGTCAGGCTTCCGATGCGGCGGGCAGGATGCGCGCCCGCCGTTGGTGGGGCGTGGAGCCGGGCGAGCGTGAAGTGTATTTGTGGGGTGCGCCGGTCGAGCTCAATAAAACGGATCGCATCAAAACCTTGCGCGATCGGTTGGTGAATCAGATGGTGCTGAACGCATTCGATATGTCGCCGGTACAGATGGATGCTTACGCCCAGGCAATCCAATCCTGGCAGCCTCGGTGTATTTATGGTTACGCCA
The DNA here is from genome assembly GCA_030690835.1 of Sulfurimicrobium sp. Taxonomy (GTDB): domain Bacteria; phylum Pseudomonadota; class Gammaproteobacteria; order Burkholderiales; family Sulfuricellaceae; genus Sulfurimicrobium. Next base: position 4,829 of record JAUYFW010000198.1, on the reverse strand, counting down.
GTTCTGTGGCCTTGCTGGCTGCGCATGCAAAGGAACGCAAGGTGCGTTTCAAACTGCCCAATCTGCGGGTGGTGTGCACCACGGGCGAGCCGCTTTTCCCCCACCAGCGCGCGCTTATCCAGGAAGTGTTTGGCGTACCGGTAGCCAATGAGTTCGGCAGCCGCGACATCGGCTTCACTGCCCATGAAACGCCGCATGGTCAAATGCTGCTGATCAGCGAAAGCATATTGCTGGAGGTGCTCGACCCCCAAGGCCATCCGGTCAAGCCGGGTGAGGTGGGCGAGGCGGTCATGAGCGGGCTGTGTTCCGAGGCTCAACCCTTTATCCGCTATCGCACCGGCGACATGGTGCGACTAAGCGAGGAGTCATGCCGCGATGGACGTGGTCTGCATGTTATCTCCGAAGTAGTGGGCCGCAGCACGGATTTTCTGGTAAAAAGCGACGGCACCATTATGCATGCGCTGGCCGGCATTTATGTGCTGCGTGCCGTGGAAGGCGTGGCCGAATTCAAGCTGATTCAGCACGAACTGCGCGATTTGGAAGTGCTGGTAGTTCGGAACATGAACTGGCGTGAAGAGTCGTTACGCAAAATCGAAATGGGGCTGAAAGAACGAATGGGAGAAGATGTGAATATCCGAATTCAGCTCGTGGACAACATCGCACCGGAGGCGTCCGGCAAACATCGCTATGTCGTCAGCCATGTTCAACTTGCCGGTGGGTTGGGTATTGCCACATCGGCCGGCGCCGCAAACTGATGGGAGCCGGTGTGAATCCTACAACGCTGTTAAGCCTGCCGTTCCGCTATAAACCCTGGCGACCACGCCATCTTCGTCTCATCATGAACGATCTGGCGCGGCCGGCTGCGCAGGAACAACGATCTCACCAGGCGCATCTTGCCGGCGCCATCGATTGGCTATGTCGCGCACAGGATGTGCGCGAGGGCCAGCCGGATGCGGGAGGCGTTGCCGCCGGCTGGAGTTTTGAGGATGGCTGGCTGCCGAGTTACCCCGAGACAACCGGCTACATCATCGAGACTTTTTTGGCCGCGGCAAACATTCTCGGTCGGCCGGAATTGGTGCCGCGAGCCCAGCGCATGATCGATTGGGAGCTTTCAATTCAGCAACAAGATGGCGCTTTTCCCGGGCATTTCGGCGAGGCCGGCAGCCAACCCGTCATTTTCAATACCGGGCAGATCATGCATGGCATGCTCGCCGGTTACCTGCAACTGGGCCGCAAGGAATGTCTGGAAGCAGCCGTCAAGGCGGGATGGTGGTTGCATCGGCAGCAGGATGCGGACGGTGTCTGGCGAAAATTCGAACACAACGGCGTGCCCCACGTATACAACACCCGGGGCACCTGGGCGCTGGCCGCCACCGGCCTCATCGCAAACGAGCAGGAACTGACGCAAGCCGCGCGGCGCAACCTCGACTGGGCACTGACCCAGCAGACCCAATCCGGCTGGTTTGCCACCAATGCCTTCACCCCCGACAAGGCACCGTTCACCCACACCATCGCCTATGCGATCCGGGGGTTTTTGGAAAGCGGTGTGCTGTTGGGGGATGAACGTTACCTGACGGCCGCGCTTGCCGCCGCGCGAGGCATGGCCCGTGCCCAGCGCGATGATGGATGGCTCGCAGGCACTTATGCCGACAACTGGGAGCCGCGCGCAAGCTATAGCTGCCTGACCGGCGTGGCCCAGATGAGCCTCAACTGGACGCGCCTGGCGCAAGATGCTGGTGCGCCCGAACTGCGTGAGCATGCACAGCGCGCAATCGAATACGTGAAGCGCACCCAACGGCTCGATGATACGGATGATGCCGTGAAAGGCGGCATTGCCGGATCCTCGCCCATTTGGGGAGGTTACTCCCGTTTCGAATACCCCAACTGGGCGGCGAAATTTTTCGCCGATGCGCTGATGATGGACATAAAGGATGAGGCGATTCCGCCTGTTGCCACCCAACTGGTCAAGCAGGGAGCGCGGAACCATGGCTGACATATCCGTCATGGTGCTGTGCGGCCGCTCACCGCGGCATCTTTATGTGGCGAACCGGTTATGCGGCGCATCGAATGTGCTTGCCATCGTTCAGGAGGCAGGCAGCCACTGGACGGCGAAAAAAATCCTGAAGTTGCTGCGACCGGATAATCTGTGGCGCAAGGTATGGCGCTGGTTGCGCGATCGCAGGCGCTATACCGGCGGGGGCGAAGGAAAATTCTTCTTCGGTGAAGCGACGCCTCGCCTGGAGCGGGCCGATTTGGTCACCGAGGTGCCACACATCAACCATCCCGCTGTCGTCGAACTGGCGCATCGCTTGCAGCCGGATGTGATTGCGGTATTTGGCACATCGCTCATCCGTGGCCCGCTGCTTGACATGGGGCGAATCGGCATCATGAATTTGCATGGCGGCCTGTCTCCTGAATATCGCGGCGCGGACTGCACATTTTGGGCGCTATACAACGGCGAGCCGGAGAAAATCGGCTGCACGCTGCACTTCATCGACCCGGGCATCGACACCGGCAGGCTCATCGCCCATGTCTGCCCGGAAACACATGCGGATGATGATGAATTGAAGCTGTTCTGGCGCAGCGTTCGCGACAGCGCGGAGATCTACGCCGAAGCGCTGGCCCGTTTAGCCCAGGGCGAGCCACTGGGCGCGCCGCAGCCGGGCAAGGGTACGCTTTACCAGGTAAAAGATCGCGGATTGCATCACGAGCGGCTCGTAGCCGAGCATTTACGCAAAGGGCTCCTGCGGGACATCCAATTACCGAAACGCGTGACCTGGTTCAATGCAGGGGAAAAAACAGCATGAGAGACATCATTGTCACCGCTGTGGTGTTTGGCGCCCTGCTGCTGGTGTTCAAGCATCCTCACTATGGAATCTATCTGTGGTCCTGGCTTAGCTACATGAATCCACACAAGCTGGCGTGGGGTTTCGCAACCAGCATTCCATTCGCGCTCATGACCGCGGTAGTCACCTTGATGGCCTACCTGTTCTCGAAAGAACCCAAACGTCTGCCGTGGACTCCGGAAACCATCCTGTTGCTTATCTTTCTGGGCTGGGTGACGTTTACCACCTTCTTCGCGTTTTACCCGCAGCTAGCCTGGGAGCAGTGGGACAAGGTCTTGAAGATACAGATCATGACGCTGCTCACCGCAATGCTGATAACGAACCGAAAACGCCTGGAGGGTTTGGTGTGGGTGATCGCGCTCTCTCTTGCGTATTACGGTGTCAAAGGCGGAATTTTCACGATCGTGCAAGGCGGTGTGCATCACGTTCAGGGCCCGACATCCACCTTCATTGCCGGCAACAATGAAATGGGCTTGGCGCTGATCATGACGGTACCGTTGCTTCGCTACCTGCACCTGCAGGCACAAAACAAGCTGATTCGATTTGGGCTGGCGGCCAGTATGGTGCTGACCGGGCTGGCCGCCATCGGGACACAATCACGCGGCGCCTTGCTGGCCGCAGCAGCCATGGGCGGCCTGCTGTGGCTAAAAAGCCGCAACAAGGCGACCACTGCGGTCTATATCATCGCGGCGATCGGATTGATTGCCGCGATCATGCCCCAGGAATATTGGGACCGCATGAACACCATCAAGACCTACCAGCAGGACGCCTCGGCAATGGGCCGCATCAATGCCTGGCATACCGCCTTTAACCTGGCAAAGGACCGCATCACCGGGGGGGGATTCGAAACCTTCCAGGCCCCGACTTTCCACCGGTACGCCCCGGACCCAGGAAACGTACACGACGTGCATAGCATCTATTTCGAGGTCATCGGCGAGCATGGCTTCATCGGCTTTGGCTTGTTCGTACTCATCGGCCTTATGGCATGGCGGACGGGGAGCAAGGTTATCCGGGAATGCCGAAAGGATCCGGAGCGGAAGTGGGCAGCCGACCTGGCTGCCATGACTCAGGTGAGCATGGTTGGCTTTGCGACGGGCGGCGCGTTTCTTGGCCTTGCGTATTTCGATTACTACTACCATCTGGTCATTATTCTGGTGCTGACATACCAGATTGCCGTCAAGAACAAGTGGGGTACGCTGAAACAGGGGTAACCTGATTATTGGCCCGGCCATTTATTAACCCGGCCGTCAAATTCACGGGTAGGAGCGGCGCCCTCGCCGCGATTGGCCGGTTGGATCGGCCCGGGGCGGGCCTCCTACACCCCCGGATATTTAAGGGCCAGGTTAATAAATGGCCGCATCAATAATTCGACGCAGCTCAGTCATGCAGGTTGACTACCTACTAGCGCTATCAGCCAACTAAACCGTGAAAAGGATACCGGATTTGAGAGATTTCTGGCTTAAAGTCAATAAAACCATGCGCCATCACGGCCAACAAGCACTGCGCGGCCTGCGCGGCCTATGGTGGGATATTGCCCGCCCTGAAGCGGTTCGCCCCATTTTCGTGATTGGCTGCAGTCGCGCCGGCACCACCGTGCTGTACAAGACATTGGCCTCTTCCCGCGAATTGGGCTCCCTGAATCGAGAGACTCATGATTTTTGGGTTGCCTTGCACCCTTTGACGGAAAAGAATTGGGACACGCATGCACTGTCAGCGCAAGACGCGACACTCAAGGACCGAGACGCGGTAGCACGCTATTTTTACGCCTGGAGCGGCAAGCCACGCTGGATCGACAAGAACAATCAAAATGGCTTGTGCGTGCCTTACTTGCAGGCGCTTTTTCCCGAAGCCATTTTCGTCTATATCAAGCGCAGCCCGGGAGATAACATCAATTCCCTTATCGAGGGCTGGGGCAAGGAAGGTAAATTTTCCACCTGGTCGGATGCGCTTCCCGCGCGAGTGGAAGTAGACGGCGGGCATTAC